>NZ_JAGWUA010000062.1 GCF_028868675.1 Bradyrhizobium sp.
CGTTCATGCTGAACATGATGATGCGGGCCTCGGGCGCGCGTTCGAGGATGCGGCGCGCGAGCTCGAAGCCGGAGACGGTCGGCAGGTTGATGTCGATCACGGAGATGTCGGGGCGCTCGACGATGAACACGCACTCGCCGCTCTCGGCGTCGGCGGCCTCCAGGATGTCGATCTCGCCTTCGTCGGCCAGCACGGCCCGGCAGCCGGAGGCGACGATGGGATGATCGTCGACGATCAGAATGCGCATCGGCGTTTCCCCGGACGCTCCGCGGCCCGTTTTTGCGTCGCGTCGGGCCGGGATTGCTGTACGGTCGGATTAGACATCGGGCGTTTCGGGTCTGTCAACGTTCCCGGGACGGCGAAACGGGCGTCGCAGGCAGCGGGCGAAGGCAATGTGGCAGAATCTATCCTTGCGCGGGCGCATCAACGTTTTGCTGGCGCTGTTGCTTGCGCTGGGGCTCGCGGTGAGCGTCGCGCGGCAGGTCGCGGAGGCCGGGCCGCGCGTCCAGGCCGAGGATCAGAGCGTCATCCGCCTGGCGCGGGAATTCGTCGGCATGATCGTCGCGGACCTGAAGGAGGCGCCCGATCCGGACGCCAAGCTGGACCAGATCGCGCGCGACTTCAACCGGCTGCGCCACGTCAGCATCGCGCTGCGCGATGCCGACGGCAACGGGCTGACCTCGCTGCCGGCCGCGGCGGACGACGGCGCGCGCGCGCCGCCGGCCTGGTTCGTCGGCCTGGTCCATCCCGAGCAGACGGCGGTCAGCGTGCCGGTGTCGATCCGGGGCAAGCCCGGCTCGCTGGTGATCACCTCGCATCCGAACGACGAGATCGCCGAGATCTGGGACGGCATCGTGACCCAGCTCGAGGTGGGCTCGGCCATCGCGCTGGCGCTGCTTCTCGTGGTGATGACCGTGGTCAGCCGCGCGCTGGCGCCGCTGCAGTCGCTGTCTCAGGCCATGACCGAGCTCGAGGCCGGCCGCTACGATGCGCGCGTCGAGCCCGGCGGCGCGCCCGAGCTCGCGGCGATCTGCACCCGCCTGAACCACGTTGCCGCGACCCTCGGGCAGGCGGTCGAGGACAAGCGCCGGCTTGCCGAGCGCGCGGTGTCGCTGCAGGACATCGAGCGCAAGGACATCGCGCGCGAGCTGCACGACGAGTTCGGGCCGTATCTGTTCTCGCTGCGCGCGCACGCCACCGCGCTGGCAAGGCTGTCGGATACGCCGACCGCGGACGCCGTGCGCAAGCACGGCGGCGCCATCCTGGAGCAGGTCAACGCGCTGCAGCAGTTCAACCGCCGCGTCCTCGAGCGGCTGCGGCCGGTGGGCCTTGCCGAGCTCGGACTGCGCCAGGCGCTCGAGGCGCTGCTGAGGCCTTGGCGCGAATTGCATCCGGACGTGACGATCGACGCCGCGATCTCGCCCGCGCTGGGCGCGACCGGCGAGACCGCCGACCTCACCATCTACCGCATCGTCCAGGAGGCGCTCACCAACGTCTTCCGCCATGCCGGTGCGACCTCGGTCAGCGTCACCGTCGAGCCGGCCGCGCAAGCGAGCGGCCCGCGCGACGGACGCGGCTGCGCGCGGGTGCGGATCCGCGACAACGGCCGCGGCATGGAGCCGGGCCAGAGGCTCGGCTTCGGCCTGATCGGCATGCGCGAGAGGATATTGGCGCTGGGCGGCACGCTCGACGTCGCGTCCGGCGAGGGCGGCGTCACCGTGGAGGCGCTGGTTCCGACGGCCGGGAGCTGATCGCCCGGCGGCCGGATCGGGAAGAATTCCCGATCCGAACGGGAAGCCGGGTACGAAAACCGCCGGACCTTTTGTGGCTGGCGCGTCGGCATGGGCCGATTACTATCGTCGCAACCAAACGGCGAACGACGACAGCCGGCGTTGCGGATGGAACTGCAGGGATGGGCGCGCGAAGGATCCTCATTGCCTCGCTCTCGACGGGGATGGTGCTCGGGGCCGACGCGGCTGTCGCCGCCCAGGACGAGGAGACCAACGTCCAGAACCTGCCGGCCGTCGAGGTGACCGCGCCGCAGACGACGGCGAAGCGCAATGCGCCGCGAACCCCGTCGCGGGTCGCCGCTCCAACGACACGGCTTTACGTCTACCCGACGTCGCCCGGCACCGCGAAGGGTCTCGACGTCGACAAGGTGCCGTCCGCCATCAACGCCGTCGACGCCAACCAGATCAAGCGTACCGGCTCGCTCAACGTCACCGACGCGCTGCGCGACGACGTCGCGGGCGTCAACATCACCGAAGTCACCGGCAATCCGTTCCAACCCAACGTCGAATTCCGCGGCTTCGTCGCCTCGCCCGTGGTCGGCACGCCGCAGGGACTCGCCGTCTATCAGAACGGCGTGCGCATCAACGAGGCCTTTGCCGACAGCGTCAACTGGGACCTGATCCCGACCGCCGCGATCCGCTCCGTCACCGTCGTCACCAACAATCCCGCCTTCGGCCTCAACGCGCTCGGCGGCGCAATCAATCTGCAGATGAAGGACGGTTTCGCCTATCAGGGCGCCGAGATCGACGCCATGGGCGGCTCGTTCGGCCGCCTGCAGAGCTCGGCGCAATGGGGCAAGCAGCTCGACGAGAACTACGCCGTCTACGCCGCGCTCGAAGGCCTGCACGACGACGGCTTCCGCAATTTCTCGGTCTCCGACGTGCGCCGCTTCTACGGCGACGTCGCCTACAAGAACGAGACCAGCGAGTTCCACGTCAACATGGGGGTCGCCAGCAACCATTTTGGCGCGACCGCGACCGTCCCCGCCGAATTGCTGCAGCAATATTGGGGTGCCGTCTACACCTCGCCGCAGACCACGGCCAACAAGGTGGGCTACCTCAACCTGACCGGCAAGGTCGAGGCGACGCCGACCTGGACCCTCGAAGGCACCGCCCATGTGCGCCGGTTCGAGCAGCACGTGACGGACGGCAACCCGACGTCGGTGGAGGAATGCACGGCCGACGCGACGCTGCTGTGCCTTGGCGACGGCGCCACGGCGGCCAACGGCGTGAACGGCGGTCAGCTCGCCAATCCCTTTGCACCGGGCACGCTGCTCGGCGAACTGGACCGCACCACGACGCGCTCGACCACCTTCGGCGTATCGGGGCAGGCGACCAACGGCGATCGATTGCTCGGGCACGAGAACCGTTTCGTGATGGGGGCGAGCTACGACGCCAGCGTCACGCGATTCAATGCCTCGGCCGAGCTCGGATCGATCGGCACGAATTTCGTCGTCTCCGGCAGCGGCGTGTTCCTGGGGCCGTCGGGCAATCCGACGACGGGGTTCATCGGTCCGGTGGGCTTGCGCACCGTCAATCAGTATAATGGCCTCTACGCGCTCGATACCTTCAACGTGACGGATGCCTTCGCGCTCACGGCGGGCGGACGGTACAATGCCGCCCGCATCACGCTGGAGGACCAGCTCGGCACCGCGCTCAACGGCGATCATCTCTACACGCGCTTCAACCCTGTGATCGGCGGCACCTACAAGATCACGCCGGAATTGACCGCCTATGCCGGCTATTCCGAAGCCAACCGCGTGCCGACCCCGCTCGAGCTCGGCTGCGCCGACCCCGCGAACCCGTGCCTGATCGCGTCGTTCCTGGTCTCCGATCCCGAGTTGAAGCAGGTCGTGTCCAGGACGGTGGAGGCCGGCTTGCGCGGCAGCAAGGAATTGAACGTCGGCACGCTCGGCTGGAAGATCGGCGGCTTTCGCGCCACCAACTATGACGACATTCTCGGCCTTCCCGTCGCCGGCCGGCAGGGTTTCGGCTTCTTCCAGAACGTCGGCTCGACGCGGCGACAGGGTTTCGAGGCCGAGGTCAATCTGAAGTCCGCGGCGCTGCAGTTCCACGCCAGCTACGCCTTCGTCGATGCGCGCTTCCTCGACGCGCTGCAGTTGTCGTCCAACAGCCCGTTTGCCGATCCGACGACCGGCACCATCCAGGTCGTGCCGGGCAACCAGATTCCCGCCGTGCCGCGCCATCGCATCAAGGCCGGCGTCGATTATGCCGTGACCGACGCCTGGAAGGTCGGCGGCGATGCGCTGTTCGTCTCCAGCCAGTATCTGGTCGGCGACGAATCCAACCAGGCGGCGAAGCTGCCCGGCTACGCCGTGTTCAACCTGCGTACCTCCTATCAGGTCAACAAGACCGTCCAGCTCTACGGCCGCGTCGACAATTTGTTCGACAATCGCTACGCGACCTACGGCACGTTCTTCGACACCACCGCCGTGCCCAACTTCGCCAATGGCGGCGCGCAGTTCAACGACCCGCGCTCGCTGAGTCCGGCAAGGCCCCGCGCATTCTATGCGGGCCTGCGGGCGACGTTCTGAGGCGCGGGTGAATCGTCGTCGCGCGGAAGGCGCGCGACGGCCTCGGACCGTTCAGGCACACGCCATCTACGCCGTGCGTCGCCGATTGAGTCCGGCGCGAATGTGCCGGTCCCACACCAAAATTTGACCGCTCTTGCAGGCCGGCCGCCGGCCGGCCGTGCCTTGACGCGCCCGGTGCCATCCATCAACCTTGAGTGGTTTTTTGGAGAAATGATTATGTTTGAATTATTGCCGTCCTGGATCGTCCGGCTGGTTGCGTGGCTCGCGGCGCGCTGGCCTGCGCTGGCGCGTTTCATCAACCGCCTGATGATCAACGCGACCGTCAACGTCTCCCGCAACCGGCCTCATCCTTGGAGCACGGTGCACGACTACACGTCCTGGCGCTCGCTGACGGACACGAGCTTCAGCGCGCGGCATCTTCCCGCCGTGCACATGATGGGCCTGCCGGATTCGGCGCGCGTCGTCGAGATCTTCCGGCGCCCGGCGGGTCAGCAGCGGCTGAGCGCCAAGTCGACGTGCCTGTTTCCGGCCTTCGCGCAATACCTGACGGACGGGTTCATCCGCACGCGGATGCCGGACACGTCGGAAGGCGAACCGCAGGCCTTGCGGCTGCAGAACACGTCGAACCACCAGATCGATCTCTGCCCGCTCTACGGGCGCACCCTGGCGCAGACCGACGCCTTGCGGCTGAAGTCGCAGGCGCGCGGAGAGCGGGGCCGCCTCAAGTCGCAGCAGATCAGGGGCGAGGAGTACGCGCCGTTCCTGTATCCGGTCGAAGGCAATCCCGATCCGGAGTTTTCGCGTCTCGACCAGCCCCTCGGCATCAGCCCCGAGACGGATCCGGCGCTGCGCGCAAGACTGTTCGCCTTCGGCGGCGACCGCGCCAACGCCACGCCGCAGGTGGCGATGCTCAACACGCTCCTGCTGCGCGAGCACAACAGGCTCGCCGGCTTGATCGAGCGCGATCATGGCGACTGGGACGACGAGCGGGTCTTTCAAGTCGCCCGCAATACGCTCATTGCGATCTTCATCAAGATCGTCGTCGAGGAGTACATCAATCACATCGCGCCGTCCCCGTTCCGGTTCAGCGCGGACGCGACCGTGGGCTATAAGGCCAGGTGGTACCGGACGAACTGGATCACCACCGAGTTCAGCCTTCTCTACCGCTGGCATTCGCTGCTGCCGGATCAGGTGCAATGGGACGGCGCGCTGCGCCCGCTCGGCACGACCCTGTTCAACAACGGCCTGATGCTCGCGCGCGGTCTCGTCGAGTCGTTCTCCGAATTCGCCGGCCAGCCTGCCGCCCAGCTCGGCCCGTTCAACTCGGCCGACGTCCTGCTGCCGGTCGAGCAGGCCGGGATCGAGCAGGGCCGTACCTGTGCGATCGGCCCCTACGGCGACTATCGGGAATATGTCGGATTGAAACGCCCGGAGAGCTTTCAGGACGTGACGTCGAACCCGAGGCTCGCCGAGCTCCTCGGCGACGTCTACGGCAGCCCCGACCGCATCGAGTTCTATCCGGGGCTGTTCTGCGAAGACACCGTCAGGAACTCGCCGCTGCCGCCGCTGATCCTGCGCATGGTGGCGGTCGACGCGTTCTCGCAAGCGTTGACCAACCCTCTGCTGTCGGAACACGTGTTCAATCTGGAGACCTTTTCCAGCAGCGGATGGCGGGCGATCCAGACGACGTCGACGATCGCCGATCTCCTGGACCGCAACGCCCCCGGCGGCCTCAGGGGCGCGCGCGTCAGCATGACCCAGCCGGGCTGGCAGTACGAGTGGTGAGCCGCAGGCTTCGCGGCCTGCGGCAGTTTCATCGATGGCGGTAGCCGATCTGCCGATCCACGCTCGCTGAGCCCCGGGGGCGACCGTGCCTGACTAGAGTCGCATGGCGCCGCCCGCGACTCTCGCAGCAACGCCCCTTGCAACCCGCTTCTCAAACCGCCCGGGACTGGGCATTGTGCCAGCTCAAAGCGGGCGGGTTCGGAGAAGCATAGATGTCAAAGAAAGTCTCGCGTCGCCAGTTTGCGAAGATCGCGGGGCTGTCGGCAGCAGGAATGGCAAGTCCCGTGCAATCGGCAGAAGCAAAGCCGCAAGCGGCGGCGCGTCAGGCAGGCGGTTTCCCGCCGGGCTTCGTCTGGGGGACGGCGACGTCGTCCTATCAGGTCGAGGGCGCCGTCAACGAGGACGGACGAGGGCCCTCGATCTGGGACAGTTTTACCCGCATCCCCGGCAAGATCGAGGACGGCAGCAACGGCGACCGCGCCAACGAGCATTTTCACCGCTACAAGGGCGACATCCGCCTGATCAGGGAGCTCGGTTGCAAGGCCTACCGTTTTTCGGTCGCGTGGCCGCGGGTGTTTCCCGACGGCGACGGCAAGCCGAACCCGAAGGGGCTCGACTTCTACAACAAGCTGATCGACGAGCTGCTGGCGAACGGCATCACACCCTGGCTCACGCTCTATCACTGGGACCTGCCGCAATCGCTGCAGGATCGCTTCGGCGGCTGGCGATCGGCCGAGACCTGCAAGGCCTTCGGCAGCTACGCAGCCTATGTCGCGGAGCGGCTGACCGATCGCGTCAAGCACGTGTTCACGCTGAACGAGAGCGGCCGCTTCATCTATTTCGGTTACGGCAGCGGCATCGATGCGCCGGGGCTGCAACTGTCGCAAGCAGAGGTCAACCAGGCCCGGCACAACAGCGCGCTGGCGCACGGGCTTGCCGTGCAGGCGGTGCGCGCGCACGGCCGCAGCGGCACCAAGGTCGGCCCGGCCGAGAACATCGATGCCTGCATCCCCGCGATCGACACGCCGGAAAACGTGCGCGCCGCGGCAATCGCGCTACGCGAGATGAATGCGAGCTATCTCGGCGTGATCCTGGAAGGCAGGTACACCGACGCCTTCCTGAAGTTCGCCGGCGCCAACGCGCCGAAATTTTCGGCGGAGGACTTGAAGATCATCTCCTCGCCGGTCGACTTCCTCGGCCTCAACATCTACGCGCCGCAGCACTATGTGGTCGCTTCCGACCAGGGCGCGGGCTTTGCGCTGCTGCCGTTCCCGAAATCCTTTCCGCACATGAATTCGGACTGGCTGCGCATCGGGCCCGAGACGATCTACTGGGTGCCGCGGCTCGCCGCCGGCATCTGGAAGACGGGACCGATCTACATCAGCGAGAACGGCACCTCGGGCGAGGACGAGGTCGGGCCCGACGGCAAGATCCACGACACCGATCGCATCATGTACCTGCGCAACTATCTCGCGCAGCTGCAGCGTGCGACGAGCGAGGGCGTGCCGGTGAAGGGCTATTTCCTCTGGAGCCTGATGGACAATTTCGAATGGGTGTTCGGGCTGAACAAGCGGTTCGGCCTCTATCACGTCAATTTCGACACGCAGGTCCGCACGCCAAAGCTCAGCGCGTCCTTCTACCGCAACGTCATCGCGACCAATGCGGCAGGGGCGTAGCGCGATTCATCCGTGCGCTCCCGGTGGGCAAACGCATTTCCCGCGCTCGGTTCCCCATGCTAGGGTCGGCCTGCAATACGATCCGGATCCGTTCATGGCACCTGCTTACGTTCCTCAAATCGCCCTCTATCGCCAATGGCTCGAAGAAACGCGTCGCCTGAGCTTCGGGAGCTTCGAGGACATGCGACAATGGTCGGTTCGCGATCTCGACGGGTTCTGGCGCAGTATCTGGGACTACTACGACCTGCAATCGCCCACGCCATTTTCGGCCGTGCTCGCCGAGCGCAGGATGCCCGGCGCGGTCTGGTTTCCGGGAGCGTCCGTCAACTACGCTCGCCAGGTGTTTCGGCACGTCGAGGCGGCGCATGCCGCGGGCCAGCCCGCGATCGTCAGCGCCGGCGAGAACGGGAAGCTCGCGGAAACGAGCTGGCCGGAGCTCAAGCGCAAGGCGGCTGCGATGGCCCTTCACCTGCGCGCGCAAGGCGTGAAGCCCGGCGATCGCGTGGCGGCCTATCTGCCCAACGTTCCCGAGACCGTCGTCGCTTTCCTTGCGACGGCCAGCATCGGCGCGATCTGGAGCGTCTGTGCTCCCGACATGGCGGCCCCCGCCGTGATCGATCGCTTCAAGCAGATTGAACCAACGGTGCTGATCGCCTGCGATGCCGTCACCTATGCCGGCCGGCGGCATGACCGCAGCGGCGTCATCGACGAGCTCCGGCGGTCCCTGCCGACGGTCGAGCACGTCATCCTGCATGGCGACGCCGTCGCCGGAGCGTCATCGTCGGGCGTCCTGCTCTCGGACATTCTCGCCATGACGGGTGCTGCGATCGATGCGTTCGAGCCCGACTGGCTTCCTTTCGACCATCCGCTCTGGATCGTCTATTCCAGCGGCACCACGGGTCTGCCGAAACCGATCGTGCATGGTCATGGCGGCATCATCGTCGTGGCATTGCCTCTGCTCGGCCTGCACAACGACATCGGCTGCTCCCACCATCAAAACTCCCTTGGCGAGCGCTACCATTGGTACAGCTCGACCGGCTGGATCATGTGGAACAGCCAGGTCGGCGGCCTCCTGAACGGCACCACATGCTGCATCTTCGACGGCAGCCCCGCCGGCTCCAAGGACAAGCCGGACTGGACCACGCTTTGGCGCTTCGTCGCCGAATCGAAATCGACGTTCTTCGGCGCGGGTGCGGCGTTCTTCGCAAGCTGCGCCAAGGCGGAGATCGATCTCGCCGCCGCCGGCGACCTCTCGCATTTGCGCTGCCTCGGTTCGACCGGTTCGCCGCTCAGCGCCGACACGCAAGCCTGGTTCAATCGGCGCTTCGCGGCGCTCTCGGAGATCAACTGCAGCACGGCGCAGTCCGACATCTGGTGGGCCAACATCTCCGGCGGCACCGATTTCGCCGGTGCCTTCATCGGCGGCAACCGCGAATTGCCGCAGACGCCCGGAGCGATGCAATGCCGGGCGCTTGGCGCGGCCGTGGAAGCCTTCAACGACCAGGGCAAGCCGGTCATCGACGAGGTCGGCGAACTCGTCTGTACCGAGCCGATGCCGTCGATGCCGCTTCGTTTCTGGAACGACACGGGCGATGCACGCTATCGCGCCAGCTATTTCGAAACGTTTCCGGACAATTTCGACGGCAGCGGACGTGGGCCGGTCTGGCGCCACGGCGACTGGCTCAAGGTCAACCCGGACGGGTCCTGCGTGATCTTCGGCCGCAGCGACGCCACCATCAACCGCCACGGCCTGCGCATGGGGACGAGTGAGCTCTACTCGGCCATCGAGGCCTTGCCGGAGGTGCTCGATTCCCTCGTCGTCGATCTCGAATATCTCGGTCGCGACAGCTACATGCCGCTGTTCGTGGTGCTGCGCGAAGGCGTTGCGCTCGACGCCGGCATGAAGGCGAAGATCAGGGAAGCGGTCGAAGCCGGCCTGTCGCGCCGCTTCGTGCCGGACGAGATCTTCGCGGTCGCCGAAATTCCACGCACACTGTCCGGCAAGAAGCAGGAGCTGCCGATCAAGAAGCTGCTGCTCGGGCAGCCCGTGGACAAGGTCATCAACCGCGACGCGATGGCCAATCCCGGCTGCCTCGACTGGTACCTGGACTTTGCGGCAATGCATCTGAAGAGGACCGCGGGCGCGGCGTGATTGCCTGTCGCGGGCCGATTTGCCCGACGGTCAAGCGCTTTTTCGCATGGGCAATGGGTCATCCGGCGACGGTATTTCCACTGTGCATGGGGTTGAACCGCGAGTTTGCGGAAAGGCCTTCTCCGCGCGGGGCAGGGCTGCGCGGCCCCACGCATTGACTCCACCCGTCCCCTGATTCAAAACGCCTTCGACCGTTCAAGAAGAAGAGGATAACGCCATGGTGGACGCGCTGATCATCGATGCCTGCAGGACGCCGCGGGGCGTGGGCAAGGCCGGCAAGGGAGCGCTGTCGGGCATCCATCCGCAGCGGCTCGGCGCCACCGTATTGCGCGCGCTCGCCGAGCGCACCGGCATCGACACCGCCGAGGTCGACGACATCGTCTGGGGCTGCAGCGCGCAGGTCGCAACCCAGGGCGGCGACCTCGGGCGCATGTCGGCGCTCGATGCCGGCTACGACATCCGCGCCAGCGCCGTGACGCTCGACCGCTTCTGCGGCTCCGGCATCACCAGCGTCAACATGGCGGCGGCCTCGATCATGGCGGGCGCCGAGGATCTCGTCATCGCCGGCGGCTGCGAGATGATGTCGATGGAAGGCCGGCGCGGCTCCGGCCCGATGATGATGGACAACGGCAACCTGCATCTGCGCGCCATGCATCCGCAGTCGCATCAGGGCGTCTGCGCCGATGCGATCGCGACCATGGAAGGCATCACCCGGCAGGACGTCGATGCGCTCGGGCTGGAGAGCCAGAAGCGCGCCGCAAGCGCCATTGCGGCCGGCCATTTCAAGAAGAGCCTCGTGCCCGTGCATCGCGACGACGGCAGCCTCGCGCTCGACCACGAAGAGTATCCGCGGCCGCAGACCACGATGGAAGGGCTCGCGGCGCTGAAGCCGGCCTTCCCGGCGATCGCCGACTACGCGCTCGACGACAGGGGCACGACCTATCGCGGCCTGATCCTGCAGAAGTACCCCGATCTCGAGATCGACTTCATGCACCACGCCGGCAACTCCTCCGGCGTCGTCGACGGCGCCGCCGCGATCCTTTTGGCCTCGCCCGGTTACGCCAAGGCGCATGGCCTGAAGCCTCGCGCGCGCGTCGTCGCGATGGCCAACATGGGGGACTCGCCGACCCTGATGCTGAACGCGCCGGTGCCCGCCACGCGCAAGGTGCTGGCCAAGGCCGGGCTCACGCTCGACGACATCGACCTGTTCGAGATCAACGAGGCGTTCGCGGTGGTTGCGGAAAAATACATCCGCGACCTCGAGCTCGACCGCGCCAAGGTCAACGTCAACGGCGGCTCGATCGCGCTCGGCCATCCGATCGGCGCCACCGGCTCGATTCTGATCGGCACGGTGCTGGACGAGCTCGAGCGGCGCGACCTCAGGCGCGGTCTGGTGACGATGTGCGCAGCCGGCGGCATGGCGCCGGCCATCATCATCGAGCGCGTCTGAGCCTCGATTTGGCGGTGATCTCGCGACCGGCCCCTGCACAAAGGGGCCGGTCGTTGCTTGTCGAAAGCACAGAATCAGCTTTAGCAAGGTGTCTTGCGGGCCTTTGAAACACGGCAAAATCCGCTGGTTTGGACGCCATCCGCTCCGGAAGCGGCTAAAAAGCAGGGTTTTTGTCACAGGGGGCCAAAAAAGCCCGTAAAATCGCGACAAAACTGTGCAGAAGGCTCTGGGCCTTCAACGGTTGGTCTAATATGCAACCGGCAACGAATCAGAGGAGACACGATGCCAACCCAAATGTCGAAATCGCAGCTGATCGAGAAGATCGCGACCAGCACCGAGCTGTCCAAGCGCGACGTCAAGAACGTCATGGATACGCTGACCGACGTCGGTCACAAGGAGCTGAAGAAGAACGGCATCTTCCTGATGCCCGGCTTCGCCAAGTTCGTCGTCATCAAGAAGCCCGCCACCAAGGCGCGCAAGGGCACCAACCCGTTCACGGGCGAGGAGATGATGTTCAAGGCCAAGCCGGCCCGGAAGATCGTCCGCGCCCGCCCGGTCAAGGCCGCCAAGGACGCCGTGGCCTAACCAGCCAAAAGCAAAGGCCCCCTTGCCAAGAGGGGGCCTTTTGTTTTGGGGCGCCGCGAGGGTGAAGCGGAGGGATTAGCCCTTGCGGCGCCTGGCTTTCGCCTCGGTCGGGCCTTGCGCGATAGGCTCAGGATCGGGGTTTGCCGAACGATCTCACTCGGCCGCCTCGACCTGCTGCGCGGCTTGGCCGAGCGCCTGCGCGACCGCTTCGTCGACACGCTCCAGCCAGACGAATTCGAGGCTCTCCCGCGCGCCTTTCGGGATGTCGTCGAAGTCCCGCTTGTTGCGCGCCGGCAGCATCACCCGCTTCAGCCCGGCCGCCGCCGCCGCGACCACCTTCTCCTTGATGCCCCCGACCGGTAGCACCAGGCCGCGCAGCGAGATCTCGCCGGTCATGGCGGTGTCGTTGCGCACGGTGCGGTTGGTCAAGAGCGAGGCGAGTGCCGTGAACATCGCGACGCCCGCGCTCGGGCCGTCCTTCGGCGTCGCGCCGGCGGGGACATGGACGTGGATGTCGCTCTTCTCGAACAGCGACGGGTCGATCCCGAGTTGCGCCGCGCGGCTCTTCACCAGCGTCAGCGCGGCCTGGGCGCTCTCGCGCATGACGTCGCCGAGCTGGCCGGTCAGGATCAGGGCGCCCTTGCCGGGCACCCGCGTCGCCTCGATGAACAGGATGTCGCCGCCGACCGGCGTCCAGGCGAGCCCCGTGGCGACGCCGGGCACGCTGGTGCGCAGCGCGATCTCGCCCTCGAAGCGCGGCTGTCCGAGCACGGCGACGAGATCCTTGGCCGTCAGCACGACCCTGGCCGAGGTGCCTTCGGCGATCTGCACTGCGGCGTGCCGGAACACCTTGCCGATCTCCCGCTCCAGCGCGCGCACGCCGGCCTCGCGGGTGTAGCCCTTGACGATCAGCCTCAAGGCCTCCGGCTCGATCGCGGCCTGCTCGGCCTTCAGGCCGTTGGCCTCGAGCTGCCGCCGCACCAGATAGCGCTGCGCGATCTCGAGCTTCTCGTCCTCGGTGTAGCCGGCGAGGCTGATGATCTCCATGCGGTCCAAGAGCGGGCCGGGGATGGATTCCAGCATGTTGGCGGTGGCGATGAACACCACGCGCGACAGGTCGAAGGGCACGCCGAGATAGTTGTCCCGGAACGTCCCGTTCTGCTCGGGATCGAGCACTTCCAGCATGGCGGCCGACGGGTCGCCCTGCACGCCGCGGCCCATCTTGTCGATCTCGTCCAGCATCATCACGCAGGCGCGCGAGCCGGCCTTCTTGATGCCCTGGATGATGTTGCCGGGCAGCGACCCGATATAGGTGCGCCGGTGGCCGCGGATTTCGGCCTCGTCATGCACGCCTCCGAGGCTGACGCGCACGAACGGGCGATCCATCGCGCGCGCGATCGACTGGCCGAGCGACGTCTTGCCGACGCCGGGCGGTCCGACGAAACACAGGATCGGCGCCTTGCCCTGCGGGGCGAGCTTGCGCACGGCGAGATACTCGATGATCCGGCTCTTGATCTTCTCGAGCCCGTAGTGATCCGCATCGAGGATGCGGCGGGCTTCCGCGATGTCGATCGGCTTTTCCTCGGGCAGGGCCCAGGGCAGCTCGATCAGCCAGTCGAGATAGGTGCGCACCATGCCGGATTCGGCGGCCTGCTCCGGCATGCGCTCATAGCGGCGCAGCTCCTTCTTCGCATGGCTCTCCGCTTCCGGCGGCATCTTGGCCTTGGCGATGGCCTCCGTCAGCTCGGCGACCTCGGCCGCCTTGCCGTCGCCTTCGCCGAGCTGGCGCTGGATGGTCGCCATCTGCTCGCGCAGGATCGCCTCGCGCTGCCGCTCGTCGAACGCGGCCTTGGTCTTCTGCCCGATCTCGTTGCTGATCCGCAGCACTTCGAGCCGCTCGCCGAGCTGTTTCGAAACCTTCTCCATGCGCACCGAGAGATCGACGGTCTCCAGGATCTCCTGCTTGTCCGCTGGCTTGATGTCCATGTAGGAGGTCGCGAGATCGGCCAGCGCGCCGGGCGCGGTGGTCTGCTGGAACATCTCGATCAGTTGCGGCGGAGCCTGCGGCAGCAGCTCGATCGCCTCGATCGCCTGGCGCTGCAGATTGAGGAAATGCGCCTCGATCTCCGGCGAGGTCGTGGTCGGCTCCGGAATCTGCAGCACCCGCGCCGCCGGGAACGGCGTCCCCGGCAGGAAGTCGAGGATGCGGGCGCGCTGCACGCCCTGGCAGACGATGTGGTGGGTCTCGTCGGGCGCGGTGATGTAGCGCACGATGTTGGCAACGGTGCAGATCCGGTAGAGATCGTCCGGCGAGGGATCGTCGGCCTCCGGATTGCGCTGCAGGACGATGCCGATCGGGCGCTGCTCGCGCAGCGCCTGCTGGGCGGCGGCGATCGATTTCGGCCGCGCGATCGCGATCGGCGCGATCACGCCAGGAAACAGTACCATGTTGCGGACGGGGATGATGATCAGCGCGTCGTCCGGAAGCTTGGCGGCTTCGGTGGCGGCGGTGTTGGCTTGTTCGTTTGCCATGATCGACCTCAGGCGGATTTGGCCAGGCGCAGCGCGACGCAGCCGTCCATCACGAAACGGCTGATGGCATAGCGCCCGCGGGGCAGGGCGATGCGGCGCTCAAAACGTCCCTGCGGCAATTCGAGCCGGTGGATGCGGGCGTTGCGCAGCTCCGGCGGCAGCGTGCGCCGGCCGCTGATGACGAGCACGCCGTCATGGATCACCGTCTCCACGTTCTCCGGGTCGACGCCGGGCAGCGCGACCAGGATCAGGAGCTCGCGCTCGGTCTCCAGCACGTCGATCGGCGGCTCCCAGTAGGCGTCCTGGCGGCCGAATTGCTGGCGCAGCCGCTCGGCGCGGTTGAGCTGCTCCAGAGCGTCGGAGAGCATCCAGTTCAGGGGATTGTTGGTCGGCATGGGCGGGCTCTGGGATCAGAAAGCCTGCATATGGTGCTGGTTGCCGGGAAATCCAGCGCAGCCGGCGAGGTTGGTCGCGGAAAACGCCGTTCCCTCAGATGCGGCTTGCGGGCACTGACTGGCCGGACGCCTCGACCTTGTGGCTCGGATGGACGCGAACGGCGGCGGAGTAGGCCTCGTCCTTGCCGACATGCAGGGCCAGTGCGAAGACGACCATGCCGATGCTCGCGATCAGGGCCGCGACCAGGATCCGCAAATGGGTGGCACGGTCTGCGCTGTACACGGAAGAGTTCATCGACGCCTCCTCGCGGGCCGAGACCAGCCCTGGATGCAGCTATAGGCGAGGTGGGGTGGGAGCGAAATTTCGGTCGTTTTCGTAGGGAAATCTGCTTACGTAGTTCTCCCAGGGGCAGGCCGACGGACGCCGCCCGCGAAGAGTTCGGGGGCCCCTTTCGTGATCGATTTTGCCTTGTCGGCGTTCGTGACCCTGTTGCTGGTGGTTGACCCCGTCGGCCTCGTTCCGGCCTTCCTGGCCGTGAGCGGCGGCATGGAGGAGCGGGACAGGCGCGCGATCGTGCTGCGCGCGCCGCTGATCGCGGCGTCGATCCTGGTGGTGATCGCGCTGATCGGCAATTGGCTGTTGCGCCAGCTCGGGATCGGCATCCCGGCCTTCCAGATCGCCGGCGGACTACTGCTGTTCGGCGTCTCCTACCGCATGATCTTCGGCGACCGCCCGCACCGCGAGGCGCGCGAGGCCGACAAGGCGATATCCGAGCACGCCTCCGACGTCGCGGTGTTCCCGCTCGCCATCCCCCTGATGGCCGGGCCTGGCGCCATCGCGACCACGCTGCTGCTGAGCGGCAACGCGGCTGACGCGGCCAGGCTCGCCGTCGTCATCGCAATCGTCCTCGTAGTCTGCCTGCTGTGCATGCTGAGCTTCGCCTTCGCCGGCCTGATCGCGCGAACCCTCGGACGGACCGGCAACGCCGTGCTCTCGCGCCTGCTCGGCATCCTGCTCGCCGCCTATTCGGTGCAGTTCGTGCTGAATGGCATCGCCGCGGTCCGGGTCGGCCCGACGTGATGCCGGCGACGGCGCACGTATGCATTGATTTCACCGTTTCTTTGACGTACTCCCGCTCACAAGGGCGCAACAAGCGCTCGGATGTCGGGGCGTTGACATGTCGATGACGGCAGATGAGCTCGCCAAGAGACAAGCGATCATCGACGCCTGCCGGCGGATGAATGCGCTCGGCATCAACCAGGGCACCTCGGGCAACATCAGCCTGCGCCATGGCGACGGGCTCCTGATCACGCCGACCAGCGTGCCCTATGACGCCATGACGACCGAGCAGATCGTCTTCATGACGATGGACGGCTCGTTTGCCCGCGACCAGAAGCCGTCGAGCGAATGGCGCTTCCACCGCGACATCCTCAAGTCGCGCGCCGACGTGAACGCGGTGGTCCACGCCCATCCTCTCTATGCGACGATCCTGGCAATCATGGGCATGGAAATTCCGCCCGTTCACTACATGATCGCGGCCGCCGGCGGCGACACGATCCGCTGCGCGCCCTATGCCACCTTCGGCACGGCGGAACTGTCCGAACATGCAGTGAGGGCGCTGGAGGGGCGGCTCGCCTGCCTGCTCGACCATCACGGCATGATCGCGATCGGCAAGACGCTGGACAAGGCGATGTGGCTCGCCGTCGAGGTCGAGACGCTGGCGCGGCAATATCACGGCTGCCTGCAGATCGGAAAACCGCCGCTGCTCACCAGCGCCGAGATCGAGCGGGTCCGTCAGCGCATGGCCGGCTACGGCTTGTCGGAAACATAGGCGTTCCGGTGTTCGGGCGGATCAGGCACATCGTCGATCGCAAGGGATCGAACCGGGTCCTGGTCCGCGTGCGCGCGCTGTTGCGCAGCAACGAATTCTACCTGATTCCGCTGGCGCTCGTGATCGGCGCCATCGCGGGGGCGATCGTGACGCTGATGGCCGTGATCGCGCAGATCGCACATGTCCTGATCTACGGCATTCCGGTCGACGTCCGGCTGTCGGCGCACGCCTTCATCAGCCCCTGGGCCGCGCTGATCGCGCCGACGCTCGGCGGCCTGTCGCTCGGTGTCATGGAATGGTGGCGGCGGCGCCTGAAGATATCCAACGCGGTCGACCCGATCGAGGCCAACGCGCTGCGCGGCGGCCATCTGTCCCTGCGCGACAGCGTGGTGGTGTCGAGCCAGACCCTGATCTCCAACGGTTGCGGCGCGTCGGTGGGCCTCGAAGCCGGTTACACCCAGATCGGCTCGGGCATCGCTTCGCTGCTCGGCCGCTTCCTCAATCTCAGGCGCAACGATTTGCGCCTGATCGTCGGCTGCGGCGCCGCGGCGGCAATCGCCGCGGCGTTCGGCGCGCCCATCACCGGCGCCTTCTACGCCTGCGAGCTGATCGTCGGCGTCTACGCCGTCGGCAGCGCCGCGCCGATCCTCGCCGCGTCGCTCGCCGGCGCGCTCACCGCGCAGTGGCTCGGCGGCGCGCCGTATTCGCTGGAGGTTCCGCATGTGGGCGCGGTCGGCGTCGAGCAATATCTGGCGCTGATCGTGCTGGCGCTGGTCACCGCCGGCGTCGGCATCGCGGTGATGCGCAGCTCACCCGCCTTCGAGCGGCTGTTCGCGCAGGCCTGGCTGCCGGTCTGGTTCAGGCCGGTGATCGGCGGCCTCATGGTTGGCGGCATGGCGATCGTGACCCCGCAGGTGTTGGCCGCCGGCCACGGCGCGATGGTGCTGGACCTCCACCAAGAGATGACGATCGGCCTGATCGCCGTGATCATCGGACTGAAGGTCACGGCCTGCCTCGTCTCGCTCGCCTCCGGCTTTCGCGGCGGCCTGTTCTTCGCCTCGCTGTTCGTCGGCAGCCTGATCGGAAAGTTCTTCGCCGCCGTCCTGTTGCTGGTGAGCCCGAGTTTTGCGATTGATCCGCTGGTCGCCATGCTGGCGGGCATGGCGACGCTCGGCGTCGCCATCGTCGGCGGTCCCCTGACCATGTCGTTCCTGGTGCTGGAGATGACGCGCAATGTCGACGTCACCGCCGTGGTGCTGGCCGGATGCATCGTCACCTCGATCAGCGTCCGCTTCATGTTCGGCCATTCCTTCTCGACCTGGCGCCTGCATCTGCGGGGCGAAACCATCCGCAGCGCCAACGACGTCGGCTGGCTGCGCAACCTCACCGTCGAGCGCATGATGCGTTCCGACGCCGGCAAGGTGCCGTCGACCACGACGATCGCGGCGACGCGCAATGAATTCCTGCTGGGCTCGCGGCCGGGCATCGTGATCGTCAACAACGCGGACGAATATGTCGGCCTGGTCATGCTGCCAGACCTCTATTCCAACGACCTCGACACCATCGCCGACGACATCCAGGTGATCGAGCTCGCCCGCTTCACCGACATCGTGCTCCTGCCGGAGATGAACGTGAAGACCGCAATGGCGGTGTTCGACGAGGCGGAAGCCGAAATGCTGGCGGTGGTCGAATCCGCCGACAGCCGCAAGGTGATCGGCTTCCTGACCGAATCCTTCGCCCGCCGCCGCTATGTCGAGGAGATCGACAAGGCGACGCGGGGCGTGCTGGGAGCGCTGTCGTAAGAGAGTTCCCGCGCGGCACAAATGTCGCAGCGCACGGGCAAAGGGTTGACCTCGGTCAATCCGCGCGGTGACATGCGCCGGTAGGCTTCAATCGGGGGGCAGCTACGGAGATTTGGATGTCGACGCGCAAAGGATTGATCTCGTCAGCCGGCCGCAGCGTTGCACTGGCCGCATTCACCGGCCTCGTCCTCGCCGCCGCCTCGGGCTTTCCCTCCGTGGCCGCGTCGGCCGCGCCGCCTTCGAGGACGACGGCAGCGGCCATCGTATCGCATGATGTCACCGATTTCAGTGCCGTCCGCCGCCGCTACTACCGCCGCGGAGGGGCTGCGGCAGGCCTCGCCTTCATGGGCATGGCCACCGGCATGATCGCCGGCGTAATTGCCGAGCAGCGGCGCCGTGAGTACTACGAGAACCAATACTACTATGGGCCCGGCCCGTATTACGGTCCCGGCTACGGCTACTATGGTGGCGGGCCTTACTATGGCGGGCCGCCGCGCTACTACTATCCGCCGCCGTACTGAGACGACGGGACGGCTTGCGTGGTCGCGTCCGGAAGGCTCTCTGCTCGCATGCTTCCCTTTGAGCGTCCTTCCGACCGGGAGTGATGAGATGAGCAAACTCGTGATTCGCGCCGGCGAGTTCACCTTCGACGCCCGCTTCGAAGAGCAACTGGCACCGAAGACCGTCGCCGCGTTCCGGAAAGCGCTGCCGTTCGAGAGCCACATCATCCATGTGCGCTGGAGCGGCGAGGGCGTGTGGATGCCGCTCGGCGATCTCGATTTCGGCGTCGGCTATGAGAACCACACCAGCTATCCCGCGCCCGGCCAGATCATCCTCTATCCCGGCGGCATCAGCGAGACCGAAATCCTGCTGGCCTATGGCGGCGTGCATTTCGCAAGCAAGATGGGCCAGCTCGCCGGCAACCATTTCATCACCGTGACGTCGGGGCTGGAGAACCTTGCCGCGCTCGGCAAGACGGTGCTCTGGAAGGGCGCCCAGCCGATCCGCTTCGAGGAGGTCTGAGGGAGCTGAACTCCGCTACCCATGCGACGTCAGGTGCAAGATCGGGTAGCAAACTACCTTGTTAGATGTGCGAAATTGTCGCGATTGCGTGATTCCGATAGGCCGATTTGGGATTCCTTTGCCAATCACACGCATACCGGTGCTGACGGACCGGGGACGGTATTTTCGGCGTGCGCGCCGGAATCCGCCGTCTCGGCATGCCAAGTCCGCCGAAGTGTTTGCCGGGATGTGGTCATGTCGCAGATTGAAGAAAGATTGAGCCTGATCGGCTTGAACGAGGCCGAGCGGCGGGTCTTGCGTGAGCATGCGGGTCCGATGGGCGACGCGCTGCCCGGGATTCTCGAGGGGTTCTATCGCGACATCCTCACGGTGCCCCGGCCGAAACGCCTTTTGAGCGACCCTGCAGCCCTCGAGCGCGCCAAATCCGCCCAGATCAATCATTGGAAGATGATCCTGAGCGCGCAATTCGACGCGGCGTACACGGCGTCCGCGGTCAGGATCGGCCAGGCTCATCACCGCATCGGGCTCGAACCGCACGACTACATTGCCGCCTATGCGAAGCTGCTGACGGCTCTCCAGGCGGAGGCCGAGCGTCAGGTGTCGGGCTGGCGCCGGCGAGGCAAGCGGCGCCACCTGCAGGATGTCCTGGCGCGCGCAGCCTTGCTCGACATGGACCTAGCGCTCAGCGCCTACATCTCGTGCACGATGGACGACCAGAACCGCTTCGCGCTGCGCGACATGTGCGAGATTCTCGAGGCCGATCTCGACAGCGCGGTCTCCGAAGTCCTCACCATCAGCAATGATGCCGCCCAGCGCGGTGCGAGTGCGGCCAATGATGCGAAGGCGATTGCAGCGGACGCCTGTGCGGTGGCGACCTCGTCCCAGCAGGCGACCGGCAACGTCACCTCGGTATCGAGCGCGACCGAGCAGCTCTCGGCTGCGGGGCGCGAGATTGCCGAGCGCACCGTGCAGACGGCACACATCGTGACCCGGGCGTCCGAAGAGATCGAGCGGGCCGGAGCAACGGTCTCCGCGCTCAACGAAGCCGCCACACGGATCCAGACTGTGACCAATCTGATCTCCGAGGTCGCCGCGCAGACCAACCTGCTCGCGTTGAACGCGACGATCGAGGCGGCCCGGGCCGGCGAGGCAGGCAAGGGTTTTGCCGTCGTCGCCCATGAGGTGAAGGCGCTCTCGCGCAAGACCAGCGATGCGGCCGAGGACATCGCGCGCCGGATTGAGGATATGAGCCATGCCTCGCAACAGAGCATCGACGTGATCCAAAGGGTCGGAACGGCCGTCTCCGAAATCAAGGAGGTGACGGGAGCCGTCGTGGCGGCCGCGGAGGAGCAGGAGGCGACGCTGCAGGAAGTCGCGCGCAGCCTGACCGAAGCCTCGCAGGGCGTAGCTGCCGTGTCGGAGAACGTCGCGCGCATCTCCAGCCGCTCGGCCGAAATCGAAACGCAATCCAACACGCTCTCCAGCCTCGTCACCGGCACCCATGGGCGCGTGTCCGAGCTGCGCGCCAATCTGGTGGTCTCGCTGCGATCCTCCGACGCCGGCGATCGCCGGGCCCAGGAGAACAGACGGCCGGTCTCGCTGGCGGCGACGGCCCGATCCGACAACAAGACGGTCGAGGGCACGGTGCTCGACCTCTCCGAAGGCGGCCTGCGCTTCCGCGCGCGGTGCAGTAGCAGCGGATTGCAGGAAGGCCGGCCCGTCGTCGTCCAGACCAGGGAGATCGGCGAGGTCCGCGGCAAGATCATTGCCGTCGGCCAGACCAACGTTCACATCCAGTTGGACCATCCGGCTGGCCGCCCCGACGACCCCCTGATGAAGTTGCTCCGCTCGGTCGACGAGGCCGACCACCGCTTCGTCGCCGCTGCAAGGGCAGCGGCGGGGAAGATCGGCGAAGCCTTCGAGGCCGCGATTGCGCAGGGCGAGATTACGGAGGCAGCCCTGTTCAAGGCTGACTATCTGCCCGTTCCGGGCACGAATCCGCAGCAATTCGAGGCTGGCTTCCTGCCCCTTTGCGATCGTATCCTCCCGCCGATCCAGGAGCCGTTGCTGGCGCTCGATCCCCGCGTGACGTTCTGCGTCGCGGTGGACACCAATGCCTATCTGCCGACCCACAACAGGAAATTTTCGCACGCGCCGAAGCCGGACGATCCGGTCTGGAATGCCGCCAATTGCCGCAACCGGCGCTTCTTCAAGGACAGCGCCGGGCTTCGCGCGGTGCGCACGACCCGCGAGTTTCTGGTGCAGAGCTACGACCGCGACATGGGCGGCGGCTCGATCGTCACCCTCAAGGAGGTCGACGTTCCGATCCGCGTCAACGGCCGGCACTGGGGTGGATTGCGGCTCGGCTACATGGCCTGAGGCGGCAAGCGCGGCTCAGTGTTCCGCCATGTGCCGGCCGACCTCGGTGAGGTCGGCTTCGCTGGTGCGGGTTTCGTGCTACCCAGTCGGCAGACAGACGAGACGTCGGCTGCGGCCGCAAGCATTGGAAAGCTCGACCGGGATGGCATCGCCCCCCTCTCACAGCGCGCCGTTCGGCGAGGAGATCGTTCGCCGCGTCAACGAACTCGCGGCCATCTCGGAGGATGCGGACAGGCTCACCCGCGTCTTCCTCAGCAAGGAACATCGCGCCGCGGCCGATCTGATCCTCGGCTGGATGGGCGAGGCCGGCATGCGGGCCCGCCTCGATGCCATCGGCAATGTCTGCGGGCGCTACGAGGGCGAACGAGCGGGCCTGCCATGCCTGATGCTCGGCTCGCACTACGACACTGTGCGCGACGCCGGCAAATGGGACGGTCCGCTCGGCGTGATCA
Source organism: Bradyrhizobium sp. (assembly GCF_028868675.1). Lineage (GTDB taxonomy): Bacteria > Pseudomonadota > Alphaproteobacteria > Rhizobiales > Xanthobacteraceae > Bradyrhizobium. Next base: position 22,409 of record NZ_JAGWUA010000062.1, read on the forward strand.
CCGCGATCGCCTGTGTCGCCGATCTCAACCGTCGCGGCAGGCGCCTGCCGTTCGCGGTCGAGGTAGCGGGCTTCGCCGACGAGGAGGGCGTGCGTTTCTCGTCCACTTTGCTCGGCAGCCGCGCGATGGCCGGCACCTTCGACGCAGGCGTACTGAACGCGCGCGACCGCGACGGCGTGACGATGCGCGAGGCGCTGACGCGGTTCGGCCTCGACCCCGGGGCCATCGGCACCGCCGCGCGCCGGCGGGACGAGCTGATCGCCTATCTCGAATTGCACATCGAGCAGGGCCCGGTGCTGGAGGCGCAAGGCCTTCCGGTCGGCGCGGTCACCGCGATTGCCGGCGCGACGCGATTTTCCGCGCGATTGCGCGGCACGGCGGGCCATGCCGGCACCGTGCCGATGGGCTTGCGGCGCGACGCGCTCGCCGGCGCTGCCGAATGCATCGGCGCGATCGAGGAGCTTTGCCGTGCCGACGCCGACGGGCTGGTCGGCACCGTCGGCGTCATTCAGGCCGCGCCTGGCGCGG
>NZ_JAGWUA010000272.1 GCF_028868675.1 Bradyrhizobium sp.
CGGGCTCTCGCACAGGCCCGCGATCATCGCCTCGCGGCCGGCCTCGATGCGCTTGGCGATCGCGATCTCGCCCTCGCGGGAGAGCAGCTCGACCGTGCCCATCTCGCGCAGATACATGCGCACGGGATCGTCGGTGCGTTCGCCGGGCTCGCTCTTCTTGACCTCGGTGACGGCCTTCTGCGTGACCTCGACGAGCTCGTTGTCGGTCTCGTCCTCGCCGCCGCTCTCGTCCTTGTCCTCGTCGCCCTCGGCGTCATCGGCCTCGGTGACGTTGATGCCCATGTCCGAGAGCATGGACATGATGTCTTCGATCTGTTCGGGAGAGGTGGTGTCGGAGGGCAGCACTTCGTTGAGCTGATCAAAGGTCACGAAGCCGCGCTTCTTGGCCTGCTTGATCATCTTCTTCACCGCGGCGTCGGACAGGTCGAGCAACGGCGACGGCGCGTCCTGGGAATCCTTCTCCGGGGCGTCCGCTGCCTTGTCGTCCTTTTCCTTGTCCTTCGCCTGCAGCGTCTTTGCCTTGGTGGCCATCCATTGCTCCTAAACGCGCTTTCCACGCAGGTGGCTCGACGTCCGCCTGCCTGATCACTTGAACCTGCTTCTCGATCGTATGCTCGCGAACGTCAGCTCTCGACACGCAAAGGGCGGCGCAAACGTTCGTTCGCCACCCCCAACTTCTCTCGCCGGATTTCGCCTAACGCTTCGTGAGCACCTCTTGTCGCCGGCGGTTGCAGGAATTGCCAACAGCGAATGCGCGGATTCGTCCTGACGCGTCTGTTATGACCTGCGGCCGCCCGGCCAAGTTGCTACAAGACCGTTAAGCCTCGATTAACCCTGTTTTTGCCGCCAAACCATGGATTTGGCGAGTCTTTTTGCGGTCCCGGCCTCCGCCGTCCGCATGATTCTTCGATTCACACGCTCTTCTGGAACCGGCCCGACAACTCGCCAAAGCCCTCGATCAGGGCCTCGATGCCGTCGACTTCGGCCATCCGAGCCTTGACGTCACGCAGCCACGCCAAATTGGCCTCGCTGGAGTCCTCCCCCAAGGCCAGCTCGGCGTCCTTCAGCTCCCTAAGTAGGGAATGCCACTGCCGATGCAAGGCGACGAGTTGGTGCCAGGTGGCAAGAACGTCGTCCCGGGCCGCACCCTCCCGCGCGCCCCACACCGCCTGAGTCGTGATCGCGCGCTCAACCCTTTGAAGAAGTTGGGAGAAACCGCCAACATCGAGGTCGGCCCGCATCTTTTCCGCCTGCTCGGAGGGGTCCGGGCTGTGGTGATGGTCATTGGCGAAGGCGGCGATGATGCCAGCGCGCAGCCTGTGCGCCTCGGGATGCGCCAATTCCAGCGCCGCCACCTCCTCGAGGTGTTCGTGCAGCAGCCAGGGGTGGTTGATCAGGCTCTGCAGGATCAGGGCCTCGCGGCGGGAGATCGCACTGCGCTGGCCGCGCATGATCGGGCTCGCCGCAAGCTGCGGGCTCGCGGCCTGGTAGGGACCCGATGGTATCGAGGTGGGCCCGGCGGCGCCGCGGCGGCCGGAGCCGGCGAATCGGTTGGGTGCACCGCCTGTGCGGGGCGGAAAGCCGCGGCCGGGGCCTGAGCGGAAATTGCCGCGCCCGGCAAAGCCGCCGCGGCCGCCCTCGGGCGCAAAGGTGCGCTGCAGGCGCCCGGCGAGATCCTGGCGGTAGTAGCGGCGCACGACCTCGTCGCGGATGCCGTTGGTGAGTTCGTTGATGCGCGCCTCCAGCGCCGCGCGCCGTTCCGGCGTGACGAAGCTGCCGCCCTCGAGTTCGCGCGACCAGATCACGTCGGCAAGCGGTCGCGCCGCAGCCATCACCTCCTCGACCGCGCCGCGCCCGCCGGAGCGCACGAGGTCGTCGGGGTCCTGTCCTTCCGGCAGCAGCGCGAAGCGCAGGCTCTTGCCCGGGGCGAGCAGCGGCAACGCAAGATCGGCGGCACGATACGCCGCCTTCTGCCCGGCCTTGTCGCCGTCGAAGCAGAGGATCGGCTCGTCCGCCATCTTCCAGAGCAGCACAAGCTGGCTCTCGGTGAGCGCGGTGCCGAGCGGCGCCACCGTGCCGGCAAAGCCCGCGGTGACCATGGCGATGACGTCGACATACCCCTCCACCACGATCAGGGCGCTGCCGTTGTGCGCGGCCTGACGCGCCGTGGCGCGGTTGTAGAGATTGTCGCCCTTGTGGAAGAGCGGCGTCTCCGGCGAGTTGAGATATTTCGCCGGAACGTCCTTCTCCAGCGCGCGGCCGCCGAAAGCGATGACGCGGCCGCGCAGGTCGGTGATCGGAAACATCACGCGGTCGCGGAAGCGGTCGTAGGGCACGGGAATGTCGTCGCCCGCGACCAAAAGGCCCGCCTCGATCATGTCCTCGACCGGGACGCCCTGCTTGCCGAGATGCTCCTTCAGCGCAAAGCGCTCCGGCGGCGCATAGCCGAGCCGGAACTGCAATTGCGTCGCCGGCGAGATCGCGCGATCGGCGAGATAGCCGCGCGCCTTGGCGCCCGCCCGCGAAGCCAGCGTGTCGGCGAAGAATTTTGCCGCGAGGTCCATGACGTCGTGCAGCGTCTTGCGCCGCTGCTCGTATCGCGCCGCATCGGGCGTGACCGCCGGCAGCGGCAGGCCCGCCATTGCAGCGAGCCGCTCCACGGCTTCGGCGAACGGTACGCCCTCGGTCTCCATCACGAAGGTGATGATGTCGCCGTGCTTGCCCGAGGAGAAGTCGTGGTAGAACGCCTTCTGGTCGTTGACGTAGAAGGACGGCGTCTTCTCCTGCTGGAACGGCGACAGCCCCTTCCACTCTCGCCCCGCCTTCTTCAGCTTCACGCGCCGGCCTACGACTTCCGAGACCGGAAGCCGGGCACGCAATTCGTCCAGGAATTGGGGCGTGAAACGCATGGGCGATGTCTGGGCCGAGTCGGACGTCCTGCCAATCGAATAGCCATATAGGCACGCTTTGCCGAAATACGAAGTCCGTGCCGATTCTCCCGGTTATTCACAGGCTGCCTGCTCCTCCGCCCCATGCGCGAGGTGCCGGCGGCCTAATGCTCCAGGAAGCGACCCGACTCGATGCGCGGCAGGTCCGTCACCGGCCAGTTGTAGACGTAGGTCCAGGCCTGCTCGGCCGCCCCATCGGCGAGCCGCACCTCGACGAGCCTGCGCAGATATTCCGTCGGCTCCGGAAAGCCTTCGCCGCAGGCCTCGTACATGTCGAACTCGCGCAGCAGTTCCTCCGGTGTGTGCAGGCGGAACAGCTCGCCGTGGACGATGTCGGCGGCCTCGTCCGACAGCACGAGACCGGGATAGTGCTTGACGAGATGAAGCCGGCCGCGACAGGTGGCCTCGCCCAGGAAGTCGGCATGGCCCGAGAGCAGCCGCGCCATCGGGTGATCGAAGCCGCGCATCAGCGTGCCGTAGACGAAGAGACGATCGGAGGTCATGTTCCCTCTATAGCCGTCATTGCGCGCGAAGCGAAGCAAACCAGAACTGCATCCGCAGCGCTGGCGCGACAATCGCACTTGTGATGTGTCTGCGATCGAGCGATCCATCTCTGCACCTTCCCTGGGCGATTTGAATGATCTCCGATGCCACCAGTGCGCCAACCCCTCTGCTCGGCCAGAACGACGTCCCGCCGGTGCACGAGGTCAACGCAGGCGGCCGCTCGCCCTTCCTGCTCACGTCCGATCACTATGACCGGCTGTTGCCGCATGCGCTCGGCAACCTCGGCGTCGCCGAGAGCGAACTGACGCGGCACATCGCCTGGGACATCGGCATTGCTGGCGTCGCCGAACGGCTGGCAAACATGCTCGACGCGCATCTGATCGCGCAGCGCTATTCGCGGCTCGTGATCGACTGCAATCGCCCGCCGGGCGCGGCGAGCTCGATTCCCGCGATCTCGGAGGCAACGGCCATTCCCAGCAACGAGGCGCTGTCGGCGGCGGCGCGCGAGGCGAGGCGGCGCGAGATCTTCGATCCCTATCATGGCCGCATCAATGCGGCGATCGACGCCCGCCTGCATGCAAGGCGCCCGACGGTGCTGGTGGCGCTGCACTCCTTTACGCCGGTCTATGCCGGCGTCGCGCGGCCCTGGCACATCGGCACGCTCTATCACCGCGACGCCATCTTGCCGCGCCTGCTGCTGCAGCATTTGCGCGCGGAGGGCGATCTCGTCGTCGGCGACAACGAGCCCTATGCGGTCAGCGACCTCACCGACTACACCATCCCCGTCCACGGCGAGGCGCGCGGCCTGATCAACACCGGCATCGAGATCCGGCAGGACCTGATCGCCGACCAGGCCGGCCAACGGCAATGGGCCGACCGGCTGGCGCGGATCCTTCGGGAGATCGAGGCGACGTTGCGCGCGGAGGGGCTGGCCTGAGGCTTTTTGCGGGCCGGACGACGAAACTGAGGAACAACCCCATGCACAGTGGATGGGGGCTGCCGGGAAAATGCCGGACTCGTCTCACGCAACCGCCTGACGCATCGGGCAGAATCAGCCGAAGGCCGCAACCAACAGGGCGGGACGAGCGGCCGGCGGGATTGCGCCGAAAACAACGGCCTATCTGGCGCGAGTCAGCGCCAGCCAGATACCGCCGCCGATCATGAAGCCGCCGGAAATCCGCGACAGCGCGCGGGTGCGGCGCGCCGAGAAGAACAGCCGCGCGCGCCCGGCGAGCAGCGCATAGACCGCGTCGGTCATCACGGCGGTGACCATGAAGGTGGCGCCGAGCAGCGCCACTTGCGGGAAGTGCGGCTTGTCCATGTCCATGAACTGCGGGATGAACGCACCGAAGAACACCAGCACCTTCGGGTTGGACAGCAGCACCAGAAAGCCCTGCAGGAAGAAGCCGCCGCGCGGCGGCGCCGGCGGCTCGTCGACATTGACGCCCTCGATCGGCGACCACAGCAGCTTGACGCCGAGCCAGACCAGATAGGCGGCCCCCGCAAAGCGCACCCAGTCGAACCAGTAGCCCATGGTCGCCATCAGCGAGGTCAGGCCGATCGCGACGACGCCGATCACGATCGTGAGCCCGGC
>NZ_JAGWUA010000273.1 GCF_028868675.1 Bradyrhizobium sp.
GTGGCACGGGTGGCGCCGCCGCCCGTGGTCCGGTCGGCTCCACCGCCCCCACCGCCGCGGATCGTGGCCCCGCCGCCGCGCCCACCGCCTCCGCCGGCGCCGGCCGGAAAGAGATGCCCGCCCAACCAGCCCAAGTGCTAGGAAGGGGTTAGGGAGGGCCAGGAATCCAGACGGGAATTCCGGGAAGGGGGCTTGGAGCGCAGGGCAGCCGATGCCCTGCGCAAATGCCTTCGAAGGCCCTTATTTCCTTGCTTCTGGCCGAAATGGCGCTATACAGCGCGCCATCTCACACGGAAACATGGCTCACAAGGCCGTCCGGTGGCAGCCGGGGCGAGATCGTCCCGTTTTGCTCACGCGTTTCCGGAGGAACCAACCGGAGAATCATATCCATGGCGCTGCCCGACTTCACCATGCGCCAGCTGCTCGAGGCTGGCGTGCACTTTGGTCACCAATCCCACCGCTGGAATCCGAAAATGGCTCCGTTCATTTTCGGCACCCGCAACAACATCCACATCGTCGACCTCGCCCAGACCGTGCCGATGCTGCATCACGCGCTTCAGGCGGTGAGCGACACCGTCGCCAAGGGCGGCCGCATCCTGTTCGTCGGCACCAAGCGCCAGGCGCAGGACGGCGTCGCGGACGCTGCCAGGCGCTCCGCGCAGTATTTCGTGAATTCGCGCTGGCTCGGCGGCACGCTGACCAATTGGAAGACGATTTCGGCCTCGATCAAGCGGTTGCGTCACCTCGACGAGGTGCTGGCCGGGGGCGAAGCCAGCTCCTACACCAAGAAGGAGCGGCTGACGCTGCAGCGCGAGCGCGACAAGCTCGACCGCTCGCTCGGCGGCATCAAGGACATGGGCGGTCTGCCCGACCTGATCTTCGTGATCGACACCAACAAGGAAGACATCGCGATCCAGGAAGCCCAGCGGCTCAACATCCCGGTCGCCGCGATCGTCGACACCAACTCCGATCCGAAGGGCATCACCTACGTGGTGCCGGGCAATGACGACGCCGGCCGCGCGATCTCGCTCTATTGCGACCTCGTGGCGCGCGCCGCGATCGACGGCATTTCGCGCGCGCAGGGCGATTCCGGCATCGACATCGGCGCCGCCGTCCGTCCGGCTGCCGAGGAGCTGCCGTCCGCGAGCGGCTTCCAGGGCCTCGCCGGTCCGCGCGGCACCGCCGACGATCTCAAGAAGCTCCCGGGCGTGTCGGGCGCGATCGAGAAGAAGTTCAACGACCTCGGCATCTTCCACTACTGGCAGCTCGCCGAGCTCGACCACGGAACCGCGCACAAGATCGGCGAAGAGGTCGGTCTGCCCAGCCGCGCCGACGCCTGGGTGGCCAAGGCCAAGGAGCTGACCGCGGAAGCGGAGTAGTCAGGGTTGGCCGGAAGCACTCCGGCCACGATTTCAGTTGACGCGAATCCCTGTGGTGGACCGCGGCGAGGCCAATGGCGCCGCGCCGCGGGTCGACCGGCAGGCTAGAAGGATTTCAACGATGGCAACGATCACAGCAGCAATGGTCAAGGACCTGCGCGAGTCGACCGGCGCGGGCATGATGGACTGCAAGGCCGCGCTCACCGAGACCGGCGGCGACATGGAAGCGGCGCAGGATTGGCTGCGCAAGAAGGGCCTGTCCAAGGCCGCCAAGAAGGCCGGCCGCGTCGCCGCCGAGGGCCTGATCGGCGCCCTCACCAAGGGCACCAGGGGCGTCGTGGTCGAGGTCAACTCGGAGACCGACTTCGTCGCGCGCAACGACCAGTTCCAGGGCCTCGTCAAGATGGTCGCACAGGTCGCGCTCGAGGTCGGCGCCGACGTCGAGAAGATCAAGGCCGCCAAGGTCGGCGCCGTCACGGTGGAAGCCGCGATCAACGACGCGATCGCGACCATCGGCGAGAACATGACGCTGCGCCGCGCCTCCTCGCTCGAGGTGGGCCAGGGCGTGGTGTCGAGCTACGTCCACGGGGCCGTCACCGACGGCGCCGGCAAGATGGGCGTGATCGTGGCGCTGGAATCGGCCGGCAAGACCGACGAGCTGGCGCAGCTCGGCCGGCAGCTCGCCATGCATGTCGCGGCCGCCAATCCGCTGGCGCTCGAGCCGGCCGGGCTCGACCCGACGCTGGTCAGGCGCGAGAAGGACGTGCTCGCCGACAAGTACCGCCAGCAGGGCAAGCCTGAGAACGTGATCGAGAAGATCGTCGAGTCGGGCCTGAAGACCTACTACAAGGAAGTCTGCCTGCTCGAACAGGCCTTCATCCACGACACCGGCAAGTCGGTGGCGCAGGCGGTCAAGGAAGCCGAGGGCCGGATCGGCGGACCGGTGAAGATTACGGGCTTTGTGCGCTATGCTCTCGGCGAGGGAATCGAGAAGCAGGAAAGCGACTTCGCCGCCGAGGTCGCAGCCGCCAGCGGCAAGAAGTAGGCGCCGGACCGTTTCCCTCCGGCGGCTCAGCCCGCCGGAAGGCGCTGCCGGACGAGGAAAGTGCGCATGACTGATCCGGTGTACCGTCGTGTGGTGATCAAGCTGTCCGGCGAATATCTCGCGGGACAAAAGGGCTATGGCATCGACCAGCCGACCGTCGACCGGGTCGCCGATGATCTGATCGCCGCCCGCCATCTCGGCACGGAAGTCGCCGTGGTGATCGGCGGCGGCAACATCGTCCGCGGCGTCGAGGTCTCCTCCCACGGCGTGTCCCGCCCCACCGGCGACACCATGGGCATGCTCGCCACCATGATGAACTGCCTGGCGCTCGAGGCCGCCATCGAGCGCAAGGGCACGCCGGCCCGCACGCTGTCGGCCTTCGTGATGCCGGAGATTTCCGAGCTCTTCACTCGCAGTGCGACGCACAAATACCTGGCCGAGGGCCGTATCGTCCTGCTCGGCGGCGGAACCGGCAATCCGTTCTTCACCACCGACACCACCGCCGTGCTGCGCGCGGCCGAGATCGGCGCGCAGGCCGTGCTGAAGGCCACCAATGTCGACGGCGTCTACTCGGCCGATCCGAAGACGGACCCGGCCGCCAGGCGCTTCGACCGGCTGACCCATTCGCAGGCGATCGAGGGCGGCTACAAGGTGATGGACGCGACCGCCTTCGCGCTTGCCCGCGAGACCTCGCTGCCTATCATCGTGTTTTCGATTGCGGAGCCCGGTTCGATCGGCGCCATCCTGCGCGGCGCCGGTCACGGGACCATCGTCGCCGGTTGACGGCTCGCCGGACGGGCAAGGACGTCCGGCGCAAGATCTGGAAGGGAGAGCGTGATGGCCACGGGCAATTTCGACATCAACGAACTGAAACGCCGCATGCAGGGCGCCACCCAGGCCCTCAAGCACGAGCTCGGCGGCCTGCGCACGGGCCGCGCCTCCGCCTCGATGCTCGATCCGGTCCAGGTCGAGGCCTATGGCAGCCACATGCCGCTCAACCAGCTCGCGACCGTCAGCGTGCCGGAGCCGCGGCTGATCTCGGTGCAGGTCTGGGACAAGAGCATGGTCAAGGCGGTGGAGAAGGCGATCGTCGATTCCAATCTCGGCCTGTCTCCGGCCACCGAAGGCCAGGTGCTGCGCCTGCGCATCCCAGAACTGAACGAGGAGCGGCGCAAGGAGCTGGTCAAGGTCGCGCACAAATACGCGGAAGCCGCCAAGGTCGCCGCGCGCCACGTCCGCCGCGACGGCCTCGACGTTCTCAAGAAGCTCGAGAAGAATCACGAGATGTCCGAGGACGACCAGAAGCGCCACGCCGACGAGGTGCAGAAGGCGACCGACGGCACGATCGCCGAAATCGACAAACTGCTGGCGGCCAAGGAAAAAGAAATCCTCACGGTGTAACGCGCATGATCTTTTCGGAAAACCGCTGCACACTTTTCCGGGTCATGCTTTAGAGAAACCCGAACTCATGTCCAACGCCGCCGCGCCCGCCACGGATGGACCCGACCGGTCCGATGCGCCAGCGCATGTCGCCATCATCATGGATGGCAACGGGCGCTGGGCGGCCGCGCGCGGCCTGCCGCGGGCCGAAGGCCACCGCCGCGGCGTCGAGGCCTTGCGCCGCGTCGTGCGCGCCGCGCACGAACTCGGCATTCGCTATCTGACCATCTTCTCGTTCAGCTCGGAGAACTGGTCGCGCCCGGCGAGCGAGATCGGCGATCTCTTCGGCCTGTTGCGGCGCTTCATCCGCAACGATCTCGCCAGCCTGCATCGCGACGGCGTCAAGGTGCGCATCATCGGCGAGCGCGGAGGGCTCGATCCGGACATCTGCGCGCTCCTGAACGAGGCCGAGGAGCTGACGCGCAACAATACGCGGCTGAACCTCGTCGTCGCCTTCAACTACGGATCGCGGCAGGAGATCGCCAAGGCGGCGCAGAAGCTCGCGCGCGAGGTCGCCGAGGGCAAGCGCGATCCCGCCTCGATCGACGCCGACGCGCTCGGTGGCGCGCTCGACGCGCCCGACATTCCCGATCCCGATCTCATCATCCGCACCAGCGGCGAGCAGCGCCTGTCGAACTTCCTGATGTGGCAGGCGGCCTACAGTGAACTCGTTTTCGTGCCGATTCATTGGCCGGATTTCGACAAGGCGGCCCTGGAAGGAGCGATTGCCGAATATGCGACCCGTGAGCGCCGTTTCGGCGGCCTGATCGCAAAGACAGGATCGTGAACGGCGCGATGCCGGACTCTTCCGCGCCAACACTCCCCGTGAAGGGATCGCGTAACCTGATCGCGCGGATCGCTGCTGCCGCATTGCTGGCGCCGGTGGCCTTGATGTTCGTATTCGCCGGCGGCTGGCTCTGGGTGCTGCTGGTTACCGCGATCGCGGTCGGCCTGTTTTACGAATGGCACGAGATCGTCAATCCGGCGCGCAACCCGCGTACTTTCGCCGCTGGCGTGATCGCGCTCGAACTGATCGGCCTGGCGCTCTGGTTCGGATGGGGTGGCGTAGCATGGGCCGCGTTTATTCTCGGCGTCACGCTGATCGTGTTTCTGGCGACGGAACAGCGACGCTGGACCAC
>NZ_JAGWUA010000063.1 GCF_028868675.1 Bradyrhizobium sp.
GCGCGCGAGCTGCACGCGCCGGTCGGTGTTGGTGAAGGAGCCGTCCTTTTCGGCGAAGGCCGAAGCCGGCAGGATGACGTCGGCGTGGAACGCGGTTTCGGTGACGAAGAGATCCTGCACCACGAGGTGATCGAGTTTCGCCAGCGCCTCGCGCGCGTGCTGCAGGTCGGGGTCGGACATCGCGGGATTCTCGCCCTCGATGTACATGCCCTTGATCTCGCCGGCGTGGATCGCGTTCATGATCTCGACCACGGTGAGGCCGCGGACCGGATCGAGCGTCTTCTGCCAGTTCTCCTCGAACTTGCCGCGCAGGTCGACGCGGCCGACCGGCTGGTAGTCCGGCAGGAACATCGGGATCAGGCCGGCGTCGGAGGCGCCCTGCACGTTGTTCTGGCCGCGCAGCGGATGCAGCCCGGTGCCGGGACGGCCGACCTGGCCGGTGATCAGCGCGAGCGCGATGAGGCAGCGCGCATTGTCGGTGCCGTGGACGTGCTGGCTGATACCCATGCCCCAGAAGATGATCGAGGATTTTGCGCGAGCATACATCCGCGCCACCTCGCGCAGGGTCTCGGCGGGAATGCCGCAGATCGGCGCCATTTTCTCCGGCGTGAACTCCTGGATCCTGGCCTTCAGCTCGTCATAGCCCTCGGTATAACCCGCGATGTACTGCTCGTCGGTCAGCCCCTCCGTGATGATCGTGTTGATCATCGCGTTCAGCATCGCAACGTCGCTGCCCGGCTTGAATTGGAGATGCCGGTGGGCGTGGCGCGACAGCGTCTGACGGCGCGGATCCATCACGATCAGCTTGGCGCCCTTCTTGGCCGCATTCTTGATGAAGGTCGCGGCGACCGGATGGTTCACGGTCGGATTGGCGCCGATCACGATGATGACCTCGGCATCGAGCGCCGCCGCAAAGGGCGCCGACACGGCGCCCGAGCTCAATCCTTCGAACAGCGCCGCGACGGACGAGGCATGGCACAACCTCGTGCAGTGGTCGACGTTGTTGGAGCCGAAGCCGGTCCGCACCAGCTTTTGGAACAGATAGGCCTCTTCATTGGAGCCCTTGGCCGAGCCGAAACCCGCGAGCGCCTTCACGCCGCTGACATCGCGAATCTTCACCAGCCCCTTGGCGGCGATGTCGAGGGCTTCCTCCCACGACGCCTCGCGGAAATGGGTGAAGGGATTGGCCGGATCGACCTGGTCGTTGGCGTCCTTCTTCGCATTGGGCAACCGCACCAGCGGCTTCGTCAGACGATGCGGGTGGTGGATGTAGTCGAAGCCGAAGCGGCCCTTGACGCAGAGGCGGTTGTGATTGGCGGGGCCGTCGCGGCCTTCCGCGTAGATCACCTTCTCGTCCTTGACCTGGTAGGTGACCTGGCAGCCGACGCCGCAGAACGGGCAGAGCGAATCCACCTTCCTGTCGGCATAGGTGACGCGGGTCTGCGCCTCGTCCAGCATCACGGCCGGCATCAGCGCGCCGGTCGGGCAGGCCTGCACGCATTCGCCGCAGGCCACGCAGGTGGACTCGCCCATGGGGTCGTCGAAGTCGAACACGATCTTGGCGTCGGCATTGCGGTAGGCCATGCCGATGACGTCGTTGACCTGCACCTCGCGGCAGGCGCGCACGCACAGGCCGCACTGGATGCAGGCGTCGAGATTGACGCGCATCGCCGGATGGCTGGCATCGCCGCTCCAGCGCTCGGCCGCGGGAAAGCGGCTCTCGGTGACGCCGGTCTTCTCGGCCCAGTGCCAGAACTTCGAATCCGGATCGTGCGACGTCGCGCGCGCGGGCTGGTCGGCGACGAGCAGCTCTATCACCATCTTTTGCGCGGCGACGGCGCGGCTGCTTTCCGTCTTCACTTTCATGCCGACCGAGGGCGTACGCTTGCAGGAGGCGGCGAGCACGCGCTCGCCTTCGATCTCGACCATGCAGGCGCGGCAATTGCCGTCGGGCCGATAATCCGGCGCCGGCGAATGGCAGAGATGCGGGATCTCGCGCCCCTGGCGCCTGGCCACCTGCCAGATGGTTTCGCCGGGACTGGCCTCGACCTGCTTGCCGTCGAGTTCGAACGTAATCCTGGTCATTCGGCCGCTTCCTTGAACGCGTCAGGGAAATATTTCATCACTGAGGTGAGCGGGTTGGATGCCGCCTGTCCGAGACCGCAGATCGAGGCATCGCGCATCGCCTGGCTCAATTCCTCCAGCAACGCCTGGTTCCAGACCGGCTTCTGCATCAGAAGCGCAGCCTTCTGGGTGCCGACGCGGCAAGGCGTGCACTGGCCGCAGCTCTCGTCCTCGAAGAAGCGCATCAGGTTCAGCGCCGCCGCCTTCACGCTGTCGGCTTGCGACAGGATCACGATCGCCGCCGAGCCGATGAAGCAGCCGTATTTTTCCAGCGTGCCGAAATCGAGCGGGATGTCGTCCATCGCGGCCGGCAGGATGCCGCCGGAGGCGCCGCCGGGCAGATAGGCATAGAACGTATGACCGTCAGCCATGCCGCCGCAATATTCGTCGATCAGTTCGCGGATCGTGAGCCCCGCCGGCGCGAGCTTGACGCCGGGCTGCTTCACGCGGCCGGAGACCGAGTAGCTGCGCAGACCGTGGCGGCCGTTGCGCCCCTGCGACGTCCACCAGGACGGCCCCCTCTCGACGAGGTCGCGCACCCAGAACAGTGTCTCCAGGTTGTTGATCAGCGTCGGCAGGCCGAACAGGCCGACCTGGAAGGGATAAGGCGGCTTGTGCCGGGGTAGGCCGCGCTTGCCTTCGATGCTCTCGAGCAGCGCAGACTCCTCACCGCAGATATAGGCGCCGGCCCCGCGCCGCAGGTGAATGGTCGGCCCGCCCGGCGGCAGCTTCGCGATCTCGATCGGGAGCAGCTTGTGCGCCGCCGGATATTCGTCACGCAGGTAGATGTAGACGTCTGCCGCATCGATCACGTGCGCAGCGATCAGCGTACCCTCGAGGAAGCGATGCACGTCGCGAAGCAGATAGAAGCGGTCCTTGAACGTGCCGGGTTCGCCCTCGTCGGCATTGACCGCAAGGAGCCGTGGTCCCGGCTCGCCGAGCACCGCACGCCATTTGCGCCCGGTGGGGAAGCCGGCGCCACCCAGCCCGCGAAGACTGGAATCGTCGAGGACTTTGAGAACGTCCTCCTTGCTGATGCGTCCCGCGCGAAGATCGCCGAGCAGCTTGTAGCCGCCATCCTTCACATACGCGTCATAGTCGACATAGGCCGGAATGATGGGATGGGTCTCGCCGCGACCGGCGGTCTCGAGCACCTCATCCTTGGTCGCCTCGAGCACATAGCGATGCCCGACCTCCGCGACTGGCGCGCTGTCGCAGAAGCCGACACAGGGCGCGCGCACGACGCGGATCGCGGGACCGGCCGAACTCTGCAGGTCATCGAGCAGCTTTTCAGCCCCCATCATCGTACAGGTCAGCGAATCGCAGACGCGGATGGTGAGCGGAGCGATATCGGGCTCGCCTTCCTTCACCACGTCGAAATGCGCGTAGAAGGTCGCGGTCTCGAACACCTCGGCGAAGGACAGTTTCATCTCGTCGGCCAGCGCGGCGAGATGCGCAGCCGAGATCTGGTGATATCTGTCCTGGATCAGGTGCAGATGTTCGATGAGCAGGTCGCGCCGCCGCGGCTGGTCGCCAAGCAGTTGCTCGATCTCATGCGCGGCGGTCGGGTCGATCTGGCGGCCTTTTGGCGTGGCCTTGGCCCGCCGACGTCCTTCGCCCGGATGCTCGAACGAGCGGACCTCATGCACGTCGTGACTCATCGATGCGTCTCGTTCCCTCATGTCTGGCCGGAGACTAAACCTTGGCATGCCAGATGCCAAGCGATTTATCGCGTCCAGAGAAGCAGTTAAGCGGGATGGCGCGGTTGATCCTGCTGCCGATCATTCGCGCGCCCGGGGCATTCGGCCATCGCGACCAAACCGCGAATTGAATCCGAGATCAATAAAGGCGTCCTATGCTGCGATAGCGAAGACATATCGACTCCGGGACAGCCGGGGGCATGGAGCCAATGCCCCTCGACCGTCAACGTTCCGGACATGGCCGCGCCTCGCGCGGACGCGAACCGGAATGCGCCCGCGACAGGTTTGCGATTGGTCGAAGGCGGCGACGCCGCGGGACGCGCGCAAGGCAGGCGCGCGCGTCCCGCAGCAAATCGCGACGCGGTCAGAGAATCTTGACCGCGCTCTCCAGCGTCTTCCACACGCCCCAGGCGAGCGGGATGCCGACGAAGGCCCAGAACAGCGCGGCCCTGGCGTCGAGCCCGCCCGTGCCGATGCCGAACGAGCCATGCTTGATCGCCGCGTCGCTCTTGGCGTTCGCCGCCTGCAGCTTGGCGACCTCCTCCGCGCTCATGTTCCACTTCGGATCGACCGGCTTGATCAGGTAGTTGCAGATCAGGCCTGCGATCAGCATCGCGCACAGGATGTACATGGTGGTGTCGTAGAGCTTGTCGCGGGGAACGCCCGCGGCGAGCTGGAACTCGCGGATGTAGTTCACCACCACCGGGCCGATGATGCCGGCGGTCGACCATGCCGTTAGCAGCCGGCCATGGATGGCGCCGACGAACTGGGTTCCGAACATGTCGGCGAGATAGGCCGGCACCGTCGAGAACCCGCCGCCATACATCGACAGGATGATGCCGAAGCCGAGCACGAAGAGCACTTTCGAGCCCATCGCGGCGAAGGTCGGGGCGAGCGCGTAGAGCGCAATACCCAGCAGGAAGAACGTGTAGTAGGTGTTCTTGCGGCCGATATGATCCGACAGCGACGCCCAGAAGAACCGGCCGCCGATGTTGAACAGCGACAGCAGACCGGCGAAGCCGGCGGCGATGCCGGCGATGACGGTCTTCTGCTCGACCGAGAGCTGACCGAAGGCCAATTCGGGGTGGCCGATCAGCTTGCCTGCGAAGATTTCCTGCAGCATCGGCGAAGCCATGCCGATCACGCCGATGCCGGCGGACACGTTCAAGCAGAGCACCCACCAGATCAGCCAGAATTGCGGCGTCTTGTGCGCATCCCGCAGATGCACGTTATGCTCGGTGATCATCGACTTCTTCTCGCTCGGCGGCGTCCAGCCCTCGGGCTGCCAGCCGGGCGGCGTCACGCGATAGGCAAAGGCGCCGATCATCATGAACACGAAGTAGATGACGCCCATCGCGACGAAGGTTTCCCAGACGCCGACCGAACCCGGCGTCTTGAAATGGTTTATCAGCAGGTTTGCCAGAGGCGCACCGATCATCGCGCCGCCGCCGAAGCCCATGATGGCCATGCCGGTCGCCATGCCGCGGCGGTCCGGGAACCATTTGATCAGGGTCGATACCGGCGAGATGTAGCCGAGACCGAGGCCGACGCCGCCGATCACGCCGGCACCCAGCCACATGATCCAGAGCTGATGGACGTAGATGCCGAAGGCGCCGATCAGGAGGCCACCGCCCCAGCAGCAGGCCGCCACCGCGCCGGCCTTGCGCGGACCGGAACGCTCGAGCCAACCGCCCCAGATCGCAGCGGAGACGCCGAGCAGGACGAAGAACAGCGTGAACATCCAGCCGAGGCTCGCGACCTTCCAATCGCAAGTCGTGGTGAACAGTTCGCCCCAGAGCGACATGTCGGGGCACGCCTTCGACTGCGTGATGCCGACCGCCCGCGACAGCGGCAGCCAGAATACCGAGAAGCCATAGGCCATGCCGATGCAGAGATGGATGCAGAGAGCTGCCGGCGGCACCAGCCAGCGGTTGAAGCCAGCCTTTGCGATCGTGTGCTCACGATCGAAAATGCTGAGAGCACCGGACGGTGCAAGTGCAGTGTCGGCAGTCGTCATAGGCATTACCTCCAGTTTCGTGGCCTTGCCGGGCACATCAGTTTCAGATCGGTCGGACTCGAGTCGAAAGGCAGCCGCCTCCCCGGCTGCCTTTGAGAGAACTGCGCAGACCGGCACGTCGGCGCATCGAGGCTGCGCTCACGACCGATCGAGATTGTTGTCGAAGTGGATTTGTCCGGAGCGCGGCGATGTCCCCTCGCGCACCCAGCAGCAACCGAAGACGATCGGCCCCCATCCCCCCTCAACGTTCTTGCCCGTGAAGGAGCAACCCGTGTGCCAACAAGCGCACCTCGGAAAATCAACCACTTGCTGCAGGACGGCATACCGCGCGCGGACAAATTGTCCGGACGTCGCGGACAGAATGTCCGTCAGCTCGCCTCCGGTAGCCAGACCGTAAACGTGCTTCCCGCGCCGACCCGGCTTTCCGCCGTGATCTGCCCGCCCTGGCGCTTGATCAACGTCTGGCTGATCGACAGGCCAAGCCCGGTCCCCTGCCGCCGCTTCGTCGTGAAGAACGGATCGAAGATTTTCTCGATGACGTCGGCGCCCATTCCCACGCCGGTGTCGGACACCTCGACGGCAACCCCCGGACTGCCGTCGCGCTCGGCATCGAAGGAGCGCAGGCCAAGCGTACCGCCGTCGGGCATGGCGTGGATCGCGTTGACGATGAGGTTGACGAGCACCTGCTGCAGCTCGGTGCGGTTCATCAGGACCAGGCGGCTCGCCCGGTCGTCCCTCACCACGGCGATGGCCGTCTTGTTCAGGAGATGCTGGACCAGCGGCAGGCAGTCGGAGATGATGCTCGCGGCCGCATGGCGCTCGACATAGCCGGCATATTCCTCAGGTCTTGCAAACTGCAGCAGCTTGGTCACGATCTGGCTGATGCGATGGATCTGCTCGTCGAGCAGCCGGAACTCGACCTTCACCTTGTCGGCGTCGGCGCCGATGACGCTGCGGATGACGTCGAGATTGCCCTGCATGACCGCGATCGGATTGTTGATCTCGTGGGCAACGCCGGCGGTGATCTCGCCGATTGCGGCGAGCTTCTCCGACATGATGAGCTGCTTGGTGGTCGCCTCGAGCTTCAGATTGGCGTGCTCGAGATCCCGCGTCCGCTCCCGCACGCGCGCATTCAACTCCTCGTTCCAGGTGCGCAGCTGCCGATCCCGCTCCTGGATCTGGTCGAGCAGGCTGTCGAGATGGACGGCGACGCGGCCGATCTCGTCGCCGGAGACGGTCATCTCGGTGCGGGCGGCGAGATTGCCCCTCTCCACTTCCGCGATCGTCGCCGTCATGCGCTCCAGCGGCATGAAGACCGAGCTCGCCCAGCGCAGGAAGATCGGAACGGTGGCGCCCGTGATCGCGATGAAGGCCGTGATGATGATGAGCAGGGTCTGGTACTTGGCGTCGCTGAACGGCTTCTCAAGGAAACCGACATAGAGCATGCCGACGCGCTTGCCGTAGGTGTCGACGAGCGGCTCATAGGCCGAGATGTACCAGTCGTTGACCACGAAGGCGCTGTCGAGCCACGTATGTCCGTCGCCGAGCACGGCGGATCGCACGGCCGCCGAGACGCGCGTCCCGAGCGCCCGCCGCCCTTCGAACAGCCTGACATTCGTGCTGATGCGCACGTCGTCGAGGAACAGCGTCGCGGTTCCCTTGCTACCCTCCGGCAGGCTGGCCGCGCGATAGACGAGGTCGTTGATCGTATCGATGAAGTCCAGATTCTGGTTGAGCAGGATGCCGCCGACGAGCGCCGCCGTTCCGCCATCGGGCAACGTCGCCCGGCTCGCCGCGTGCACCACCATGCCCTGGGTCTCCGCGCTGCGGTCGGTCGGCACGGCGTTCGGCGTCGGCACCAGTTCGAGCATCGCGCGTTCGGCGAGCGCGGGCGAAATCGCCGCGAGCTCGTCATTGGCGAAGATGTCGACGCCCGTCGTCGGAGCCTGGCCCGACAGCGCTGCGGCGACGATGGGCCAGTCCTGCCGCGGCCGGCGCTGCAGCGCCGGTGACGATGCCAGGATATCCCCCTTGCCGTTCGTCAAGTAGAGAAAGTCGAGGCCGATCTCCTTGCGGGCCTCATCGAGCAGGTCGCTGAGGGAGCCGGACCCGTCCTGGGCCACGACGTCGCGGAACCGGGCAGACGCACTGAGCGCGCGCATCTGGACGCCGGTCTTCTCGAGCATGCGGGCCAGGTACTGGTGGGCGATGGTGAGATCGCCATTCACCTTGGAAATCAGGGCCGCGTCGAACTTGGCGTTCCAGCGATAGATGGCAACCCCGAGCAGCAGCGGCAGGATCACCAGCATCGGCAGGAGTGCGATCGCCAGCAGCCGGAAGCGGACCGAACGTCCTCCGACCTCGCCGGTGCGGCCCGCAGGATCAGACATTCCACAGCGCGAATTTGCGATCGATGGTCTTGCGCGAGATGCCCAGCCGGCGCGCCGCCTCCTCGCGATTGCCGTTGACCTCCTTCAGCACGGCGAGAATGTGCCGCCGCTCCAGATCGGCCAGGCTGTCGACGGGCGCAGCATGGCCGTCGTCCCGCGGTCCGGCAAAGTCGTCCGGAAATGCGCCGAGGATCAGCGTACGCTCGATCAGGTTGCGCAGCTCGCGCACGTTGCCCGGCCAGTCGTAGGTTGCCAGCGCCGCCCGGATCGAGCCCTCGATCGCAACCGGCGGCATGCCGAGCTGCACCGAAAGCTTGCCCATGAATATCTCCGCGAGCTCCTGAACGTCGTCACCGCGATCCTTCAGCGGCGGCAGATGGATTTGCATCACGTTCAGCCGGTAGAACAGATCGGCGCGGAACCGCCCTTTCTCGACCTGCTTCTGCAGATCGGCGTTGGTCGCAAAGATGAAGCGCAGATCGACGGGAACCTCGCGTTCCGCACCGACGGGCCGGACGCGGCGGTCTTCGAGCACGCGCAGCAGCTTGCTCTGCATCGGTGGCGGCAGTTCGCCGATCTCGTCGAGAAACAGCGTGCCGCCATGCGCATAGAGGAACAGGCCGTCGCGCCCGCTGTCCGCGCCGGTGAAGGCACCCTTGATGTGCCCGAACAGCTCCGCCTCGATCATGTCGGGCGGGATGGCCGCGCAGTTCACCGGAACGAAGGGCTTGTCGGCGCGATCGGACAGCGAGTGGATCGAGCGCGCCGCGACTTCCTTGCCCGTGCCGGATTCGCCGGTAAGAAGCACCGAGGTCGGCAGGGGCGCGACCCGCGCCACGGTTTCCCGCACGCGGCGCGCCGCCGTCGATTCCCCGATCAGATTGTCGCGCAGGAAGGTGCGGTCGGACGAGGCGCGCAGGGCGTAACGCAGCACGAAGTTCTCGCGCTGCAGCCGGACGCGGTCGAGGCAGCGCGCCACCGCATTGAGGATCTGGTTGGAGCGAAACGGCTTGAGCACGAAATCGACCGCTCCGGCGCGCAACGCCTGGATCGCCGTATCGAGATCGGCGTAGGCCGTGATCAGGATCGCGTCGGCGAAAAAGCCGACGGCGCGCTGCTCGGCCAGCCAGTCGACCCCGTTCTTGCCCGGCATGATGTTGTCGAGGATGACGACGTCGTAGCGGTTGGAATCGAGCTTGCGCGAGGCCTGGTCGGTGTCGGCGGCCTCGTCTACGAGCTTGCAGCGAGGAGCCAGCGTGCGCACCAGGAAATTGCGCATGCCCGGCTCGTCATCGACGATCAGGATCGAGGCCTGTGCAAGGGCGCCAAATTCCGGGACGCCGGCCGTCTTGCCGACCTTGATGGCGCCGTCCCTGCTTGCAGCAGGAGCCGCCGGGGCGCTCACCTTCGATGATGGGAAGGTCATGACGGAAGTCTTTGGTCCAATCGGCAGCGGCCGCAACGATCCGCATTTTCGCGCTGCAGCGAACTAGGGCTGCCGACCGGCGGCCCCGGGGAGGCTTCCGTTTTACACGTCAACCAGACGTCGCGAAGCTAGACATTCGGCTTGGCTATCGGATGATCCGCCTTCTCGATCAGGAACACGATCCTGGCATTGCTGCGCTCGGTGATCTCCACCCTGTCGCCGGTCTCGCGGACAAGGTTCGGAATGTCGATCACCGACAGCGGATCGGTGCAGTGGACCTCGAGCTGATCGCCCGCCTGCAACGGCCTGAGCGCCTTGCGCGTCTTCAGCGCCGGCAACGGGCATTTCAGCCCCGTGAGATCGAGAGTCGTTCTTGTCGTCATGGGCGCAACATGGCGGGGCATGATGACCGCGTCAATGTGAGCCTCAGATCAGGCCGGCATAGGCGAGGAAGCCGACGCTTTGGCCCGGCTCGACCAGCGTCATGGCCTCGCCGAGCTCGACGAGCCCGTCGGTGTCGACCAGCGACGACAACAACCCGGCACCCTCGCGCGGAAACTTGACCGCTTCCAGCGTGCCGTCCTGCGCTCTCGCCAGGGAGACGCGGACATATTCGCGGCGGCCCGCCTTCTTCCTGTAAGTGAAGGCCGCGCGCACTGGCATCGGAACCAGCGGCTCCGGCAGGCTGCCGGCAAGCGCCAGCACGGTGGGACGCACCACATGCACGAAGGTGACGAAGCTCGCGACGGGGTTGCCCGGCAGCCCGATCAGCGGCGTGCCGTCGATGATCCCCATCGCGACCGGGCGGCCGGGCTTGATCGCCATGCGCCACAGCACGAGCTTGCCCATGCCCTCAACGGCAGCCCTGACGTGATCCTCCTCGCCGGTCGACACGCCGCCGGTGGTGAGGATCAGGTCATGTCCGCCCGCTACCCGCTTCAGCCCGCTCGCAAGCGAACTACGATCGTCGCGCAGGATGCCGAGATCGAAAACCTCGCAGCCGAGCCGGCGGAGCATCGCCATCAGCATGAAGCGGTTGGAGTCGAAGAGTTGCGAGCCGGCGCGCGGCGCTCCGGGCGAGGCCAGCTCGTCACCGGTCGAGAACACCGCGACGCGAAGGCGTCTGCCGACGTCCAGGCCGGTCAGTCCGAATGCGGCAGCGAGCGCCACATGCTGCGGCCGCAGCCGCTGTCCCCTGCGCAACGCGACATGGCCTTCCGGAATGTCTTCGCCTGCCGGACGGACATTCGCTCCCGGCTTCAACCCCGGCGGCAGAACGACGTCGCCGCCTTCGTCGATGCGAACGTCTTCCTGCATGAAGACGGTCCCGGCATCCGGCGGCATCGGCGCGCCCGTGAAGATGCGCACGGCCTGTCCGGGCGCGACCGGCGCCTTCGCCCCGCCGCCGGCCGGGATGCGGTCTGCAAGCGGGAAGGCACGCTCCTCGCCTTGCGGCAAATCCGCGTTGCGCACCGCATAGCCATCCACGGCGGAATTGGTGAAGGGGGGCAGCGGCAGGGGTGCTGCGACGTCGCGCGCGAGCACCCGGCCGTCGGCATCGACCAAAGCGACGCTCTCGATCTCCGTCACCGCATTGACGCGGGTCGCGATCAGACCGACGGCCTCGTCGACCGACATCATCGGTCCGCCGAAGGCAAAGCAATCGTCTGAGAGTTGCGCCATGATCCCTCGTCAGTGCGTCACGGCAGCTTGCGTCATCGCCTGCTCGATCGGCATCGCCGAGCGCAGCGCCAGCGCAGCCACGGCCGGAATGTCGTCGAGACGAACGGTCGGCAATCCTGTTTCAATGGAAGCATCGGTGGCTATCCCGACGATCCCGGGGTCGTCGGGATGAAGCAGTGGCTTGCCGTTGGCTGCGCGATGCACCTCGATCTTGCGAAGCCGCTCGCGCTTGAAACCCTCGACCACGACGAGATCGACCGGCAACAGCTTGTCCAGCAATTCCGACAGCCGGGGCTCCTCCGCGCCACGCAATTCGTGCATCAGCGCCCAACGGTTCTGCGACGATATCAGCACCTCGGCCGCGCCCGCCTCGCGGTGCCGCCAGGAATCCTTGCCGGGCACGTCGATGTCGAACCGGTGATGGGCATGCTTGATGACGGAGACGCGCAGGCCCTGCCCGGCGAAATACGGGATCAGGCGCGTCAAGAGCGTGGTCTTGCCCGCACCGCTCCATCCCGCAAGGCCAATCACTTTCATTCCGCATCCATTTCCGCGATCGGCTCGATGCCGATGGAATCGCTCACCTCTCCGCCGTCATTGCGAGGAGCGAAGCTACGAAGCAATCCAGGCTGTCGCCGCGGACGCACTTCCGGATTGCTTCGCGGAGCCTGTCATCGGGCCGCGCTTCGCGCGGACCCGTTGGCTCGCAATGACGGGCAGCATTTCCCTTATTCCCCGACATGCTTATATCGGCTGGAGCCGAATGTCATGCTAACGTCCCGGCCATGATGAAGATCGAGAAAGCCCCGGTACCCCTGATCGTCCCGAACCCGGACGATTCCCGGCTGACCCAAAGCGTCACCGGGACCGACCAGACCGGCGCCAAGGTCGAGATCAGGGTGCCGATGGAACGGCCGCTGACGCTCTACTTGAACGCCCAGGAGATCGTCACCATGATGACGATCGGCGACTATCCGGAATATCTGGCGCTGGGCTACCTGCTCAACCAGAACATGCTGAAATATAGTGACGAGGTCACCGAGGTCGAATACGACGACGACCTGCAGGTCGTCGTCGTGCGCACCGCGCATCACACCAATTTCGAAACCAAGCTGAAGAAGCGCACCCAGACCTCGGGCTGCGCGCAAGGCACTGCGTTCGGCGATCTGCTGGAGGCCGTCGAGAGCGTGGCGCTGCCGAAAGCGGAGCTGCGCACCTCCTGGCTCTACCAGATGACCCAGACGATCAACACCATGCCGTCGCTCTATCTGGAGGCCGGCGCCATTCACGGCTGTGTGCTCTGCAAGGAGGGCGCGCCGCTGTGCTACACCGAGGACGTCGGCCGCCACAACGCGGTCGACAAGATCGCGGGATGGATGTACCGCCACGGCGTCGATCCTGCCGACAAGATCCTCTACACCACGGGACGCCTGACCTCGGAGATGGTGATCAAGACGGTGCGCATGGGCATTCCGATCCTGGTGTCGCGCTCCGGCTTCACCGCCTGGGGCGTCGATCTCGCGCGCCAGGTCGGGCTGACGCTGATCGGGCGCACGCGCGGAAAACGCTTCATCGCACTGTCGGGCGAGGAACGCATCGTCTACGACCAGAACCTCGCTTACGTCGAGGAGGAGTCGGCCAGGCACAAGCGCAAGGGTGAGGGCGGTGACGACTGAGATTCCGCCCACCCAGGGCGTGCTGCTCGCCGGCGGGCTGGCGCGGCGCATGGGCGGCGGCGACAAGCCGATGCGCACCATCGGCGGCCGCACCATCCTGGAGCGCGTGATCGCGCGCCTCGAACCGCAGTGCGACGGGTTGATCCTCAACGCCAACGGCGATCCCGCCCGCTTCGCCGCATTCGGCCTTCCCGTCATTGCCGACGACGTGCCGGACTTTCCGGGGCCGCTCGCCGGCATCCTCGCAGCGCTGGACTGGACCGCGGCGAACCAGCCCGGCATCGCTTGGGTGCTGAGCGCTGCCGCCGATTGCCCGTTCCTGCCGCGCGATCTCGTCGCGCGGCTGCACTCCGCGCGCGCGAAAGAGAACGCCGAACTCGCGGTCGCGGCCTCGGACGGACAGTCGCATCCGGTGATCGGGTTGTGGCGGGTCGATCTGCGCGAGGCGCTGCGCCACGCGCTGACCGTCGAGGACGTCCGCAAGATCGACCGCTGGACCGCCCGCTACCGCCTCGCCACGGTGGCCTGGCCGACCGATCCGGTCGATCCGTTCTTCAACGCGAACACCGTGGAAGACATCGCGGAAGCAGAACGGCTGGCGGCGCTGGACGCGGCCTGAGCGTGATCCGGCAAACCGCTCAGGCCGCCAACGGCGCAGTCCAGGCGTCGTAGCCATAGACCCAGCTCGCGTCGGTTCGCTCCCTGAGCCGGACGTTCGCCCGCGAGGTCTCCTGCACCCGCGTGGTCCGTTCCTTGCGCGTCGCCCTCGAAGCGGCGAAATGCGTCGGCGACACCGGTCTCATTGAGCCCGACCAGCCTGCGATTGAGCCTGACGCACTCCACCGGCACGGCACTGGCCAGGGCCGCGTGCAAGTCGCCAGGGTGCGCAAGCAGATAGGGCGCACCGAACCTTTTGCTCCGCTCTCGCCGAAGATCATGTCGAACTTGACGTCGCCGGTGCGCCAGTCACGATTGTTCCAGGAGCGCGGATAGAAGGACTGGCTGCGCATGCGGGCTTCGAGTCCGAGCTGGCGCAGCACCTTCATTGCATTGCAGCCGACCTGGATGCCGGCGCCGATCCGGGCGAATTGCGACGCCTGTTCATACACCAGGACGCCGATGCCGACGCGCCGCAGGGTCGCAGCAGCCGCAAGCCCGCCCATCCCCGCACCGACAATCGCCACCTATAGCGGCCTTGCCATCGCGTTTTCCCACCTGCTTCCGCGCGCGATCGTTTCGCCCGCGTCATTGTCCGGTCATGCCGGCCGGAATCCGGCGCGCGCGAGAGCCGCGCGGCTTTCATCCGAGCCGAGCGCTTCCAGGAAGGCCTGCACTGCCGGACGCTGCCTGCGCGCCGTCACCAGCGCAAAGTCATAATGCTCTTCCGCCAGCGGAATGAAACCGAGGCCTGCGGCGTGGGCAACCGGCGCAATGGTCATGCCCCAGTCGGCGCGATGCTGCGCCACCGCAGCCGCAACGGCATTGTGCGACCTCGGCTGATTCCAGTAGCCCTCCGGCCGTGCGCCGCCGAGCAGGCGGTCGATCAGGATGCGGGTCCCCGCTCCCTGGTTGCGGTTGACCATGATGCAGGCGGGATCGACCAGCGCTGCGGCAACCGCCTCTCTAGCGCTCGCGCCTTCAAAACGCGTGTCGCCCTTGCGGAACACGATGCCCTGCATACGCCGCCAGCCCGGCACGAGTTCCAGCCCTTCGGCGAGGAAGGGCGTGTTGTAGGTCTCGCTCCTGTCGTCGAACAGATGGATCGGCGCCAGATCGCATTCTCCGCGACGCGCGGCCGCGAGCCCACCGAGGCTGCCCACCGCGATCGAGCGCACGCTGAGGCCCGCGCGCGACAAGGGTGCGGTGACGAGATCGAGGCCGGTGCAATGGCTGCCGATGATGACGAGGTCGGGCACGCGCACGTGCGGCGTGAACAGCGTCACCTCGGTCTCGGCGCCAGCCGGCAGCTGGTCGGCGAGCGCGTCGATGCGCAGGAACCCATCGGCCTGTGCAAAGGACGTAATCGCGCCGGAGCCTTTGCCGGAAGGATAGGCGATCAATCCGTCGCGGCCCTCGACCAGCGAAACCATGACGAATTCGGTACGGCCGAGCTCGGAAGCGATGCGCACCGGCACCTTCGCGCTCACCTTGGCATCGGAGCGCAGCGGCAGGCCGGCCATCCGCCGCAGCACCGGCACGATCATGTCGTGGAAGGTGAACATCGCCGAGGTCGGAAAGCCCGGCAGGATCACCACCGGCTTGCCGTCGCAGACTGCGAGGCAGAGCGGCTTGCCGGGCTTGAGCGCCACGCCGTGCGCGACAATGCCGGGTTTGCCGAGTCGACCGATGATACGGTGAGAGAGGTCGCCCGCGCCTTTCGAGGTACCGCCCGACAGCACGAGCATGTCGGCCTGCGCCAGCGCCGTGCGCATTGCGGCTTCGAGCCTTGTTTCATCATCGGGGATCGCGCCGAAAAAAGTTGCCTCACCGCCGTTCTCGTCGATCGCGGCCACGACGATCGCGCCGTTGGTGTCGTAGATCGCCGCGGGCGGCAGCGGATGACCCGGCTGCACCAGCTCGTCGCCGGTCGAGACGACGGCAACGCGCGGCTTGCGCGCGACCTTGACCTCGGCGACGCCGCAGGCCGCCAGCATGCCGATCTCGCGCGAGCCGACGACGGTGCCGGCGCGCAACAGCGCCTCGCCGCGCGCGATGTCGGATCCGGCATGGGAGACGAACTGCCCGGGCGAAGCGGCGCGACGGACCTCGATCGCGCGCGGCCCCGCGGGCTGGGTGTGCTCGACCATGACGACGGCATCGGCCCCGCGCGGCAGCGGACCGCCGGTCGCAATCGTCGTGGCCGTACAAGGCGCGACCTGCTGCGTCGGCGCGATGCCGCACGCAATGATCTCGCCATTCAGCACGAGACGCACGGGCGAGGCTTCGCCAGCGGCGGCGAGATCGGCCGAGCGCACGGCAAAGCCGTCGACATTGGAGCGATCGAACGGCGGCACGTCGATCGGCGCCGCGACGTCCTCGGCGAGCACGCAGCCGAGCGCCTCGGCGAGCCTGCGCACCTCGCTCGGGACGGCACGCGGGAACAATGCGGCCTCGAAACGCCTCACCGCCTCCTCGCGCGACAGGATGGTGAGGAACTGCTCCTGGTCGAGGCCGGCCTGGGGCTGCGGGACGATGGTCATGCCAAAACCCATATCATTCCCACATCAAATAGGCATCGACGGCCGCGCCTGCAGCAAAGCCTTCGCTGTTGGCCGGGACGAGCAGCCATGCATCGGCGCGCGCGATCGCCTGGAGCGGCAGGTCGCCGGCGGCGAGCGGCAGCCATGTGCCGCGGTCGTTCGCCAGCAATGCGAGTTCGGCGATGCCGACGCCGGACGCGACCTTGCGCGCCAGCGGCAGGCTCACGGGCTTTCGCGACTGGCGCCCCGACAGGCGATCGAGCAGCGGAAGCGCGAGGGCGAGCCATGCCGCCAGCGCCTGGTCGGGCGATCCCGGCAATGCGATCACAGGCACCGTTCCAATTCTTCCCAAGGCCGTGGTCTTTCCCGGATGCAGCGCAATGCCGTGGGCGAGCAACTCGCCGCACTCGGAGAGTGCGGCGACGGTCGCGTCGCAGCGGCCGGGACCGCTGCCACCGATCGTGAGCAGCAGGTCGCAGGCGACGGAATCGGCAGCATCCGCGACCGACTCGGCATCGCGCGCTCTTGCCTCGACGACGATGGCATCCGCACCAGCCGTACGGGCCAGCTCCGCGATCACAGCGGCGGTCGCCGTCCCCCCAGGCACGTTGACCAGGCGAAGCCGCGGCCGGCGCACGCTCAATGTCTTCAGCCCGGCAGCGCGCGCAAGCAGGAGGTGATGCGTTCGGATTTCAAGTCCGGCAGCAACGACCGGCTTGCCGCCGGCATGGTCGCTACCCGCACGCCGCACGCCCCGCCCTGGAACTCCGTCCGCCAGCACTTCGGCGATCGGGCCTGACGTGTCGACCGCGGCGGCATCGAGCACACAATCGCACCCGGACGGCATGGCATCGCCGGCTTCGACCCAGGCCGGCAAGGCCGCCAACTGCGCCGGCGAATAGGAGGACGCGCCGACGACATCGCCGGCAGACAGCGCCCAGCCATCAACCGCGGCAATATCGTGCGGCGGACAGGCCGCAAGCGGCGGCATCTCGGCCGCAACGCAACCACGCGCATCAGCGAGCGGCAGTTCGATCGGCGCGACCGAATCGAGCCCGCCCAGCAGCCGCACAAGCGCGGTGTCGAGCGGCGTCAGCAATGGCGGCAGGCACTGGGTCATGCGCCATGGTGGACCATGCAGCGCAAGGTTTGGCAACTGCCCAAGATTCCGCGGTCAGCTGCCCTTCTTGTCGGCGTCCGGGAAGAACAGCTGCTGGCCCCCGATCTCGTAAGCGGCGATCGCCGCCTGTCCTTCCGGGGAAATCACCCAGTCGACGAAGGCCTGCCCCAGCTCCTTCTTCACGGTCGGATGTTTCTCCGGGTTCACCAGCATCACGCCATACTGGTTGAACAGCCGCTTGTCGCCTTCGACCACGACGTCGAGGTCGCCGCGATTCTTGAACGAGATCCAGGTGCCGCGATCGGACAGCACGTAGCCGTTCATCGCACTCGCGGTATTGAGCGCCGCCCCCATGCCCTGGCCGATCTCGCGATACCAGGGACCCTTGGCGGCGGCGATGTCGACGCCGGCCTGCTTCCAGAGCGCAAGCTCGGCCGCATGCGTGCCGGAGCGGTCGCCGCGCGAGACGAACGGCGCGCCCTTGGCCTGGATCGTCTTCAAGGCGGCTTCGATGTCGCGCCCCTTGACGCCGGCCGGATCGCTCTTCGGCCCGATCAGCACGAAGTCGTTGTACATGACGTCGAAGCGCTTGACGCCAAAGCCTTCGGCAAGGAATTTCTCTTCCTGCGCCTTGGCGTGCACGAACACGACATCGGCGTCGCCTCTCCGCGCGGTGTCGAGCGCCTGCCCGGTGCCTTGCGCGATCACCTTCACCTCGATGCCGGTTTTCGCCTTGAAGATCGGCAGCAGATAGCCGAACAGGCCGGAATCCTGTGTCGATGTCGTCGAGGCCACGACGATCGAGCGATCGTCGGCGAATGACGGCCGGCACACGGCGGCGATGCCGAGCAGCATCGCGATGGCGACGAACGAGCGGCGAAAGATCATGGACATGCTCCCGATTCAGATGACGAGATCGCCGCGCAGGAAGGCGCGCGCTTCCGGCGTCGACGGGTGATCGAAGAAATCGCTGGCCGCGGCGCGCTCGCACAGCGCCCCCCGAGCGAGAAACACCACCTCACCCGCAAGCCGCCTGACCTGGCCGAGATCGTGCGAGGCCATCGCGATCTTGATGCCGGACTGCGCTGCGCTCAGCACGATCTCCTCGACCGCGCGCGTGGCGGCCGGATCGAGGCTGGCGGTCGGCTCGTCCAGCAGCAGGATCTGCGGATCGCGCGCCAGCGCCCGCGCCAGCGCCAGCCGCTGCTGCTCGCCACCGGACAACAGCCGCGCCGGGCGATCGGCGAGGTCGGCCAGCCCGACGCGCTCGAGCAAGGCGACGGCGCGTTCGCCCCGCCGGGCGCGCGGCTCACCCGCCTGTGCGAGGGCGTAGGTCACGTTGGCTGCGGCAGTTCGTCGCAACATCACCGGGCGCTGAAACACGAAGGCGCGGCGCGTCGGCGTCGGATCGCTCCGGCCGCCCCAGCTGATGCGGCCGCCCGTGGGCTTCGCCAGTCCCATGCACAGCCGCAGCAGGCTGGTCTTGCCGGAGCCGTTGGGGCCGATGAACAGGGTCGGCGCGCCCGGCGCAATGGTGAGGCTGATGCGGTCGAGAATCGCAGTCGCCCCCGCCTGCAGCGAGACGTCGTCGAGCACCAGGGGCAAGTCGCTGACCGGTGCACGCATGATCAACCCGTCACCCGCTGCGACCAGACCCTCGTGCCCCAGGCCGCCGCGTTGATCGCGAGCACGATGACGATCAGGATCGCGCCCAAGCCCATCGCGAGCGGCAGATTGCCCTTGGACGTCTCGAGCGCCACGGCGGTCGTCATGGTCCGGGTAAAGCCGTCGATATTGCCGCCGACGATCATGACCGCGCCGACTTCGGCCGCGGCGCGGCCGAAACCGGCGAGCAGCGCCGTGAGCAGACTGAAGCGCGCATCCCACAACAAAGTGGTCATGCGGCCGAGCGCGCCGACATCCATGGCGCCGAGTTCGTCACGATACTCGATCCAAAGATCCTCGACCGTCTGCCGCGTCAGCGCGGCGATGATCGGCACGATCAGGACCGTCTGGGCCAGCACCATCGCGGTCGGCGTGAACAGGATGCCGAGTTCGCCGAGCGGGCCGGAGCGCGACAGCAACAGATAGAGCGCAAGCCCGACCACGACCGGCGGCAGCCCCATCATGGCGTTGAGCAGGACCACGAGAATTGCGCGTCCCGGAAAGTGGGTCAGCGCCAGCAATGCGCCGATCGGCATGCCGATTGCTGCCGCGAGCGCAACCGCTGCAAGACTGACGCTCAGCGACAACTGCACGATGGCCAGGAGCGTGGGGTCGGCATTCAGGATGAGTTGCAAAGCACTGAGATGATCGGGCATGGTCCCCTCGGAACCTACATCGAACTGCAGAAATTCCAAGCTGCGTCAAATGCCAAAAAAAGAAACAAGCGTATGCATGAGAATGCAAAATGGAATTCTTAACGACCAGTGAAGCGGCGGACTACCTGCGGCTGGGTGAGCGCAAGCTCTACGAGCTCGTCACCACAGGTGCCATCCCCTGCAGCAAGGTGACCGGGAAGTGGCTGTTTCCCCGGCATGAGCTCGATCTCTGGGTGCTCGCAGGGCTGGCCCGGCCGGCCGGCATGCTGGCCGGCGAGCCGCCGCCGATCGTGGGCGGCAGCCAGGACGACCTGCTGGAATGGAGCTTGCGCGAATCCGGCTCGGGGCTCGCCTGGCTGAACGAGGGCACCGCGCGCGGTCTCGAGCGGCTGCAGCGCAACGAGGTGACGGCGGCGGCCGTGCATTTCCACAGCCTCGATGCTTCCGACAATCTCGCCCACGACGCCAATGTCGCGGCGGTGCGCAGCGCACCCGACCTGCATGACGTGGTGCTGGTCGGCATGGTGCGCCGCGAGCAGGGCCTGCTGCTGCCGGCAGGCAATCCGAAGCGGCTGCGCAGCCTGCCCGACGTGCTTACGCTGGGCGCGAAGATGGCGCTGCGGCAGCAAGGCGCCGGCGCGCAAATGCTGCTCGACGTGCTCTTGAAGCGCACGGGCGCTTCGCCTAGGGATCTGCGCCGGCTCGACGCGCCCTGCCTCACCGGTCCCGACCTCGCGGCCGCGGTCCGCAATGGGCACGCCGATTGCGGCGTGGCGACGCGGGCGGCGGCCCGGGCTGCAGGCCTCGATTTCGTGCCCCTGCTCTGGGAGAACTTCGATCTCGCGATGCGGCAGCGCAGCTATTTCCAGCCCCCGCTGCAGGCGCTGGTCAGGTTCCTGAGCGAGAAGCGGCTGCGGCAGCGTGCCGAGGAACTGACCGGCTACGATCCCTCGCCCGCGGGGCAAATCCGGTTCTCGGCCTGATGGCGTTGACGCCCACCCCCGAATAGTTGCAAAAGAAACCAATTCGGCCGGCTTCGCCCGGCCCAAGCAACGGCGGCCAACGAGCCGCCCAGGGGAGGACAAGCGTGAATCCAGCCAGAACAAGTGTGTCTGCCGTTGCCGCGCTGGCGGCGGCGGCGCTGCTGTCGGCACCGGCCTCGGCGCAGGTGTCCGACGACGTCGTCAAGATCGGCGTGCTCACCGACATGAACGGCCCCGCCTCGACGCCGACCGGCCAGGGCTCGGTGACGGCGGCGCAGATGGCGATCGACGATTTCGGCGGCACCGTACTCGGCAAGCCGATCTCCGTCGTGGTCGGCGACCACCAGTTGAAGGCCGACATCGGCGCCGCGCTGGCGCGCCGCTGGTACGACGTCGAGCAGGTCGACCTCATCGTCGACGTGCCGGTGTCCGCGGTGGGCCTCGCGGTGCAGAACATCGCCAACGAGAAGCAGAAGCTGTTCATCACCCATTCGACCGGCACGGCCGACTTCCACGGCAAGTTCTGCTCGCCCTACGCCATCCAGTGGGTGTTCGACACCCGCGCGCTTGCGGTCGGCACGGCGGATGCGGTGGTGAAACGTGGCGGCGACAGTTGGTTCTTCATCACCGACGACTACGCCTTCGGCCATTCGCTGGAGCGCGACGCCTCGGCGATCGTCACCGCCAACGGCGGCAAGGTGCTCGGCTCGGTCAGGCCGCCGCTCGCGACCCCCGATCTGTCCTCCTTCGTGCTGCAGGCGCAGTCCTCCAAGGCCAAGATCATCGGCATTGCCGCAGGTCCCCCCAACAACATGAACGAGATCAAGACCGGCGCCGAGTTCGGCGTGTTCAAGGGCGGCCAGCAGATGGCGGCGCTGCTCGCGCTGATCACCGACATCCACGGCATCGGCCTTCCTGCCGCGCAAGGCCTGCTGCTGACCACGTCCTTCTACTGGGACATGGACGACAAGACCCGCGAATGGTCCAAGCGCTACTTCGCCAAGATGAACCGGATGCCGACCATGTGGCAGGCCGGCGTCTATTCGTCGGTGAGGCATTATCTGCAGGCGATCAAGGATACCGGCACCGACGACCCGCTCAAGGTCGCAGCAAAGATGCGCGAGAAGCCGATCGAGGACTTCTTCGCCCGCCACGGCAGGCTGCGCGAGGACAACCTGATGGTGCACGATCTCTGGCTGGTGCAGGTGAAGTCGCCGGCCGAGAGCAAATATCCGTGGGACTATTACAAGATCCTCTCCACCATTTCCGGCAGTAAGGCGTTCGGCCCGCCCGATCCGGCGTGTGCGCTGGTGAAGAAGTGACATTGGCGAATGGCGAATTAGGGCGTGGCGAATAGGGCGCGTCCCTATTCGCTACACGCTGCTCGCGATTCGCTCCGCGCCACGAACATCCCGGGATAGGAATAGATCGCGATCGTCAGCCGAGGTCTCATGGGGCCGGCCCTGTGCGCAGCCCTGCCGCCCGCGACGAGCCGCGGGATAGGCAGCGGCCGGATTTTATGGAAGCATGGGACCAACGACAACAAAACACGGGGGCGTCATGTTTCGATCTTTGCGCAACGGGCTGTTCGGCCTGGTCTTCCTGCTCGGTCTCGCCGGCCCGCAAGTCCCCGCCTCCGCCGCCGACTATCCGAACCGCCCGGTGCACTGGCTGATCGGCTTTGCCGCCGGCGGCCCGGTCGACATCGTGTCGCGCATCATGGCGCAGTGGCTGTCGGACCATCTCGGCCAGCAGTTCATCGTCGAGAACCGCACCGGCTCAGGCGGCAACATCGCGGCCGCCGCCGCGATCAACGCGTCGCCCGACGGCTACACGCTGCTGTTCGTCGCGCCCAACAACGCGATCTCGACCTCGCTCTACAAGAAGCTTCCGTTCGACTTCCTGCGCGACACCGTGCCGGTCGCGAGCATCATGCAGCTCACCAACATGCTGGTGGTCTCCAACGCCATGCCGGTGAAGACCGTCCAGGAATTCATCGACTACTGCAAGGCCAATCCCGGCAAGATCTCCTACGCGTCCTCCGGCAACGGCACCTCGGTGCACATGTCGGC
>NZ_JAGWUA010000274.1 GCF_028868675.1 Bradyrhizobium sp.
CGCCGCCGCGAATGATGATGTCCTTGGCCCTTCCAGTGATGCGCACGTAGCCGTCTGCGTCGATCCGTGCGAGATCCCCGGTGTCGAACCAGCCCTCGGCGTCGTGATTGTAGAGCTGCGGTCGCTTGAGATAGCCGACGAAACTGGAGCAGCCGCGCACCTTGAGGACGCCTTCCTCGCCGGGTGGGAGGGGCTTGCCGTCCGGGCCGAACACCCGTACCTCCATGCCCGACAAGGCGCAGCCGTCCGTGAAAAAAGCCTTCTCGTCGGGGTCGCCGGGCTTCG
Organism: Bradyrhizobium sp.; assembly: GCF_028868675.1. Lineage (GTDB taxonomy): Bacteria > Pseudomonadota > Alphaproteobacteria > Rhizobiales > Xanthobacteraceae > Bradyrhizobium. The sequence goes on from NZ_JAGWUA010000274.1 coordinate 286, forward strand.
TGGTCGTGACGGCGCCGTTCTCCGTCATGCCCCACGCCGACACGACAGCCGCCCCGAGCGTCTTCGATGCGCGCTCGGCCAGCACGCGCGGAATCGGCGCGCCGGCGGCGAGGAAGATGCGCAGGCTCGAGACGTCGCAACCGCCGCAGCCGACGGCATCGGTCAGGTCGGAGAGGAATGGTGTCGATGCAAAGGTGAAGGTCACCCGCTCGGCCGCGATCAACTCGGCTGCTCGCCGCGGTTCCCAGATGTCCTGCAGCACGACCGTAGTCCGCAACAGGACGGGCATGATCAGCCCGTAGATGAAGCCGGATTGGTGCGCCAGCGGCGATGACATCAGCACGATGTCCTGCTCGGTGAGCCCGAGCCGATCGACGAACGGGTGCACGTTCGACAGGATGGTGTTGGAGGTGTGCATCACTCCCTTTGGCTCGCCTGTCGTGCCCGAGGTGTAGAGCAGCTGAACGACGTCATCCGCGCTGCGGCGCCGCTCGGCGAACAGGCGCTTGGCGTCGCGCTTCGTCTGCCGCGGCCTCTTGAGCAACATCTCCTCAAAACCTTCCTCGCCGTTGCCGCCGATCACCAGCAAATGCTTTAGATGCGGCAGCTCGTGGCGCATCGCCCGCACCATCGCGGGGTGATCAAAGCCGCGAAATTCGCGCGGAACGACGAACACCTTGCTTTCGGCGAAGCCGAGCATGAACTTGACCTCACGCTCGCGGAAGATGGGCATCATCGGGTTGATGACCGCGCCGATCCTCCAGCAAGCGAATGCCAGTGCGGCGAACTGCCACCAGTTGGGTAACTGACAGGCCACCACGTCGTCCTTCTCGACACCGAGTTCGGCAAGACCGACCGCGATGTGTTCGACGAGATCGCCGAATTCCCGGTAGCTCAGCCGGCGACCGCTGGCCTGCATCGAGTTGAAGTCGACGATCGCCGTGGTGGCGGGTTCCTGCGCAATGCAGCGATCGAGGTGGTCGACGAGAAGTTCGTCGCCCCAGTAGCCCCGCGCCCGCATCGCAGCGATCCGCCCCTCAGGCAACATCGGATCGAATTTCATGTCTCCTCCTTGCTTCCTCGCCGAAGCCCCTCTGGGAAAACCGTGGTCCCGTCTGCGGCACGCGATCGCTGCGGCACGCGATCGCTTGACAGTCTCCCCGGAAACGACCAGATTGAATGAGCGTTCATTCGGAACCTCATTATCCATGATCCTGACGGAAGAACAAGAAATGATCCGCGCCACGGCGCGAGACTTTTCCAAAACGCACCTTGCCCCGCAGTCGGCCCAATGGGAGCGAACCGCGACCTTCCCGCGCCAGGCGCTGCTGGAGATGGGCAGGCTCGGTTTCATGGGCATGACGGTGCCGCCGGAATGGGGCGGGGCAGGTGCCGACTACGTCGCCTATGCGCTGGCGCTCGAGGAGATCGCCGCCGGCGACGGCGCGACCTCCACCGTCATGAGCGGGCACAATTCGGTCGGCTGCATGCCGATCCTCGGTTACGGCACCGCCGCGCAGAAGGAGCGATACCTGCGTCCGCTCGCGTCCGGCGAAAAGCTCTGCGCCTTCTGCCTGACCGAGCCGCACAGCGGCTCGGATGCGGCTGCGATGACGAGCCGGGCCGAGCTGCGCGGCGACCGCTACGTGCTGAACGGCGTCAAGCAGTTCATCACCACCGGCAAGAACGCCGACGTCGCTTTGGTCTTCGCCGTCACGACACCCGGCGCAGGCAAGAAGGGCATCTCGGCCTTCATCGTCGAAACGGCTTGGCCGGGCTATCGGGTCGGCCGGGTCGAGCGGAAGATGGGGCAGAACGCCTCGGACACATGCGAGATCCGCTTCGAGGACCTCGAGATTCCCGTCGAGAACCGGCTCGGCGCCGAGGGCGAGGGATACCGCATCGCGCTTGCCAATCTCGAAGGCGGCCGCATCGGCATCGCGGCGCAGTCCGTGGGCATGGCGCGCGCGGCCCACGAGCTCGCGCTGGCCTATGCGAAGGAGCGCGAAGCCTTCGGCAGACCGATCATCGGACACCAGGCGGTGGCGTTCCGGCTGGCCGAGATGGCGACCAGGATCGAAGCCTCGCGCCAGCTCGTGCTCCACGCGGCCGCGCTGCGTAGCGCCGGCCGCTCGTGCCTGGTCGAAGCCTCGATGGCCAAGCTGTTCGCCTCCGAAATGGCCGAGCAGGTCTGCTCCGACGCGATCCAGACCCTTGGCGGCAACGGCTACATCGAGGACTACGGCGTCGAGCGGATCTTTCGCGCCGTGCGCGTCGCCAAGATCTACGAGGGCAGCAACGACATCCAGCGGCTGGTGATCAGCCGTTCGTTCGGAGGCTGACGGAGATCGCCATGCTGCCGCTTGCCGGGATCCGCGTTCTCGACTTCAGCACCCTGCTTCCGGGACCGATGGCCGGACTGTTCCTGGCCGAGGCCGGCGCGGAAGTGATCAAGATCGAGCGTCCCGGGACCGGCGACGAGATGCGGAGCTATTCGCCGCGCTTCGGCGAGGACAGCGCCAATTTCGTGCTTCTCAACCGCGGCAAGCGTTCGATCGCGATCGACCTCAAGGCGCCGGGCGCGCTCGAGCAATTGACGCCGCTCATTGAGAGCACCGACGTGTTGATCGAACAGTTCCGTCCCGGCGTGATGGAGCGGCTCGGCCTTGGCCATGCCGCGCTGAGCAGGATCAACCCTTCGCTCGTCTATTGCAGCATCACCGGGTTCGGCCAGACCGGCCCGCGCCGGGACATGGCGGCGCACGACCTCAACTATCTGGCGCTGACCGGCTTGTTGTCGCTGACGGGCGACCGCGAGGGCGCGCCGGGCATGCCGCAGATGCCGATCGCCGATATCGCCGCCGGCACCTATCCCGCGCTGGTCAACGTGCTGCTCGCCTTGCTCAAGCGCCAGCGCACCGGTCAGGGCTGCCATCTCGATATTTCGATGACTGACAATCTGTTCGTGCTCGCCTATTGGGGGCTTGCCGACGGCTTCGCGGCCGGTACATGGCCGACGGCGGGAAGCGCGCTGACCACCGGCGCATCGCCACGCTACCAGATATATCGCACCGCTGATGGCGGCTACCTGTCGGCCGGACCGATCGAGCAACGATTCTGGGACGTGTTCTGCCGGTTGATCGACCTCGATCCGGCGTTGCGCAACGACGCCAGGGACCCTGCGGCGACGCGAGCCGGAGTTGCCGCGCGCATCGCGGCGTATCCGACGGTGCATTGGCGGAGGGTATTCGAGGGCCAGGACGCGTGCTGTGCCGTCGTCACCAATCTCGCCGACGCTGTACGCGATCCCCATGTGATCGACCGCAGGATATTCGATCGCCGCGTCGGCGTCGGCGACGAGACCATCCCGGCGCTGCCGGTGCCGATCGATCCGGCGCTGCGCGATTCCGCCGTCGTCAAGTCCGCCCCCCGTCTCGGCGCCGACAACAGCCTCGCCGGAATGGGGGGCTGAATGGTTCGCGCCCTCCACATCGTCCGTCACGGGGAACCGGAGCAGCTCGTTCTTGCGACGGTGCAGGTGCCTGCGCCGGGGCCCGACGAGATCACGATCGACGTACATGCGGCAGGCGTCAATTTCCCTGACCTTCTGGTCGTGCGCGGAACGTACCAGAATCTTGCGCCGCTGCCGTTCAGCCCCGGCAAGGAAGTCGCAGGGATCGTCAGCGCAGTTGGAGAGAGTGTCGGCGAATTCAGGGTGGGCGACCATGTGCTCGCCTTTGTCGAGAATGGCGGCTATGTCGAGCGGATCACCGTGCCGGCCTTCCTGTGCCATCCGATGCCGGAGGGGCTCGACGCCGCCGACGCCATCGGTCTTGGCCTCACTTTCCAGACGGCGCATTTCGCCCTGTTCGCCCGCGGCCAGATGAAGCCCGGCGAGACCGTGCTGGTCACGGGCGCGACCGGAGGCGTGGGAAGCGCGACTGCGCAACTCGCCAAGGCCTGCGGCGCCACCGTCATCGCCGGCTGCACGACCGCATCGAAGGCGGACTTCGCGCGCGACCACGGCGCCGATCACGTCGTCATGCTCGATCGGCCCGATCTCGATCGGAGCCTCAGGGCCGAGATCGCGGCGCTGACCGGCGGCCGCGGGGTGGACGTCGTGGTCGAAAATCTGGGCGGGCAGGTGTTCGACGCTTGTCTGCGCACAGTTGCCTGGTGCGGCCGCATCGTGGTGGTCGGTTTCGCCGCGGGCGCGGCGGCGACGCTGCGTTCCAACTATCTGCTGATCAAGAACATTGCCGCGGTCGGTCTGCACTGGAGCGACTACCGCGATCGCACGCCGAGCCTGGTCAGCGACGCCCAGAAAGAGATCTTCGATCTGTGGCGCCAGGGACGGCTCGTCTCGCCGGTGACGGAAGCGCTGCGCCTCGACGACGCGGTGCTGGCGCTGCGCCGGATTGCCGACCGAAAGGTGCGCGGCAAGATCGTGTTGCTGACCGAGCGCTACGCAGGCCGCCTGGTTCCATCGTCTGACCCTGTTTCCAACTAGGATCCGCTATGTTCCAGACGTCCATCGCCGGCCAGATCGCAACGCTGACCATGAGCTCGCCGCCGGTCAACGCGCTCAGCGAAGCCGCCGCCGCGCTTGCGGAGGCCAAGCGGTGCATCGCGGCCGCGGCGACGCCCGGGCGCGGCGGCTACGGCGACGAACTGGAATCGACACGCAAC
>NZ_JAGWUA010000275.1 GCF_028868675.1 Bradyrhizobium sp.
GCATCTGGAACGCGGACCCCGGCGAGCGGAACGACATTGCCTTGCGCAGCCGCGCGTTCTCGACGCAGTTCTGCGCCTCGAGCGCGATCGCGGCCGCACCGACGCCGGTCAGGATCGCGCCGGAGCGGCCGACGAATCTGAACCAGGACTGTCCGGGCGACGGCGGACTCAGATAGCGCAGCGTCACGCCGAGCGGCCCCCTGCAGAGCAGATAGGCGCCGTAGTCGTCTTCCTCGTCGCCGCGCGCGCTCAGGGGAATTGCGTTGGCCTCGGTGCGACGACCGAGGTCGAGACCGATCTTCGCGGCGATCTCGGCCGCCTTGGTCTCGCACTCATCGGCCCGCGTCGGCGCGCCAACCGCGGCCGCGAGCAACAGGATCAATCCGAGACGGCGCCGCATGGCTTTTCCCAATCAGCGCTCCCCGGCCTCGAAGGCCAGCAGCACATTGCCGGGCTCGCCGCTCCACTGCACGTAGCCGGCGTTGACGTAGAGCATGCCGTCGGCGACCACCGGACCGGGGCCGTCGATCGCGCCGCCATGCGCCTTGACGCCATTCACGGTGGCGAAGTCGCGCACGGTGTCGAACTCCCAGAGCAGATGCGCATCCGACGTCGCATAGGCGCGCAGATAACCGCTCACGCCGCCCAAGAAGACGACGCCGGGAATCGCGGTGACCGCCGCCGACAGCGCCGGGCTGCACAGGGGGCGGTCGCCGCAGGGGACCGGCGGCACCTGCATCGTCACCTTTCCGTTGGCCAGATCGAGCCCGAACAGGCCGCCGCCGGCCTTGGGATCGAGACTCATGGTGCCGTCATGCGAGAACCGCACGTCGGAGTTCGCGACATAGACGCGATTCTGATCGGCCGCGGAGCCCCACTCGCTGCCGCCCAGCGGGCCGCCCTTGCCGACCCGAGTCTGCCAGAGGATCTTGCCGTCCCGGTCGGGATCGAAGGCGTGAACGACTCCCGATTTCTGTCCGATCACCACCACGCGCCTGCCGTCGGGCAGCGTCTTCAGGATCGGCGACTGGCCGAAATCATGATCGGGACCGTGGTCCTCGGGACAGTTGCTCTGATTGGCGCCGTAGCAGGCGACGACATAGGCGTCCTTCGAAGTGCCCTGCCGTTTCCAGAGCATCCGGCCAGTGGCGAGATCGAACGCCAGCACGGCGTCGCTGGTGTCGGCGGGCGGGTTCGAATAGGAGTTGCCGGTCGCGACATAGAGCGCGCGGCGCTGCGGATCGATCGTCGGCGCGGACCAGACCGACGCGCCCGAGGGCCCGAAAAGCTGGGTACCGGCGACATTCCTGCTGGTCGGATGCGGCTCCTCGGGGATCGCATAGGCCTTCCATATCTGCCGCCCGGTGGCGGCCTCCAGCGCCACCACGCTGCCGCGGAAGGTACAGCACTGGTAGGACGGCGCAGATCCCGTCGCCTCCTCGATCGATGAGACGGGCACATAGACCACGCCGTCGAACCAGACGGGCGCACCGATGATGCGCGCCGCCGGGTGGTTTTCCACCTTCGTCTTCCAGATCAGCTGGCCGGTCAGCGCGTCGAGGGCATAGGCGCTGGCGCGCACGTCGCCGAAGAACACGGCCGACCGGCCGGCATCGAGCGAGGCGAAGCTGATCGCGCTGCGGACGTCCGCATCGGGCTTGAACGTCCACAGCGTGCAGCCGCTGCGCGCATCGAGCGCGTGCACCTTGTGATCGGTGCCGCCGACGAAGAGGATTCCGCCGACGACGCTCGGCTGCGCATTCGCCGTCGAGGCCTTGTCGAAGCCGAACGCCCATTTCAGCCGCAGCCGCGGCACTTGTTCCGCCGTCAGGCCGGCCATGTCGGCCGGCTGGAAACGGCTGTTGCCGAGATCGGCGCCCCAGCCGTTCCAGCGCGGCCCGTCGAGCGGGCGCGAGAAGCTGGCCGGATGCTGCAGACAGCGCCCCGTCGCATCCATCGCGCTGGCGGACGCGGGCGCAGCCTGCCCCGTGACGTAGGCGGCGATCGCGCTGCGCTCCTGATCCGTGCGCCCCTGGGCAAAAGACGCCATGCTTCCGCTGGTCAACGCCTGCATGACATGCGCGAACGACATCGCCTGCATGACGCGGCGGGCGGGGACGCGCGCCTCGGGACCGGCCGCGTCATGGCATTGCGCACAATGCTGCGCATAGAGGGCCGCACCATCCTGTTGCGCGGCGACGGGCGCAAATGACCAGATCAGGACGACGGCTGCGGCGGCGCTCGGTCTCATCAGGACATTCCGACGTTGGAGCCGGCGAAGGCTGTGCTCGTTCGCGCAAGCGCGAGCCTATCGCGAACCCGTGCCGCCGGGCAACGGACGAGGCTGGCGACAACCATCCGGTCACCTCCGGTCACGCGGGCAGGTCGGCGAGCCGCCACAGCCCGAGGCTCTTGTCCTGCCAGCCGCCGCCTTCATCGCAGCGCTCGTTGATCAGTTCGCGCGGGGCCGGCCAGGAGAACGGCGGCTTCTCGAAATTGAGCGCGCGCCAGTCGCCGTCCTCGCAATCCTCGTTGCGATCCCATTCGGGAAACGTGGTGGTCAGCAGGTAGCTGGCGCCGGAGGCCCGGAAGCCGTCGACCGCGCGCGCGATGTTGGCAAAGCTCAGATGCACGAGGCAGTCGCGGCACAGGATCAGGTCGGTGCGCGGCAGCGCGTCGCGCGTGATGTCGGCGGTGACGAAACGGCCCGCCAGTTCACCGCTCGCCACGCGTCTGGTGTTGGCCTCGATCAGGGCCGGCACGATGTCGAGGCCGACATAGTCGACGCCGAGCCGGCAGAGGGAAATCCAGCCGGCGTCGCCGCAGGGCGCGTCGAGGAGCGAGCGGACGCCGAGACACTGCAGCAGCGGCGGCAATTCCGCGCGGATCGCCGCGGTGGCGCGGTCCTCGGAGCCGAGCCCCGACAGCGAGGTCGGCGCGCCCCACAGATTGGTCGCGGCGATCCGCTCGAACCGCGCGGCGAGATCGAGGCCGACGAAATTGTCGCGGTCGGCGGCAAAGCGCTGATGGGCGAGCACGGCCGGGCGATTGGCGGGCATCGGACAAGAACCGGACTCTGGTTTTCATCGCGGATACACTATACCGTCAGCCGTGCCGGACCAGAATTGTTCCGACCCCATGCGGCCGACGACTGCCCGAGAGAAAATCAGGATCACCGCCGGCGCCGCCGCGGCGCTGGTGACGACGGGCCTGCTGTTTGTGGTCGCCTTCAGCCTGCTGCTGCCGTGGTGGTGAGAGGCGCCAGCGCGCGTGACATGAAGACGGTATCAAACCCCTTCCAGGAGACGCGCTCTTCGACGTTCCAGCCGAGTCGCTGGTAGAAGCCCGCGGCAGAGATCGTGTAGAGGAAGAGCCGGCCGAAGCCACGAAGGCGGGCCTGCTGCTCGATCGCGCGCACCAGCGCGGCGCCCGCCCCGCAGCGCCGATGCTCCGGCGCCACGTATAGTCCGGCGAGCCAGGGCGAGACCTGATGCAGCGGCTCGATCTCCGAGGGCACCAGAAGGCAGGTGCCGACCGGCTCGCCGCCGCGCTTGGCGATCAGGGCGACTTGATGGGTCTGGTCCGCAGCAAAGCTTTCCAGCGCGCGCAGTTCCTGCTCGAAGCCGGCATCGAGCACCGCAAACGCCTCCGCGCGCCAGCGGGCGCAGATCGCGAGTTCGGGCGTGCCGGGATGGACGATGAAGGTCCGGATGTCGGTCATGTCTGCGCGCGCCGGTTCAGCCTTCGCAAACGCATCGATCGCCTCGATGCTGTGCGGGCGCGACAGCTCTACACGCAAACGCCCACGGCTTCCACGGCGCGCGACCCGGAACCAATCCGCCGACTTGCCCGTTGTCGGAGCATGAGCATCAGGGAAGACGACCGAAACATCGTGCTGCTCGCAACCGTGACGCTGTGCTGCATCGCCGTGGCCGGAGCGGCCGCGCTGGTCGAGCCGGCGCAGACACAGGCCCGCGACAAGTCGGTCACCGCCGAGAGACAGATCGTCGCCGCCGAGCCCTCGGCGGTGCGGGTGGTCGGCACGCCGTTCGTGCCCAACGTCAATCCGCGCGAGCGCTAGAAGCCCTCTACTTCGGCGAAGCCCCGGCACCCTCGTTCGGCCGATCCAGTTCGCGCGACAGCTCCTCGACGAATTGCATCAGGCGCCGGCGCTTCTCCGGCGGCAGCGTCAGATAGGCGCGCACCAGCCGCAGGCCCAGCGCTTCCTCGGATCGTTCGCTGCCGCGTTCCATGGCCGCACTGTAGGGGCCGTCGGGAAAAATATGCAATCCCCTGCCTGCGCGCTTGATTCCGCGCAGCCGCTTTGCTGGAATGGCCGCGGCTGAGGTGGACCATGAAATGGATGAGGGAACGCGACGCACTGATCGCGCAGACATTGGCTTTCGTCCAGTCGGTGACCGGCAGGAAGGACGGCCCGCAGCCGGTCGGTGAGACCCCGGCCCTGCCGCCGGCCTCGGTCGTGGACGTCGCTTCGCTGTTGGCGATCGGTCCCGCCGACACGATCGGGCAGTCACCCCGTGACCGGGCCGTCCCCCCGGACCCGCAGCCGCCCTTCCAGGTCCTGCCGCCCCGGACCTCGGGCGAATTCCGCAACGAGTTGCTGGCGCGGGTGGCGAACTTTCGCAAGCATCAGGAGCGCTTCGAGCGGGAGCGCGAAGATTATTGTGCGGCGACGATGAACAGGCTGCGCGCCGCGATCCGCGACGTCCAGGTCAGGCCACCGGCAGAAAAATAAGGCGACCCCAGTCGCGCGCTACAGCCACGACCAGACCAGCAGCAGGTTGGCCGCACAGGCGCCAAACAGCGCCAAGGTGAGCGGCAGGAGCATGTGCCCGCAGGAGGTCTTCAGGTCGGTCGTCATGGCCGGAAACATCCGCTGATTCCAGCCCGGGAGTCCCCGGGATTCTTTTTCGGAGGATTCAGGTCTCGTTTACGACTCGCGG
>NZ_JAGWUA010000276.1 GCF_028868675.1 Bradyrhizobium sp.
GATCGGCAGCACGTGCGCCAGCGACACCGCGACGATGTCGAACAGGCCGCCATAGAGGTAGAGATTGTCGAAGTTGAAGAGATCGCGATCCCTGAAGCCGCTCGAATAGTAGTCGAGGATCAGCTTGCCGTACTGATGCTGCACGACCTCGTCGTTGGAGACCGCATAGTCCCTGAACGTCCACAGCGCGCCGGCGATCAGCGCGGCGATGAGCGCGAGCGTGGCGAGATCGAAGGCATGCGACGGCAGCCACCCGCCGGGCGCATCGGACGGCGCGGCCGCGCCGCGAGGTTCGCCTTGCGGCCGGCGCGGCTCGAACGAGATCGATCGGCGCGCAATCGTCATGCGGAATGCACCGCGGGCGGCTTGTGGCGGCGCGCGGTTGCGCTCAGCGCGCGCTTGTACCAGGTGAAGGTCAGCGCCACGCCGCACATGATCACGATGCCGAGCACGCCGGCGACGACATGCATGAGGAAGCCCGCGGCCGTTTCCGTCAGCAACGCGTAGCCGACGAAGGACAGCGCGACACCGAGCGAGAAGATCTGCAGCGAATATTGCCCGCACAGGATCAGCGGCTGCGCCCAGGCCGATTCCAGCCCGCGCCATCCGCTCGGAACGAAGCGCAGCGCGACGACCGCCAGCGCCAGGAAGTGGCCGAAGCGCAGGATGTCGAGATCGGTCTTGTCGATGGGGTAGATGAGGCGGACGAGCCAGGCCGGCATCAACTGACCGAGCTGCGGGAAATACCAGGTCAGCGTCACCAGGAAGCAGGCGAAGATGTAGCCGACCGCGATCCAGAACACGGCCGGCCGGCTGACCAGCGGCGCCATCCTGTCGCCGCCGCCCAGCGCGCACCAGGCGCCGAACACGAACAGGAGCTGCCAGGCGAAGGGATTGAACGACCAGAAGCCGCCGGGATAGCTCGACAGATAGAGGTCGAAGCGGTTGGTGGCGACGTAGAGCGCGATCGAGACGGCGAGCGGAACGTCCGCGCGCCATCTGGCGAGCACCAGGATCAGCGGCAGCGCGGCCATCAGAACCACGTAGAGCGGCAGCACGTCCATGTTCAGCGGGCGATAGCGCAGGATCAGGGCCTGGATCATCGCCGGGCCCGGATCCCTGAAGAAGTCCGTGACCTCCATCTCCTGCATGTAGAAACCGTTGCCGGTGACCTGGGTGACGAGCGCGACCGCGGCGATCAGCACGAAGAACAGCAGGATGTGGGCGCAATAGATCTGCCAGACGCGCCGCAGGATGCGCGCGCCGCCGATCACGAAGCCTCCCTCGAACAGGGTCCGGCCGTAGACGAACGCCGCGGTGAAGCCGGACAGGAAGATGAAGATCTCGGCGGCGTCACTGAAGCCGTAGCTGCGGATGGTGAACCACGACAGCACGTCCGGAGACACGTGGTCGATGAAGATCAGCCACAGGGCGAGCCCGCGGAACAGGTCGATCCGCAGCTCCCTCTGACCGCTGCCGATCGCCGGCAGCGTGGCGGCCGCCGTGAAAGCAAGCGGCCAGGCTCGCCTCGTGGGTGTCGGCACGCCGCCCGACGCGGCCGCGGTAACCCGGTCAGTAACCGTCACCGTACTCGCCTATCGCCCGGATCAAAGGCCACAACAAATGAAATTGCGGCTCAATTGGCTGCATTGGCCGCTTTCATGAGAATAATCCGTCTGTCCAGTATGCGTAGGGCGACAGCGGAATTCAAGCCTCCGAACCGGATCCGTCAAGACGCGGCGCCGCATGGCAGACGAAGGGAAGCGTCGTCAGCCTATCGCCGCCCCTCGTCGAACGACCGCAAGGCCCGGCACAGAAGGGCCGGCGCCTCCTGCGCCACGCAATGACCGACCCCGTCGAATCTCCATTCGCTGACGTCGGGAACGAGCGAGACCGCGCGTCTCGCCATCTCCTTGTAGATCGGCCAGGACTTTTCGGCGGTCGCGATGCGGACCGGGCAGGCGATCCCGGTCAGCCCGGCGAACGGGTTGCCGCGCGCGTCGCCGGCATAGATCTGCTCCATCGCCTCGAAGATCGGACGCAGGATCGCGGATTCGATCTCGGGGGTGCAGCGCAGCCGGACCCGGCCATCGTCCAGCGGGACAAAACCGTGCCGGACGTAGGCCCACAGCGACGCCTCGGTCCAATCGGCAAACGCGGGCGCTGCCCGATAGCGCCTGAACGCCGCGTCAAGATCGTCGAACTCGGCCTGGCGGCGCGACACGCCTTGCACGGCGGAGGTGGCCCATTCGCTCAATCCTGCCGGCGCGTCGCTTGCAGCGCGCGGATCCATCACGGTCGGCTCCATCGCAAAGATACGCGCAAGACGCTCCGGCAGCAGCTTTGCCGCGAGCAGCAGGTCGGTGGCGCCGGCGCTGTGCCCGATGCCGTAGATGTCGCGCAGATCGAGCGTCTCGATGACCCGACAGACGTCCTCGGCATAGTCCTGGAAATGGTAGCGGCCGGCCGCGGGCTTGTGGCTGTCGCCGTGGCCGCGGCGATCGAGCGCATACACGGTGTACGTCGCGGCGAGGTCGCGCGCGACCTCGTCCCAGACCTCAGCGACGAAGCCGGTGCCGTGCGAGAGGAGCGCGGGCGGCTTGCCCGATCCGTCCTCGCCCCATCGCACGAGCGCAATGCGCTCGCCGGCATTCCCGATCGCGAACCGGTGTCGATGGATCATCTGGATTCAGCGGCTGCGGGAATCTTCCAAAATCATCGTCGCGCCCTTTTCCGCGATCATCGCGGTGGGCGTATTGGTATTGCCCGAGGTGATCGTCGGCATGATGGACGCATCGACCACGCGCAGGCCTCCGAGTCCGAGGAAGCGCAGGCGCTCGTCGACCACCGCCATCGGATCGCTCGCGGCGCCCATCTTGGCGGTGCCGACGGGATGGAAGATGGTGGTGCCGATGTCGCCGGCGGCCTTTGCCAGCGAGGCGTCGTCGTCGCCGACGGAGGGGCCGGGCAGGTATTCGCTGGGGCGATACTGTGCCAGCGCTTTCTGCTGCATCAGCCGCCGCGTGGTGCGGATGGCGTCGGCAGCGACCTGGCGGTCCTCGTCGGTCGACAGGTAGTTCGGCGCGATCGAGGGCTTTTCGCCGGGCGCGGAGGAGTGGAGGCGTATCGTGCCGCGCGAGGTCGGCTGCAGGTTGCAGGCGCTGACGGTGATCGCGGGGAAGCGGTGCAGGGGATCGCCGAACTTGTCGAGCGACAGCGGTTGCACGTGGAACTGGATGTTGGCGCGCGCGCGATGCGGGTCCGAGCGCGTGAAGATGCCGAGCTGCGACGGCGCCATGGTCAGCGGGCCGCGGCGGCGGAACGCGTAGTCGAGGCCCATCAGGCCGCGGCGCACCAGCGAGTAGTAGGTCTCGTTCAGCGTACGCACGCCCTCGACCTTGTAGATCGCGCGCTGCTGCAGATGGTCCTGCAGGTTGCGGCCGACCCCGGGCTTGTCGAGCACGACGTCGATGCCGAGCGGCGCGAGCCAGTCGGCGGGGCCGACGCCGGAGCGATGCAGCACCTGGATCGAGCCGATCGCGCCGGCCGACAGGATCACCTCGCGCTTGGCTCGCGCCTCGATGGTCTCGCCGCCCCGGATGAAGCGCACGCCGACGGCGCGCCCCTGCTCGATGACGAGACGGTCGACCAGCACGTTCTTCTCGAGCCGCAGGTTGGGCCGGTTCAGCGCCGGCTTGAGGAAGCCGCGCGCCGACGACCAGCGCCGGCCGCGCTTCTGGTTGACGTGGAAATAGCTGATGCCTTCATTGTCGCCGGTGTTGAAATCCGGGATGCGCCTGATGCCCATCTCCTCGGCGGCATCGCCGACCGCATCCAGCACGGTCCAGGACAGCCGCGGCGCCTCGATGCGCCAGCCGCCGCCGACGCCGTGATGCTCGCTGGCGCCCAGGAAATGATCTTCCAGCCGCTTGAACAGCGGCAGCACGTCGTCATAGCCCCAGCCGGTCAGCCCGAGCTGGCGCCAGTGGTCGTAGTCGGCCGCCTGGCCGCGCATCGAGATCATGGCGTTGATCGCCGAGCAGCCGCCGATCACCTTGCCGCGCGGATAGGCGAGCGAGCGGCCGTTCAGCCCGGGCTCGGCTTCGGTCCTGAACATCCAGTCCGAGCGCGGATTGCCGATGGCGAAGAGATAGCCGACCGGGATGTGAAACCAGATCCAGTTGTCGTCGCCGCCGGCTTCCAATAGCAGCACGCGGTTCTTCGGATCGGCTGACAGCCGGTTGGCCACGATGCAACCGGCGGTGCCGGCACCTACCACGATATAGTCGAAATCGCCTTCAAGCCGTTTTGGCATCATCCGCCCGTTCATGGATTATCGTCATGCCCGGCCTTGTGCCGGGCATCCACGTCTTTTTCGCCTATTAGTCAGACGTGGATGGCCGGGACAAGCCCGGCCATGACGAAGATGGGCGAGGGACCATATCTGGCAGCGTTGGTTGGACCGCCCCTTGCATGCTACAGGGGCAGCAGCGTTCAACCCGGAAGTGTCATTTCCATGCCCATCGTCAACCGCGTCGCCGAGTTTCAGCCCGATATCCAGGCCTGGCGCCGGGATATCCATGAACACCCGGAACTGCTCTACGACGTGCACCGCACTGCGGCATTGGTAGCGGACCGGTTGCGGGAATTCGGCTGCGACCAGGTGATTTCCGGCATCGGCCGCACCGGCGTGGTCGGCGTCATCAAGGGCAACCGGCCCGCCGGCAGCGGCGACGTCAAGGTCATCGGGCTGCGGGCAGATATGGACGCGCTGCCGATCGAGGAGGCGACCGATCTGCCTTACGCCTCCAAAACGCCGGGCCTGATGCACGCCTGCGGCCATGACGGTCATACCGCCATGCTGCTGGGGGCGGCGCGTTATCTCGCCGAGACCCGCAATTTCGCAGGCAACGCGGTCGTGATCTTCCAGCCGGCCGAGGAGGGCGGCGCCGGCG
>NZ_JAGWUA010000277.1 GCF_028868675.1 Bradyrhizobium sp.
CGTGCGGCCCCGACTTCGGGCCGCTCGACGAAATCTGCGGTTCAACCCCATGCACAGTGCCGTCAAGGACCGATATGACGGCTTACTGTTTTTCCGAATCTATCTTGACGCGTCGGGCAAATCAGGGGCATAATGCCATCATCCCGGATGAGGCGCGGCACCGGACGATCAGGCGGCGCCTGATCTCGTCACGCCGTGGATTGCCCGGCACTCGAACCCGCCGCGCGATTCCAGCCCTTACGTCACGCGGCCCGCACCGAGTCCAGGAACTGGGTAACCTCCTGCTTCAAGCGACCGCTGTCGCCGGACAAGGACTGTGCCGCGGAAAGGATCTGCGCCGATGCCGCCCCCGTCTCGGCGGCGCCGCGCTGCACGTCAACCACATTGCTCGAGACCTGCTGCGTTCCCTGCGCAGCCTGCTGCACATTGCGGGAGATTTCCTGCGTCGCCGCGCCCTGCTCTTCCACCGCGGCCGCGATCGTCGAGGATATCTCCGACAGCTTTTCGATGGTGCCGCAGATCTGCTTGATGGCTCCGGCCGACTCCTGCGTCGCAGCCTGGATCCCCGAGACCTGCTGGCCAATCTCGCCGGTGGCTTTCGCGGTCTGCTCGGCCAAAGCCTTCACTTCGGATGCGACGACGGCAAAGCCCCGCCCCGCCTCTCCGGCGCGCGCAGCCTCGATAGTCGCGTTCAATGCCAGCAGATTGGTCTGGCCCGCGATGGTGTTGATCAGTTCGACGACGTCGCCAATGCGGGACGCCGCTGCAGACAGTTCACCCACACGATCGGTCGTCAAACGCGCCTGATTAACGGCTTCGCCGGCCATCCGCGCCGATTCCTGGACCTGGCGACTGATTTCGTTGATCGAGGATGACAGTTCCTCGGTCGCCGACGCGACCGACTGCACATTGGTCGACGCTTCCTCGGAAGCCGCCGCCACCATGGTGGAAAGCTCCTGGGCACGATCCGCCGTGGAGGTCAGCGTGCCAGCCGAGGTTTCGAGCCCGGCCGACGCGGAGAAAACCGTCTCGACGATCTGGCCGACGGCCCGCTCGAACTCGTCGGCGAGCCCTATCATGTCGGCCTTGCGCTGCTGCGCGGCCGCCTGATCCTGCCGCATCTTTTCCTCGGCCTCCTGACGAGCCTTCTCC
Source organism: Bradyrhizobium sp. (assembly GCF_028868675.1). Taxonomy (GTDB): domain Bacteria; phylum Pseudomonadota; class Alphaproteobacteria; order Rhizobiales; family Xanthobacteraceae; genus Bradyrhizobium. The sequence continues at coordinate 1,153 of NZ_JAGWUA010000277.1, forward strand.
TCCGCCTTGATCTTGAAGGTCTCGATCGCCTGCGCCATGTCGCCGATCTCGTCCTTGCGGCCAAGCCCGGGAAGGACAACGCCGAAATTGCCTGCGGCCAACTCCTTCATGCCGGCGGTCAATCCGGACAGCGGGGCGACGATGCGGCGGAAGGTAACCCAGAAGCTGACCAACACGAGCACGATGCTGGCCAGCAGCAAGGCGCCGTTGACCATCAGGCCGGAGGTGCTTCTCGAAGCTTCGCCCGCGGCGTCCCCATCCGCGACCTCGCCGATCGCCTGGGCGAGATTGAGGATGGAATTGATGGCGGTCGTTGCGAGGGAGACGTACTCGCTGCCGGAGATCTTGTATTCACCGCTTTCGCCCGCGGCAAAGACGCCATCTCGGACCTGGCCATATTTCCCAAAATATTCGCCGTCGACACCCGCGAGCGCGTCGGAAATCCTGCCGGAAGTGCCGCTGCGCTGGCGCATCGCCGAGAGCGTCTCCCAGGCAAGCTCCACCTGACCGCGCGCACGCGCGACGATCCGAATCCTATCTATCGTGAGCTTGCCGCCGGAAGAAATGATGCCACCAAAGAAGGCGCGCTCCCGTCCCGCATTTTCCGCCATCAGCGCCGCCAAGTGTCGATAGCCAACCAACTGCGACAGGCTCGCCGTCGGCGGGGTCGTCAGCGTTTCCAGCGTCAGCCGCAATCTGTTGCCGGCAACTTCGATCAGGCTGGTGATGTTGGGGGCAAAGGACTCGACGACATCCGACGGCCGTTGCGATCCAGGCCTGCCCAGGCTCTCGTCGACCTTGCTGCGAAACGCCTCGAAGGCCCGAACGGCCTTTTCGGCATCGCTGATTTGCGATTCCGCGGTCTTCATGGCAGGCACGGTCCGCAGCAACGACACGGCCTCGCGGAAAGCCTCATCCGCCGTCGCTCGCGTCTTGACGATCTCGGCGCGGCGTTCCGCGGGCAGCACATCGGGCGCCTTGAGCGGCCCATTGGTCAGTCCACGCTCGACCGCCCACTGGCCCGCGCTGCGCAGCAGCAGCTGTGAAATGTGGTTCACCTTGAGGAAGGCCTCGGAGTCGTCCCGTCGAACGAGCGCTTCATGGGCCGCGAATCCTGCGGACACGACCGCCAGGATCGCCAGGGCCGAGATGATTGACGGGAGCACCGTCCCAATCTTGAGATTCATGTGACCAATCTCCTGCTTGAGGTTTCGGACATGGTGCGGGCCAGCAAAATGGCTGAACAGGCGCCACCGTCGCGCGAATGGTCTTCGAAGAACATCTTCGCGCACCGTTGCACGAACTCTTGCCGTTATCCCCTGACGCGTGCGACTCCAATGGGAGTCGATGGTCTTGCGGTGCAGACGTTTCGAGAACGAACATCGCGATTCTAACAAGTGTCGATTTACCGAAGCCTAACGCGAGCGTTGCCGAAGTCCGTATGACTACAGAGAACGATATCAGAATTCGGCAGAATCGCCGTCAAGCACAACGAGATCAGCATCGAAACCCTGCTCTGCGGAATCCGGGGCAAGCCGCCCATTGATTCCGAGATGATGGCGCCCATCCATTCCGATCAATAAGAGGTCCAAGGTTGGTTCCCTCGTACCCTTCCACATCCAGGCCCGGGCTGCCGCCGTCCCTCACTTGCGCGCGTACGCCGCCTCGATCTTCGCGCAGGCGATCCCCACGGTGTAGACCTGAATCCCCGCGATCGCGCAGTGATCCGGGTTGAGATCGAGCAGGCCGATCCCGCTTGCGGCATCGAGCGTCTCGTTGATGCGCAGGACGATGCAGGGATATTCCGCCGCCAGCTTCGCATAGGTGGTGGGGCGGAAATTCTTCTTCAGGACGCGCGTGTAGAAACCGTGGTCGAGGAGCGGGACCGCGAAGGCACGGCCATAGGCTTCCGAAAACCTCTCCCTCTTCTGCTGGTCGCCCCAGGGCTGCAGGGTCATGTCAAAACCGTGGTTCATGTCGTTCTCGGGCGCGTGGACGAACATCGCCGACACGTTGGCGCAGGCCGGGCCCGCCTCGGCGACGGCCTGCGACAGCCGCGCGCCCGCGGCGTCCCAGGCGGACCATTGCAGCGCCTCGCGCCGGATTTGCGCAAAGGTCTGCCCGGCCATGACGACGCACATCGCGCCCGCGACTGCGGCGAGCGCGGTTGCCGGGATCGCCGGAACCAGCCGCCGGATCTGCACGATCAGCAGCACGAGGACGCCGCCGGCGAGCACCCACGACGCCATCATGTAGTGAAGGGCGAAGTGCTTCGAGGTCGCGGCGAGCTGGGCGCCGTAGACGAGGAAGGCGGCGATCAGCGTGAGGCTGACCGGATCGGACCAGCTCCGGCGCCTGATGCAGGCGATCAGCCCGGCAAGCCCGCCGGCCAGAAAGATGGCGAACACCAGCGGCGCAGCAGTGACGATCTCGCCCATGTTCGACCAGAACTCGGCAAGGTCGACGAAGCCGGCCTCGCCTTCGCCGTAGCGGCCCTTGTGCGTGGCGATCGAGGTGAGCCAGCCGAACCCGCGGGTGATCGTGCCGGGATTGAAGGCGAGGTTGAGCCCCACGAAGGCGCCCGCCCCGACGACAGAGGCCCATTTCAGCGCGCGCGGGCTGCGCAGCAGGCAGACGCCGAGCGCCGCGAGCGGCAGGTAGAGATACTTCGTGGAAAATCCGAGTGCGAACATCAGGCCGGACAACGCGCCGAGGCCCGCGCTCGGCGGCTCCTCGTCGAGCGCCGCCTTGATCACCAGCGCCAGTCCGAGCATGGCGATCGAGACCATGAGGCTTTCGGGGATCAGCACCATCTCGAAATGGAAGGTGTCGGCATGGACGAGCGGCCCGGCCTGGAACAGCATCGCGGCGATCGCGCTGCCCGTCGCGCGCGCGACGATCAGGCCGCCGGTCGCAAGCGACGCCGTCAGGACCAGCGCCTCCGAGGTGCGCGCGGCATGGGTGATCGCGTCGTAGTGCCTGAGCCCGAACTCGACGATGTCGGGCGCCCTGGCGACGAAGGCCCAGACCCTGACGATGAGCTCGACCAGCAGCGTCGTCGTCGTTCCCGGATGGTCGTACTTCATCGACCCGTATCCGGCGGCCGCAACGAGGCCGTTCATGGTGTAGGCGGATTCGGGGTCGACCTGCCGGCCCCACACCGCCATCTGCGACGAATAGAGCAGCGTGGCGATCAGATAGAGGGACGGAACGATCAGGATCAGCGCCGTCCTGATCCTCGCGTCGGCGAACTGCCGGTCCGGAAAGAATGCGTCCCTTGAACTCATGTCCCGCTGCACGGTTGCGCCCGGCGCGGCGGCGCGAGAGGGCTTGGCATGGCGGCCAGACAGCACGGCGACCGGCAAGCGTCAACCTCGTTGGCGCCCGCCCCTATTGCTTGTCGAACGGGATGTATTGCTGGTACTGCTTCGGCACCGAGCTGCGATAGCGCGACGGCACCGTGCCGGTCTCGACCGAATGATCGATCTCCTGCTGCCGCGTCATCTTCTTCTTGGTCCTGGTCGTCTTCTTCTGTTCGGTGGACTTGCTCTGGTCGGTCGATCCGCTCGGCGGGGTGGTCGTTGCGGTCGTCGAGGCCGTGCCGGCGGGTGCGGTCGTGGTGGCCGCGGGCGTGGTCGCGGAGGGCGCCGCGGTCGTCGTGTCGGACGTTGTCGTGCCTTGCGCGAACGCGACCGGTGTCTGCAACATGAGCGCCAGCGCTGCCGCGGCAGCCAGCCAATATGACTTTTGCATCAGAACCTCCAGCGTACCTGATCCGTAAGGAGCAAGCCTAGTCCCGCGC
>NZ_JAGWUA010000278.1 GCF_028868675.1 Bradyrhizobium sp.
ATTTGCATAAGCCTCCAAGCTCGCAAATATCTCAGGATCGAGGTAGATGTGTTTCGGCGTGGAATAAGGACCCCGTATTCGGGGTGATCGGCATCCAATCGGGACCCCGGGGCAAGGGTCCACAGTGGCTTCCATTGAGTCATGGAAGCCGAGGTTGGGATGCTGGTGGTGGAGACGATTGCCAAGATCCGTCGCGCCTATTTTGTTGATGGTCGCCCGATCAAGGCGATCTGCCGAGAACTCGGCGTGTCGCGGAAGGTGGTCCGCAAGGTTATCCGTTCTCAAGCAACCGAGTTCCGGTACGAACGCGAGACGCAGCCGCTCCCGAAGATGGGGCCGTGGAGTTCCGAGCTTGACCGGCTGCTGGCGGCAAATGAGAGCAAGGCGGCGCGGGAACGGCTGACGCTGATCCGGTTGTTCGAAGAGCTTCGCGGCCTGGGCTATGCCGGCGGCTATGACGCGGTTCGTCGCTACGCGCGACGCTGGAGCCGGGAGCGCGGCGCCTCGACAGCATCAGCCTATGTGCCGCTGAGCTTTGCGCCAGGGGAGGCCTATCAGTTCGACTGGAGCCACGAGGTGGTGCTGTTGAGCGGCACCACGGTGATGGTGAAGGTCGCCCACGTCCGGCTCTGCCACAGCCGCATGCTGTTCGTGCGGGCCTATCCGCGAGAGACGCAGGAGATGGTGTTCGACGCCCATGATCGGGCGTTCGCGCTGTTCAAGGGCACCTGCAGCCGCGGCATCTACGACAATATGAAGACCGCGGTGGAGACCATCTTCGTCGGCAAGGATCGCCTCTACAATCGCCGCTTTCTGCAGATGTGTAGCCATTACCTGGTCGATCCGGTTGCCTGCACGCCGGCCTCGGGCTGGGAGAAGGGCCAGGTCGAGAACCAGGTCGGGCTGGTCCGGGAGCGCTTCTTCACCCCTCGGCTACGGTTCAAGGCGCTGGACGAGTTGAACGCCTGGTTGCTCGATAAATGCATCGCCTACGCCAAGGCTCATCGCCATCCAGAGCTGGCCGATCAGACGATCTGGGAGGTGTTCGAAGCCGAACGTCCCAAGCTCGTTCCCTATGCCGGCCGCTTCGACGGCTTCCATGCGGTGACAGCGGCGGTCTCGAAGACCTGTTTGGTGCGCTTCGACAACAACAAATACTCGGTCGCAGCCAGCGCGGTCGGGCGCCCGGTCGAGGTCCAGGCTTATGCCGACCGCATCGTGATCCGCCAGGATGGGCGCATCGTCGCAGAGCATCCGCGATCCTTCGGACGTGGCGAGACGACCTACGATCCCTGGCACTATGTGCCGGTGCTTGCTCGCAAACCCGGCGCCTTACGCAATGGCGCTCCCTTCAAGGACTGGGTGCTGCCGGCAGCGATCGAGCGGATCCGGCGCAGGCTCGCAACCACCGACGATGGCAATCGGCAGATGGTCGACATCCTCAACGCCGTGCTGACCGATGGTCTGCCGGCGGTGGAAGCCGCCTGTGCCGAAGCGCTCGGCCACGGCGTCCACTCCGCCGATGTCGTGATCAACATCCTGGCCCGGCAACGCGAACCCGCGCCACCGGCAAACATCATGACGCCGGCGGCGCTAACGCTTCGCCATGCGCCGATCGCCGATTGTTCCCGCTACGACAACCTCCGGAGGACCAGCTGATGGAACGAACTCAAATCTTCGACCTCATGGGAGAGCTCAAGCTCTACGGCATGAAGGCCGCCTTCGACGAGATCATGGCGACCGCGATCAAACGCCAGCACGAACCCCAGCGCATCGTCGGCGACCTGCTCAACGCCGAGATCAACGAGAAGCAGGCCCGGTCGATCAAGTACCAGCTCACCATTGCCAAGCTGCCGCTTGCCAAGGATATCGCCGACTTCCAGTTCGACGGAACGCCGATCAACCAGACGCTCGTCAATGATCTCGCTGGCGGCGGCTTCATCGCTCAGCAGCGCAACGTCGTCCTGGTCGGCGGTACCGGAACCGGCAAGACCCATCTTGCCATAGCCATCGCAAGAAGCTGCATCCGCGGCGGCGCCCGCGGCCGCTTCTACAATGTGGTCGACCTCGTCAACCGCCTCGAGGCCGAGACCCGCAGCGGACGTCAGGGCCGGCTTGCCGAGCATCTGACCCGGATGGACTTCATCGTCCTGGACGAACTCGGCTATCTGCCTTTTGCCCAGTCCGGTGGCCAGCTTCTGTTCCACCTCGTCAGCCGGCTCTATGAGCGCGCCTCCGTGATCGTCACGACCAACCTTGCCTTCGGCGAGTGGCCCAGTGTGTTCGGCGACGCCAAGATGACCACCGCGCTGCTCGACCGATTGACCCACCACTGTGACATCGTCGAGACCGGCAACGACAGTTGGCGATTCAAAAGCCGAGACGACGATCACATCACCCGCGCTCGGCTCGCCTCCGCTATCCCGGCCAGCTCCGACGAGCCGAGCGCTACCAGCAGAACGCGCCGATCAAAGGGGGTCCTTTTGGATGCCGATCGGGGGTCCCAGTCCAACGCCGATTGACAGACGGGAAAGCCGTCCACACGGCGAAGGTGGGCAGTGAGTACAACTTGCAAGCAGGAGATGGACAACTTGTCCGACACGGTGAATACCGAGTTTGTTCTCGACATGCAGCGCAAGCTGTATCGGTGGAGTGCTGCGGACCCCGACAAGAGGTACGCAGATCTGTTCAACATCGTATGTGATCGTCGAACGTTGCTTCGCGCTTGGGAACGGCTGGCCCGTAACAGGGGTAGCAATACACCGGGCACGGATCGCGTGACGCGCAAGGTGGTCGAAGAGCATCCCGATGGGGTCGCAGGGTTTCTGGAGGACATCCGGCAAGAACTGCGACAAGGAATCTACTGGCCTCAACCTGTCCGGCAAAGGCTCATCCCGAAGCCGGGCAAACCGGGAAAATTCCGCCCGTTGGGCATTCCTACGCTCAAAGACCGACTGGTCCAAATGGCACTCAAGCTGGTGCTGGAGCCGATCTTCGAGGCGGATTTCTATCCGACCTCGTACGGCTTCCGGCCCGGCCGAAGCACGCATGACGCACTGGCAAGAGTGCGTCACAGATTGAACCCGACATCTGCCGGTCCCTCACGGAGCCGGTATGTGATCGAGGGCGATATCAAGGGCTGCTTCGACGCCATCGATCATCACGTGCTGATGGATCGGGTTCGACGCCGCATTCAGGACCGCAAGGTCTTGCGGCTCGTCCTCGCCTTCCTGAAAGCCGACATCATGATCGAAGGCAATCTTCGGCATCCAGTAACCGGCACCCCGCAAGGGGGGATCATCTCGCCACTGTTGGCCAATGTTTATCTGACGGCCATCGAGGAGAGATACAAGCGCTGGATTCCCAATCCACGTGATAAGACCCGCGAGCGGGGGCAACAGCGCCTGCAAGCCGACTACAAGCGTGGTCGGCCGGGCTTTTACGTGGTGCGCTACGCGGACGACTTCGTCGTCCTCGTGCAGGGAACACTTCAGGATGCCGAACAAGAGCGCCTGGCGTTAGCGCAATTCCTCAAAGAAGAATTGCGTATGGAATTGTCGATGGAGAAGACCAAGATCACCGATGTCCGGGAAGGCTTTGACTTCCTCGGTTATCGGGTCGCACAAGAGAAACTGCGTTCGACCGGACGCTGTGTCGGCATGCTCTTCATCCCGAAGAACAAGTCGCAGCTGTTGCGCGACAAGATCAAGGCCAAAGTGCGGGGGAAGCCTACTGGCTTCACCCTCGCCGACCTCATTGACGATCTCAATCCAGTCATCATCGGTTGGCGTAATTACTACCGCTATGCCTCACGGTCATGGAGGGAGTTCGCCAAAAACGATTGGTGGATGTATTGGCGCCTCAAGTCCTGGCTCGGCAAGAAGCACGACAAAGCATCTCGAAGGAAGCTGCGTCGTATCTATACTAAGTCGGGAGGGAAAAGCAGCGGATGGCACATGGGCGAAAAGAAGCTCGCTCGGTTTGCTGATGCCAAGCGGCTGCTGTACCCGGATCGGGGCCTCCGCATACCGAACGGATGGAATGCCACCTCGGACGAGTGGTTCCAGAAAGGAGCTGACAAGTTCTGGGAGGCGACCCACGCCCTCGCTTCACTGTGAGGGCCGCCCGTGGCTGATGCCACGCATGGAGAGCCGGATGCGGGGAAACTCGCACGTCCGGTTCGGAGCGGGGGATGAAGAAACCTGCCTCGGCAACGGGGCAAGGCGCTTCATCCCTACTCTACTGACCAACCCGGCCTGCACTCTTCCTCTCGCTTGGTGCTGCCTCCGCGCCCACGGCGGGTTACGAAGCGGTCGAGCGAAGCCGCAAACACCGCGTCAGGGATGGAGCCCGAAGGGGCGAAGACCCGGCGCAAGCCGGGGCTTCGGCGGAGCCGACAGCCCGGTCCCGCAGGGAGACGCCCAGTACGAGGCTCAGTTGAGTACCGTACCTGCCGAGCGTGCGGCCTGGTCATGTAGGCAAAAGCTAGATCAATTAGCTGACAGGCGATTCACGGCCTTTCCGCAAACGCACGCCGGCATCAGCGCTCACGTTAGCTCGACGTCCTCGCGAGTCTTGGTCTGCGCGTCGAAGATTCTGATTCTAAGCATAGGAAAACGCTTCTTCAGCTCTTCCGCGCCCATCCTGGCTCCGTCCCTGGTCTCAAATTCGGCCTTGATTCGACCATCGACTTCGAGCGCATAACCTGAGGCCGGCAATTCACGGGCAGCAGCAACCATTCTATAGCCTTCGCAGTGAGCAGGTGACGGCAATTGCTTAGCGTGAGTCGCACAAAGCGCGCCAGCTTACCCTGGTGCTGACTCGGCGCGTCAGTCGTCGAGGCTTTGGTTTGCTCTATGAAGGCATGTTCAAGGATGTGCGTTCGCATCATCCAAATAGTCGGTCGGGT
>NZ_JAGWUA010000064.1 GCF_028868675.1 Bradyrhizobium sp.
CTGGCGCAGCGTGCAAGCGATCTCGACTGGGCGCGTTTCGAAGGCATCAAGAGCCTCGGCATTACGGCGGGCGCCTCCGCGCCGGAAGTGATCGTCGAGGAAATCATGGGCGCCTTCGCCGAGCGCTATCAGCTGCACGTGGAGACGGTTTCGGCCGCCGAAGAGAACGAGTTCTTCCCGCTGCCGCGTTCGCTGCGACCCGACGCCGCCTGAGGTTTCTTCATGGCGGTTTACACCGACGTCGCCGCCGAAGACCTCGCGGAATTCCTCAAAGGCTACGACATCGGCGAGTTGCTCTCCTACAAGGGCATCGCCGAGGGCGTCGAAAATTCCAACTTCCTGCTGCACACCAGCAAGGGCTCCTACATCCTCACGCTCTATGAAAAGCGCGTGGCGGTGGACGATCTGCCGTACTTCCTGTCACTGATGGCGCATCTGGCCGAGCGCGGCGTGCGTTGTCCGCAGCCGGCCCGCAATCGCAAGGGCGAGGTCTACAGCGAACTGGCCGGGCGGCCCGCCGCCATCATCAACTTCCTCGAAGGCATGTGGCCGCGGCGGCCGAACGTCACGCATTGCGGCGGCGTCGGCGAGGCGCTCGGCAGAATGCATGTGGCGGGGCTCGATTTTCCTCTTGTCCGCAAGAACCCGCTCTCGGTCGAAGGTTGGCGGCCGCTGTTCGATCTGGCCGCGCCGCGGGCCGATAGCGTCGCCCCCGGCCTGCACGACTTCATCGCGCGCGAGCTCGATCACCTCGAGACGTGCTGGCCGAAAGATCTGCCGCAAGGCGTCATCCATGCCGACCTGTTTCCGGACAATGTTTTCTTCCTCGGCGACAAACTGTCGGGGCTGATCGACTTTCCGTTTTCCTGCAACGACATGCTGGCCTACGACGTCGCGATCTGCCTGAACGCGTGGTGCTTCGAGCCCGATCATTCCTTCAACGTCACCAAGGCGCGGGCGCTGCTCAACGCCTATGGCCGCGCGCGGCCGTTGTCGGAGGCCGAGCAGGAGGCGCTGCCGCTCTTGGCGCGCGGCTCGGCGATGCGTTTCCTGCTGACGCGGCTGGTCGATTTCCTCAACGTGCCGCCAGGCGCGCTGGTGAAGCCGAAGGACCCGCTGGAATATGTCCGCAAGCTGCGCTTTCACCAGAACGTCGCCAGCGTGCGCGATTACGGCCTGATCCAGCCGGGATGCGTGGCTTGAGCGAACGCCCTCACGTCATCGTTTTCACCGACGGTGCCTGCTCGGGCAATCCCGGGCCCGGCGGCTGGGGCGCGATCTTGCGGTTCGGCGACAAGGAAAAGGAGCTGAAAGGCGGCGAGGCGCACACCACCAACAACCGCATGGAATTGATGGCGGCGATCTCGGCGCTGGAAGCGCTGAAAAAACCATGCACGGTCGATCTCTACACCGACAGCCAGTACGTACGGCAGGGCATCACCGGCTGGATTCACGGCTGGAAGCGCAACGGCTGGCGCACCGCCGACAAGAAGCCGGTCAAGAATGTCGAGCTGTGGCAGCGTCTCGACGCCGCGCTGAAGAGCCACGAGGTGCGCTGGCACTGGGTCAAGGGCCACGCCGGCCACCCCGAAAACGAGCGCGCCGACCAGCTCGCCCGCGACGGCATTGCGATGGCGCGGATGCAGGAGCGGGTGAGGGAGTAGGAACTCACTCCGTCATTGCGAGCCAACGGGTCCGCGCGAAGCGCGGCCCGATGACAGGCTCCGCGAAGCAATCTAGAGATGTTGCCGCGGAAGCAGTCTGGATTGCTTCGTCGCTGTCGCTCCTCGCGATGACGCGAGTCTCAGAGTTGCCCCAGCAGCGTATCGCCGCCGGAGACCTCGACCTTGCCGGGCATCGGCTCGAGATTGAGCTTCTTGACCACGCCGTCCTCGACCAGCATCGAGTAGCGCTTGGAGCGGATGCCGAGGCCGTTGGCGGAGGCGTCCAGCTCCATGCCGATCGCCTTGGTGAAATCGGCGTTGCCGTCGGCGAGGAAGACGGCCTCGTCGCGCTGGTCGGTGTCGCGCTTCCAGGCGTTCATGACGAAGGCGTCGTTGACCGAGACGATGGCGATGGTGCCGACGCCCTTGTTCTTCATGGCATAGGCGTTGAGGAAGATGCTCGGCAGATGCATCTTGTGGCAGGTCCCGGTATAGGCGCCGGGCACCGCGAACAGCGCCACCTTCTTGCCCTTGAAGATGTCGTCGGTGGTCTTCACCTGGGGACCTTCCGCCGTCATCACGCGGAATTTCGCCTCGGGCAGCTTGTCGCCAACTTTGATGGTCATCGTCAATTCTCCGTGGAAAGGGGCGAGGCAAGTTCTAGAGCATTTTGCCGGTATTGGGAAACGGCTTCACCGGGGTAACCACGAAGATGTCATTCCGGGAGATCTGAGGGACCAGACCTCGGATGCGCAATTGCGCATCTGAGAATCCCGAGTTTTCCCAATGCGCAATTGCGCATCGGGGTTCGCACTTCGCGCGCCCCGGACTGACGGCAATGCTTGACGGCGAAGCTACGCCGCTGCGGCCTTCTTCTCGTCGCGCAGCGCGCGGCGCAGGATCTTGCCGACATTGGTCTTCGGCAGGTCGGTCCGGAACTCGATGTGCTTGGGGATCTTGTAGTTCGTGAGCTGCCCGTGACAGAATTTCACGATGTCCTCGGCCGTGAGGTTCTGGTCCCTGCGCACCACATAGGCCTTCACGGCCTCGCCGGATTTCGCGTCGGGGATGCCGACCACGGCGCATTCGAGCACGCCCGGATGGCTCGCGATCACTTCCTCGACCTCGTTGGGATAGACGTTGAAGCCGGAGACCAGGATCATGTCCTTCTTGCGATCGACGATCTTGATGAAACCCTTCTCGTCCATCACGCCGATGTCGCCGGTACGGAAATAGCCGTCCGCGGTCATCACCTTGGCGGTCTCCTCCGGCCGGTTCCAGTAGCCCGACATCACTTGCGGGCCCTTGGCGCAGATCTCGCCGGGCTGGCCGAGCGACACTTCCTTGCCGTCGTCGTCGCGGATCGAGATGTAGGTCGAGGGCACGGGCACGCCGATCGAGCCGGTGAACTCGGCGGTGGTCGCGGTGTTGCAGGTCAGCGTCGGCGAGGTCTCGGAGAGACCGTAGCCTTCGGCGATGCTGCAGCCGGTCACCGACTTCCACTGCTCGGCCACCGGGCGCTGCACCGCCATGCCGCCGCCGTTGGAGATCTTCAGCTTGGAGAAGTCGAGCTTCTTGAAGTCGGGATGATGCATCAGCCCGTTGTAGAGCGTGTTCACCGCCGGGAAGCTGTTGACCTGATACTTGGCGAGCTCCTTGATGAAGCCCGGGATGTCGCGCGGGTTGGGAATGAGCAGGTTACAGCCGCCGGCGCGCACCGCGAGCAGGTAGCAGGCCGTCAGCGCGAAGATGTGGTAGAGCGGCAGCGCGCAGACGATCAGGAGCTGCTCGACATGCGGCGGCTGGGTCAGCGCCGGCTGCAGCCAGGCGTCGTTCTGCAGCACGTTGGCGACGATGTTGCGGTGGAGCAGGGTCGCGCCCTTGGAGACGCCGGTGGTGCCGCCGGTATACTGCAGGAAAGCGACGTCGTCCGGCGACAGTCTCGGCTTGCTGAAGGGCTTGTGGCGGCCGGCCGACACCGCCTCGTTGAAGGCGACGGCGTGCGGGATCGAATAGGCCGGCACCATCTTCTTCACGCGGCGGACCACGAGGTTGACGATCATGCCCTTGAAGCCGAGCATGTCGCCCATGCTGGCCATGATGACGTGCTTCACCGCCGTCTTGCCGTAGACCTGCTGCACCGTGTGCGCGAAATTCTCCAGCACGATGATGGCTTCGGCGCCGGAATCCTTCAACTGATGCTCGAGCTCGCGCGGCGTGTAGAGCGGGTTGACGTTGACGACCGCGTACCCTGCGCGCAGCACGGCGGCGGTCGCCACCGGATATTGCAGCACGTTCGGCAGCATGATCGCGACGCGCGCGCCGCGCGACAGACCGAGGCTCTGCAGATAGGCGCCGAGCGCCAGCGACATCTGGTCGAGGTCGCGATAGCTGATCGACTTGTCCATGCAGATGAAGGCCTTGCGCTCGGCATACTTCGCAAAGCTCTCTTCCAGGAGATCGACCAGCGAGGCGTATTGGGTCGGGTCGATGTCAGCGGGCACGCCGGGCGGATATTGCTTGAGCCAGATGCGCTCCATGGGGTTTCCCCTCCTCAGACCTTAGCCCGTCGTGTCCGCCGGGCTTGCCTCATCGTCGACAGTATCGAGCCTGCCGGAACCGGTGGCAAGCGGCTGAGGCTTAAGGCAAAGGCGATGGAGTGGCTACAGGAATCATCGCGCAGCCTGCGCCGGCTTGCGAGCGTGCGCAGTCCTGCCGCTTCCAGCTAATGCTTAGCCATTGCCCTTGGGCTTGGCCGAGGGCCTGGTCGCCGCCTTGGGCTTGGCCGGCTTGGCCTGGTCGGCGCTCGCCGCCGGCTTTTCAGCCGGTTTCGCGTTCGCATCCGGCTTGGCATTGGCGTGCTTGCTGGACGCGGACCTGGTGGCCGTCTTGGCATCGCCCTTGGTCTGGCCCTTAGCATCGCCCTTGGCATCATTCTTCGCGTCCGGCCTGATGTCGCCCTTGGCATCGGGCTTGCGCGCGGCGACGCGCGACTTCTTGCCGCGCGGGTGCGACGCCGCCTGCCTGTCCGCGTCGGCGGCAACCGCTGCCACCAGCGCCGTGCCGGTCCGTGTCGGTCCGGTATAGACCGGCACCGGTTCTGCGGCCGCGGGCGCGGACGCGAGCAGGTCGGACGCTTTCATCAGCGGTGGCTGCAGCCCTGCGGTGAAGAACGTCACAGATGCTTCGCCGCCCGTCGCCGCCGACGAGCCGGCGGGACCGGTTGCGATCAGCGCGTCGTCTTCATCGCTCGCCGGACGCTTGCGCTTGCCGCCGCACATCTCGTCGCGCAGGTTCGGCGGCGAGGCGTCGACCGGCACGAGACTGTCGACCGTGCCGAGCGAGGGGCGCAGCCAGGACAGCGTGTCCTGCGAGAAGCCGCGCTCCAGGAGCTGCGCCGCCTTCACCGCGCGCGCGGTTCCGGAATTGGCGCCGAGCACGACCGCGATGAGACGCCGTCCGTTGCGGGTCGCGGACGCCACGAGATTATAGCCGGAGGCGCAGATGAAGCCGGTCTTGAAGCCGTCGGCGCCGGGATAGCGGCCGATCAGCTTGTTGAAGTTGCCCGTGATGCGCTTGCCGAAGCGGATCGCCGGGATGTGCACGAAATACTCGTATTCCGGCAGGTCGCGGATGAAGGAGCGCGCGAGGATACCGAGATCGCGCGCCGAGGTGATCTGGCCGTCGGCGGGCAGCCCGTTCGGATTGACGTAGCTCGTCTGGGTCATGCCGAGCCGCTGCGCGGTCTGGTTCATCATGGCGGAGAAGCCGTCGATCGAACCGCCGACGCCTTCGGCCAGCACCACGGCCATGTCGTTCGCCGACTTGACCATCATCATCTTCAGCGCGTTGTCGACGGTGACCTGCGTTCCCGGGCGGAACCCCATCTTCGACGGCGACTGCGAGGCCGCGGTCGGCGACACCGTCAATAGCGTATCGAGCGTGAGCTTGCCGTCCTTGACCGCCTTCAGCGTCACATAGGCGGTCATGATCTTGGTCACGGAAGCCGGATACCAGGGATAGGTCGCGTTCTCCGCCTGCAGCACCTTGCCGCTGTCGGCCTCGATCAGGAGCAGCGCCTCCGCATGTGCGATGCGCGGCGCCAGCGAGGCGAGCGCGGCGGCGATGAGAACTCGTATCGGCAATGATTGGCGAAGCAGCGGGCGAAAGCAGTGCACTATCCGATTCCGGTCCTTGGAGAGCGACCCTTCGCGGGCGTTCTCATGATCTGAGTTTCGGGTTTGAAAACGTATCGGGGCGCCGCCGCTCGCGGCGGTGCAAACCTATACCGGCTGGCCGGTCGAGAACAGAGGTTTCGGCAGGGTATTCGGCGATGAAATAGGCTGAATTTCGGCAGCGCTATCGGGACCTCGCGGCGGAGGCGGCGGTCTCCGCCGCGCTCACGCTTGCCCGCGCATTTTCCTGCACCATGAACTGGGCCTTGGCGAGGGCGGCAAAATGGCCGCCTTTTGCCACGAGTTCATCGAAAGTTCCGCTTTCGATCACGCGGCCGTTGTCGAATACCAATATTCTGGTGGCGTTGCGGATGGTGGAGAGGCGGTGGGCGATCACGAAGGTGGTGCGCCCCCTCATCACTTCGTCGAGCGCCGCATTGACCTTGGCCTCGGTGACGGCGTCGAGCGCGCTGGTCGCCTCGTCGAGAATCAGGATCGGCGGGTCCTTCAACAGGGCGCGCGCGATCGACAGCCGCTGCCGTTCGCCGCCGGACAGCATGCGGCCGCGCTCGCCGGCATTGGTCTCGAAGCCGCCGCTACGCTCGATGAATTCGAGCGCCTGCGCGCGCTGGGCGGCGAGCCGCATCTCGGCATCGGTTGCGTCCGGCTTGCCGACGCGCAGATTCTCCGCGATCGAGCGGTTGAACAGCAACGCCTCCTGGAACACCACGCCGATGTTCCGCCGCAGCGACGTCAGCGTCACGCCGCGCACGTCCATGCCGTCGATCTTGATGAAGCCGGACTGCGGATCGAAGGCGCGGTGCAACAGCGCGATCGCGGTCGATTTGCCGGCGCCGGTCGGGCCGACCAGCGCGATGGTCTGGCCAGGCAGCGCGGTGAAGGAGAGATCCTCCACCGCCGGCCGCTTGCCGTCATAGGAGAAGGTGACGTCGTTGAATTCGACGAGGCCGGAGAGCCGGCCGGCATCGATTGCGTCGGGCCGGTCGTGCACCGCGGGCACGGCGTCCAGCACGTTGAAGAATTCGCGTAAGCGCGGCGCCTCCATGAAGACGTTGTTGATGAAGCTCACGACCTGCTCGAGCTTCTGGATCAGGAGCGTCGCGAAGCTCACGAACATCACGATCTCGCCGACGGTCGTCCGCCCCTGGTCGTGCAGCGCGATGCCGAGCGTGAAGATCGAGAGCACCGTGATGGTGGTGGAGGCGCGGGTGATGACGGTGACGAGCGCCCACCAGGACAGGACCGGCATCTGCGCGGCGAGCAGTTGGTCGGCGACGAAGCGCAGCCCCTGCACCTCGGCCTCGACGCGGACGAAGCTCTGCACCAGCGCGACGTTGCCGAGCGCGTCGGAGGCGCGCGCGGAGAGGTCGCTGTAGTGCTCCTCGACCTCCATCTGCATGCCGTAGGTCCGGCGCACGACGAAAGTCGTCAGCGCCGTGAACACGATGCAGAGCACGAACAGCAGGATCGCCATCCGCCAGTTCAGATAGAGCGACAGCGGCAGCAGCACCGCGACCGAGAGAATGGCGGCAAAATGCTCGCGGAAGAATCCGAGCCACAGCCGCCACAGCGCGTCGGTGCCGTTGAGCATCACCTTCATCAGCCGGCCCGAATGGGTGCCGGTGTGGAAGGTCAGCGGCAGTTGCAGGATGTGCTCGAAATAGCCCGTCAGCACCGCCTGGCGCTGGCGGTGGGCGAGCCGGTCGGCATGCAGCGCCACCACCGCGCTGCAACCGATGGTGAACAGTCCGAACGCCACCCAGGCAAACAGGAACGGCCAGGCCGAGGTCGCGCCGGCGACCGTCTTGCCCGAGAGCACGTCGACGATGCGGCCGAACAGCACGGGCTCGGCGAATTGCGCCGCAGCCAGCAGCAGATTGGCGACCGCCAGCAGCCAGCCGAGCCGCGCCTCCTTGCCGAGCAGTTCCAGAACGCGGGTGTAGAGGCGGACGATGGACATGATGAAATGCGCCTAGACTCGCGAACCGTTCACTCGAACCGGACTCGACATGCAACTGCCAGACTACACTGATGTGGGCAAGTCAGGCCACCTTCAAAGTAGGGATTTGACTGACGTCCACGGTCCGTTCGGCGTGCCAGGTATCATAGGCGGCTTGCATTCGAACCCAGATGCCGGCGCCACCACCGAACAGCTTGCCGACGCGCACCGCCACTTCCGGCGAAAGCGGCTTCTTTTCTTCCATGATGTCGTGAAGATGCTGCCGTGAAATCCCCAGCAGGCGTGCGATCTCCACCTTGGTCTTGCCCGACGCGGGCAGCATGTCCTCGCGAAGGACCGCACCGGGATGAACGGGGCAGCGGCGAGGGTTTCTCTTGGCAGAATATTCGACCATTCGTAGCTCCGCGATACCGAGCCAGTCATCGGCTCCGCATTCGGTGGTATTGCTCGAAGCCGACCCTATGAGCATCTCCGCTCTCAAACTCGAACGTGATGCACCATGGGCCGTTGACGTGAACCGAGTATCTGACCGGCTTCCCGTGCAGGCGGTGAAAGTCGAAGCCGAGGAGATTCATGTCCTCAGGTTGAGATGCACTGTCGAGTTGATCGAGCCGGCGCAGGATCCGGGCGTGCATCTTGGAATCGATCTTCGACGTCTTGCCTTTGGCCCAGAGATCGCCAAGCGCCTTGCTCTTGAAAGACTTGATCAAAAGTGCGGTCCAAAAACCGGAATAAAACGTAGTGTAAGCTATTTGCTTACATTCGTCAAGGCGTTACTCAATTGATCAAGCGTCCCTCGACCGGCGGCAGGAACCGCCCGTCGAAAATGTCGTCCGCCACGGGGCGTTTGCGGAATTTGTAGTCCTCCCCGACCTGATCGATCGAACGCTCCAGCCGCGCTGGGTCGACGCCGCCGAGGCCGTTGTGCCGGACTTCGGCGGTCAGGACGTTATCGGCGAGCACGGCGTGCAGGCGTTCCAGTTCGAGATCGCGCGCGCCGTTCGGCATCCGGCTCAGCACTTCGTCCACGGCGCGTTCCGGCTCCCTGATCGTGGCATTGAGGCCGGCGATCAGCGCGCGGACGAAGCCGCTCACGGCCTCCGGCTTCGATGCGGCGAAGGCGGGGCTCACCGCCACGGCAAAGCCGTAGGCCTCGCAGCCATGGTCGGCATAGCGCAGCACGGCGAGGTCGGCGGCGGGCACGCCGCGGTCGCGCAGGTTCACCGCCGACAGATAGGAGAAACCAGCGACCGCATCGACCTGGCCGGCGGACAGGATCGGCTCGCGCACCGCCGCGCTCATCTTGTGGAACATGACGTGGGCGGGATCGATCCCGTTGCGATGTGCGAGCGCCGGCCACAGGCGGATCGAAAGGTCGCCGTCGGCGACCCCGACGGTCTTGCCGTGGAGATCGGACAGCGCCTGGATGCCGCGGCTCTTGCGGGCGACGATCGCGTAGGGCGCCTGGTTGAACAGCACGAATACCGCCTTCACCGGTGCCGCGTCGATCCTGTCGCGAAGGCGGATGAGCTCGTTGATGTCGACGAGCGCGAGCTGGCTGTCGCCGCGTGCGACGCGCGCGATGGCCTCGGGCGAGCCGGCCGCGACATCGAAGGAGACCGCAAGATGTTCGGCCGCGAACAGCCCGGCCTTCGCGGCCACGAAGAACGGCGCCATGCTCGCGTCAACCGGACGGTCGAAGGAGAACTGGATCGCGACGGGTTGGGCGGCGTTCTCCGCCTTGAGATCGCGCGCGGTGGCGCCTGCCAGGACGGCAAGGCAGATCCAGAGGGCCGACAACCGGCGGAGAGCGGTGGGACGACATGCGAGCATCGGTCGCGCCGGACTTGCTTTTGTTATGGTTTGGTGACGCCACGGAGCGCCGGCAGGCAGTCATTTTGACCTGCCGAACATGAACGGTCGATGAGCGGCGGTTGCGGCACGATTACGCAACCCCGTTCAGCTTGTGTTGGGTTTCGGGAACCCAACATGGGATGCGGGGGTTTTAGGATTAAGCCTGTCCGCAGGCATCATCGGAGGTCCCAAGACATGTTCGACCGAGCTTCTCGATTTGTCGGCCGCAAGGCCGTTCTGGCCACGGCCGCCGTGATGGCGCTGACCGCGGTCGTGCCCTCGGCCGCGTTCGCTGGCGGCCGTCACTGGCATGGCGGCGGCGGAGCGGCGGCTGCGGCCGCCTTCGCCGGCATCGTCGGCACGGGCCTTGCGATTGCCGCAAGCCGCGACGCCTATGCCTACGACTACGGTGGGCCGGTTTATTACGGCGGGCCGGGCTATTATGGTCCTCCCGGTCCCTACTACGGGCCCGGACCCAACTATCAATATCAGCGCTATGGCGGCTCCAGCCCGTCCGAACTCTGCGGGCAGGGCTACATGACCAACTGCTACTAGCCGCCGGCGCGAGGCCCGTTGACGAAAAATCGCCGGCGCGCTTGCCGCGCCGGCTCGTTTTTTGCTTTTTTCGTCGGGCGTTAACACGCTCGCCATTCGTTTCGAGTAGTTTTGAGTAATCATGAGTGATTCGCTCGAGCGGCTATATCTGGCTGTGCTCGCGGCCAGGGACCTTGATCCGCAGACGTCGCGCACCGCGCGGCTGTTTCAGCGCGGCCCCGCCAAGATGGCGAAGAAGCTGGCCGAGGAAGCGATCGAGGTCGTGATCGACGCGGTCCACGGCGACAGCGAGGCCGTGATCCGGGAAAGCGCCGACCTGCTCTACAATCTCACGGTGCTCTGGGCGTCCGCCGGCGTGCGTCCCGAGGACGTCTGGCGCGAGATGTCCCGGCGCGAAAACATGCTCGGTATCGCCGAGAAGCTGCCGAAATCCGCGGTGAAGCTGCCCAAGGCTGCTCCGCCGCGCGTCGCCACCCGGCGGCCTATTGTCGCGCTGGACGGCCGCGCCGCTCGCAAGCGTCATTAGCACCGAAAGAAGCACGTCAATCCGGTCCAATCTCACCATGGACAAATCCGTCCCATGGTGCTTCATCGCGGCGCCATGCTGAAACGGATCTACGACTGGTGCATCGACGCCGCCCACAAGCCCTACGCGCTCTGGATCATGGGAGCGGTGGCTTTCGCCGAAAGCTCATTCTTTCCGGTCCCCCCGGACGTGATGCTGATCCCGATGTCGCTGGCGCGCCCGCAGCGCGCCTGGCTCTATGCCTCGGTCTGTACCGCGACCTCGGTGCTCGGCGGCATGCTGGGCTACGCCATCGGTGCGCTGCTCTATGACTCGGTCGGGCACTGGCTGATCCAGGTCTACGGCCTCGGCGACAAGGTCGACGCTTTCCGTTCGTCTTATGCGGAATGGGGGGCTGTCATCATCCTGCTCAAGGGGTTGACGCCGATCCCCTACAAGCTCGTCACCATCACCTCGGGCTTTGCCGGTTACAGCCTCGGGCTGTTCATCCTGTGCTCGATCGTCGCGCGCGGCGGGCGCTTCTTCGTCGCCGCGGTGCTGCTCAACCGCTACGGCGACTGGATCCGGGTCAGGATCGAGCGGCATCTCGGATTGTGGGTGACGATCGGCGCGGTCGTGCTGGTGCTGGGCTTCGTGATCGCGATCAAGCTGATCTGAGGCGGGCGCTGCGCTTTGCCGCCGCGCCGGCTTCGGCTACGGTTGGGGCCATGATGGTTCGATCCGGCAACCCCGCGGCGCGGCCAGGGATGCTCGTCTGCACGGTGCTGGCCGTCCTGTTCGGCAGCGCCGGGACCGGATGGCCGCAGTCGGCCGCGCCCACCGCTCCACCGCAGCTCGGCGTGCAGCAGCAGGGGCCTCAGGCTCCGCCGCCCAACGCGAGCCCCGCGCAGGCGGTGCCTGCGGCGCGCGAGGAGAATCCCGGCCTGATCAACGAAATGGGCAAGCTGTTCGACAGGCTGCCCTCGATCCTGCCGCCGCTGAAGAGCCCGGGCGAGACCATCGACGAACTCAATGCCAAGGCCAGGGACGCGGCAAAGGACGCCGGCGATGCGCTGTCGCGGCTCGCGAAACCGGCGAGCATGGTATCGGGCCGCGTCGCCTGCCCGGTTTCGCCCAACGGCGCGCCCGACTGCAAGCAGGCCGCCGACACGCTCTGTCAGGGCAAGGGCTACAAGGAAGGCAAGAGCCTCAACCTCGATTCCGCGGAGAAGTGCTCGGTGAAGGTCCTGATCCCCGGACGGCAGCGCAAGCCGGGCGACTGCCGCACCGATACCTTCGTCACGACGGCGCTTTGCCAGTAACGGATCGCCGGCGGCGCGCGGCAGCGGAAGCATCCCGAAAGGAGCGCATATGAGCCGAACCGAACAGGACTTCCTCGGGCAGCGCGAGATCGCCGACGACATCTACTACGGCGTCCAGACCATCCGCGGCAAAGAGAACTTCCACATCACCGGCATCCCGATGAGCCAGGAGCCTTACTTCGTGAAGGCGCTCGGCTACGTCAAGAAGGCGGCCGCGATGGCCAACCGCGACCTCGGCGTGCTCGATGCCGCCATCGCCGACGCGATCATCTCCGGCTGCGACCGCGTCATTGCCGGCGACATGATGAACCAGTTCGTCACCGACTTCATCCAGGGCGGCGCCGGCACCTCGACCAACATGAACGCCAACGAGGTGATCGCCAATCTCGCGCTGGAGGAGCTCGGCTTCGCCAAGGGCGAGTACCAGCACGTCAGCCCCAACGATCACGTCAATTACGGGCAGTCGACCAACGACACCTATCCGACCGCCTTTCGCCTCGCGCTGATCCTGCGGCTGGAGAGCTACATGACGGCGCTCCGGCAATTGCAGGATGCCTTCTTCGCCAAGGGGCTGGAGTTCGACAAGGTGCTCAAGATGGGCCGCACCCATCTGCAGGACGCCGTGCCGATGTCGCTCGGCGCAGAATTCCGCGGCTGGGGCACCACCATGGGCGAGGAGGTCGACCGCATCTCCGAGGCGCGCTCGCTGCTGCGCGAGATCAATCTCGGCGCCACCGCGATCGGCACCTCCGTCACCGCGGCGCCGGGCTATCCCAGGCTCGCGGTGCGGCACCTGAGCGCGCTGACCGGCGTCGAGTTCATCCTGGCGAGCGATCTCGTCGAAGCGACCTCCGACACGGGCGCCTATGTGCAGTTGTCCGGCGTGCTGAAGCGCACCGCGAGCAAGCTCACCAAGATCTGCAACGACATCCGCCTGCTCGCCTCCGGCCCGCGCGCCGGACTGAACGAGATCAACCTGCCGCAATTGCAGCCGGGCTCCTCCATCATGCCCGGCAAGGTCAATCCGGTGATCCCCGAAGTGGTCAACCAGACGAGCTTCCTGGTGATCGGGCTCGACACCACCGTGACGCTGGCGGCCTCGGCCGGCCAGCTCCAGCTCAACGTCATGGAGCCGGTGATCTCGTTCGCGCTGTTCTTCTCGATCCGCACCATGGAGCGCGCGGTCAACAGTCTGCGCGAGAACTGCATCAATGGCATCACCGCCAACGAGGAGCATGCCCGCAACACGGTGCTGAATTCACTCGGCATCGTGACGGTGCTGAAGCCGCTGTTCGGCTACCGGCAATGTGCCGAAATCGCGCGCGAGGGCTACAGGACGGGCAAGTCGCTGCACCAGATCGTCGTGGTCGAGCGCAAGCTGCTCACCCAGGAGAAATGGGACGAGATGTTCTCCTTCGAGCGGCTGATCAATCCCGACCTGCTACAATAGCGGACAATTCCGCGTATTGGAATTGCCGGTCCCCGGTGTGCCGGAACCGGTTGATCGGGGGACCGCGCGGCGTGAAAACGCAATACTTGACAGTGGAAAGATTGCCTTGTTGGTATGACGCTCGGCCTCCAAGCCGCTGCCAATGAAGGAGACGACTTTCTATGTCCATGCCCGCCTTGTTCAAGGGGCGCCTGTCGATCCCCGTGATCGGTTCGCCGCTCTTCATCATCTCCGTGCCCGATCTCGTGATCGCGCAGTGCAAGGCAGGTGTGGTCGGCTCGTTTCCGGCGCTGAACGCGCGCCCCGCAGCGCTGCTCGACGAATGGCTGCACCGGATCAGGGAGGAACTCGCCGCCTACGACCGCGCCCATCCCGAGCGGCCGTCGGCGCCGTTCGCGGTCAACCAGATCGTGCACAAGTCGAACAACCGGCTCGATCAGGACATGGCGCTCTGCGAGAAGCACAAGGTGCCGGTGATCATCTCCTCGCTCGGCGCGCGCGAAGAGCTCAACAAGGCCGTGCACAATTGGGGCGGCATCATCTTCCACGACGTCATCAACCAGAAATTCGCCCACAAGGCGGTCGAGAAGGGCGCCGACGGCCTGATCCTGGTCGCGGCCGGTGCCGGCGGCCATGCCGGCACGATCTCGCCGTTCCCATTCGTGGCCGAGACGCGCCGGTGGTTCGACGGCCCGATTGCCCTGTCCGGCGCGATCGGCAACGGCAAGGCGATCCGCGCCGCGCGCATCCTGGGCGCCGACTTCGCCTATATCGGCTCGGCCTTCATCGCGACCAGGGAAGCCAACGCGGTGGAGCGCTACAAGGAGATGATCGCGTCTTCCTCGGCCGAGGACATCGTCTATTCGAACCTGTTCACCGGCGTGCATGGCAACTATTTGAGGCCGTCGATCGTCGCCGCCGGCATGGATCCCGATAATCTGGAGACGTCCGATCCCACCAAGATGAATTTCGGCACCGATGCGTCGGGCGAGCGCGCCAAGCCGAAGGCCTGGAAGGAGATCTGGGGTTCGGGCCAGGGCATCGGCAGCATCGAGAAGATCGTGCCCGCCGCCGAGCTGATCGCGCGCTTCAAGAAGGAATATGACGAAGCGATCGATCGGCCGCTGTAGGGATCATCACTGATGGACGCCATCTATCGTGTCGACGGCAACGATGTCGTCACCAGTCCGGACGCCGCGGGCCCGTGGGATCCGCGGATGCAGCACGGCTCGGCGCCGGCCTCGCTCGTGGTGTGGGCCGCCGAGCGGCTGCCGACGCCGGCGCCGATGTCAATCGCGCGGGTCACCATCGACCTGATGCGCCCCGTGCCGGTGGCGCCACTGACCATCGCGACCGAGGTGCTGCGCGAAGGCCGCAAGATCCAGCTCTGCAGCGTCAAGCTGCTCGCCGATGGCGTCGCCGTCGTCAATGCGACCGTGCTGAAGATCAGGTCGCAGGCGCTCACGCTGCCGGAGGAGATCGGGGACCTGCCGGTCGAACTGCCGTCTCCGGAAGCGTCGCTCGTCGAGGACGGTCACGCCGCAACGAGTCCGTTCGTGCGCTTCGTGTCGATGCGCGCGGCGCGCGGCCGTTTCGGCCAGGCGGGCGCCGGCGCGATCTGGTTCCGCGTCGACGAGCCGCTGATCGAAGGGGCCGCAATCTCGCAGGCGATGCGCGCCGTGGTCGCCGCGGATTTTTCCAATGGCACCGCTTCGACGCTCGATTTCCGGCAGTGGACCTACATCAACGCCGACCTCACCGTGAGCTTTTCGCGTCAGCCGGTCGGCGACTGGATCCTGCTCGACGGCGATTCCTGGATCGGTCCCGACGGCATGGGGCTCGCGATGTCGCGCCTCGCCGACCGCCAGGGTTATTTCGGCCGCGCCGTGCAGAGCCTGGTAATCGAGAAGCGGTAGGGGATGATCTCGTGCCCCGGACGCAGTGCAGCGCGTAGCGGTGTACTCCGTTCGGGGCACGACATTCATCGCCACGCGCGAGAGCATGGCCGACGACCGCTACAAGCAGATGCTGGTCGAGAGCAGCGCCGACGACATATTGCTGACCACGGCCTTCACCGGCCTGCGGACCAACATGCTGAAGCCATCGATCGTCGCCGCCGGTCTCGATCCCGACGATCTGCCGGCGCGCGGCGCGATCGACATCGGCAAGGACATCGACGTCGCCGCGCGCGAGAACCGGCCAAGACGCTGGCGCGACATCTGGAGCGGCGGGCACGCGACCTCGGGCGTATCGGCGGTGCTGTCGGTCGACGACCTCGTCGCGCGCACGGCGTCTGAATACCGCGCGGTCGGCGGACACTGAGCAACTCGCAGCGCGAAGCGATCGGTCCGCAATCTTGCGGGTGGCCGCACTTAACGGCGCATTAACCATCGCGCTCGCAGAATCCTCTCAAGGCCGCCGATCAGGACCAAGAGGGGTAGGCGATGGACTACGATTATCTGAACAGCACCAAGGCTCTGGCGACGCTGGACGAGATCAGGATTCGGGTCGCGCACGCGCTCGCCCGCCATCCGCTCTGCCGCCGCGTCCGCTTTGACATCATCAGCGTACCGCGCACCCGTCGCGGCAGCAATTGGACCGTGACCCTGCAGTCGGTCGAGCCGCGGGCGGTATGGGAGGCCTCTGAGATCGTTGCCGACATCCAGGACGCCTACGACCTGGCGGCAGCGGCCTGATTTCCTTGCGGTTTCGGGGGGCTCGCCCCTCGTTCCCAATCCTTGCCGCCGCGGGCACGGATAAGCCTCAATTGTCGGCCAATTTGAATGCATCGGGCGGTAAAGAGCTGACGCGGAGAGACGTTTGTCGAGAGCCATCACTATTGTCGTGCTGACCTGCTTCCTCGTTCTCGGCGCCGCCACCACAGCCATTCTGGGCCGCGACAGCGTGCCGGCCGCCAGCGCCGCAATGGCCGCGGCCTCGCCAGCCTCGCCGAAGGCGCTGGTCACCAACCGCGCCACCAAGTCCGACCGGCTCGACATCCCGACCCTCGCACTCGCCTCTGCCGCCATCGAGCCGGTGCAGGTGCCCGCGCTGACCGAGCCGCTGCGTCAGGCCTTTGCCGCCGCGACGCCGTCCGACTTCCCGATGCCGAAGCCGACCGCGTCCGAGGCCCCGGCGCCGGCGAAGCCCAAGGTTGCCGCGAAGCCGCAGCCGCAAAAATCCTACGCCCTGCTCTCCGACGTACAGATATCCGGCATCAAGGACCGGTTGAGGCTGTCGTCGTCGCAGGAATATTACTGGCCCTCGGTCGAGACCGCGCTGCGCAACGTCGCGCGCAAGATCCAGGCGAACCGGCTCAGCAATCCGCACGTGCAGGGCGTGCCGATCGATCCGGACAGCCAGGAGGTTCAGCAGCTGAAGTCGGCCGCGATGCCGCTCCTGTTCCAACTGCGCGACGACCAGAAAGAGGAAGTGCGCAAGCTCGCCCGGATCATCGGGCTCGAGAAGGTCGCCCAGCAGATCTGAGATCGCGGGTTCCTCGGTTCCTCGCGCGGTTGTGCACGGGAGAGGCGTTTTCCGGAACATCGATTTGTACCGCGCGTTGCTGCTCCAAACGAGGAGTGGATCGATGCGCGCTGTGACAGCTTACTTCGTGGGCGCCGGAACGATCGTTGCGGCCATCGCCATCGGCCTTGGCGGCGGGCTCGTCGCCGGCAACATCATGAATCCCACCTCCCCCAAGCAGGGCCCCGACCTCGGTAGATGGGAGCGCTCCGGACAGCCGGCCATGGCAGCAGCGATGCAGCCGTCGGAGCGCGTGCCCTATGTTGCGGGGACGCAGGCCATGGTCGCCGCCCTCGGTGCGCCCGCGCCCGCCGAGACGGACAACGTCGCGGCGCAGACCGCGGCCGCGCCGGCTCCGCAACCGACGGCCGCGGCAGAGGAGAAGCCGGCCGCGACGAAATCGGCGGACGCGCGGCCGAGCGCGGCTGCAAAGCTTGCGCAGCCTCAGGGCGTGGCCGGATCAGCGACCGCACCCGAGAACGCCTATGCGAAGGCGAGCGACGCCGACGTGAAGCGTGCCGCAGCCGAGCAGCGCCGCGCCGAACGGCACAGGCGCTGGGCGGAGCGGCGCCGCCAGGAGATGCGCGAGCCGCGCGAGGCGCGCGATCGCACCGACTGGAACGACGTCGCCCGCAACGTGCGGGAAGATTCCGAGCAGCGCGAATGGACGCCGGCGCCGCGCCCAGGCTTCCCGCAGATCAGGCTGTTCGGCTCCGACGACGACTGAGCGCTCGAGCCGATTTCGCTCAGCCGCCGTACGATTCGACGACCCTGCGACAGGCGTCCGACCGCTTGGTCTTGTTGTCGCGCAGGCAGGGTGCGGCTACTTGCCGTTGCCCTTGCAGCCGCCGTTGGGACCGACATGATAGCCGCGCGGGCAGGCATGCGCAGCGGGATTGGCGTAATTGCGCAGGCAGCCGCCATAGGGACCGCGGTGCCAGCCGGCGCCGCAGCCGCCGGCGACTTCGATGACGTCGCCGTTGCTCGCTGCGCCGATCGACGCGAGCGGCATCGCTGGTGGCATTGCCTGGGCGTGTCCTGCGATGGTGCCGAGCAGGAAGGCCGCGGCGAGGATGTGTCGCATCATGTGTGCCTCCATGGTGTCGAAGCCGGAGGGGTCAATGGGTCGCGGTGAAGGCGATGCCGGCGCGCACCTCGGCGATCGCCTGATCGATCAGGCCGAGGGCCCGTTCGCGATGGCCGCCCTTGTTGGGCGTGGCCCGGGCCAGTTCGGTCCGCGCCGACTGCAGCAGCCCGATGGATGCCTCCATGTGCGGCTGGGCGCCGAGCGCGTATCCGACGCAAAGGCTCGCGGCGATCGCCGCACCGAGCGGCAGGCTGCGCCTCAGAGAAACAGGCATGTCGTGGTCTCCTCTCGCGGGCGTCTTTTCGGAACCCGGCCGCCCGGTTGCCGGGATGCGCCGCAGCAACCCGCGGCGTACCAGGCGTCTGAATAATGTCTCGGAGGCGCGGCCGTCTTGGACTGTCCGGCGTCGGGGATTTCCGCCTTTGGACTGACCGGCGCTGTTTCCATCAATTCGCGGTGTTGATAGCCTGCGGCCTCGCGTTCACCGGGTGTTCAGTCCGCGCCTGACAGGTTCGCCCCGCCGTCCACGCTCTCCTCGACCGGCCTTCCCTCGATGCCCGTCATCAAGAAAGCGCTCTCGACCGACATGCTGCCGCCGGGACTGACCGAACGGCAGCGCTTCATCCGTTTCGCGGAATTGTTCGAGCACTTTTCCAACACCGGCGAGCTCGACCCGGCCTCCGACGCGCCGTTTCGCGCCGCGATGAACTCGATCCATATTGGCACCACCCTGCTCGGTCGCTGCGACGGCAGCTTCGTCACGGTGCGGCGCGAGAAGCGCCAGGTGATCGAGACCGGCGACGACCGCTTCTGCCTCGTACGCAACACCGGCGAGCGCACCTCGCGCGTCATTCATCGCGGGCGCGAATTCACGCTGCGGCCGGGTTCGCTGGTGCTGCTGAAGCTCGACGAGCCGTTCTTCGCCGCCGACGGGGCGAGCCACAAGCGCTTCACCAACGTCCATTTGCCGGTGGCGACGTTGAGCGCGATGGTGCCCGATATCGACAAACTCGTCGGACGCGAGCTCGAGCCGGGCGGCGCGCTGTCGCTCGCGATGGACTACAGCGATCTCTTGCTGCGCCATCCCGCTGTGGTCAACGAGGCCGGCATGGCGATATCGGCCCATCTGCTCGATCTCGCCGCGATCGGCCTCGGCGCGCGCAGCGACGTCGCCGCAGCCGCGCGGCGGCGGGGCGTGCGCGCGGTGCGCCTCAAGGCCGTGCTGTCGATCCTGCAGGCGCGCTTCCACGAGCCGGACTTCTCGGCGCAAAGGCTCGCCGCCGCTGCCGGCCTCTCGGAACGCTACGTCAACGAGCTGCTGTTCGAGGCCGGCGCGAGCTTCACCACGCGGCTGAACGAGCTGCGCCTGCGCCGCGCCGCCGAGCTGCTCGCAGGCAGCGAACGCCGCATCAGCGACATCGCGTTCGCCTGCGGCTTCAACGATCTCTCCTATTTCAACCGCTGCTTCCGCCGGCGGTTCGGCCTGACTCCGACCGCGGCAAGGGGGCCGTGAGGTCGGCGTTTACCCGCCGTTGTCCTCCGGCCGTGGCGGCGGATAGCGCCGCGCCAGCATCGATAGGGAGAGCTGGCGCTCCTCCTCGGGCAGTTCGAGCCAGGCCAGCACCTGCGGCCGCCGCCAGTCCCCGATGCCGAAATCGAGCGCTGCCCATTTCTGCGGCTCCGGCCCCTCGAGCCCGCGCACCCAGACGAGGAAGCGGGGAAGGTCGGACACCCCGGTCCGGTTCGCATCGGTCGCTCGTCGCTTGGCCATCGGTTCGATCGAAGGTCTGTTGCTTGGGCCGGCCCAGCCTAACCCGTCGGTCTTCCGACGCAAGGACGGCCCTTCTTCGCCACCTCGTTCGATCTCGTGCGCGATCCCTGTCCGACGACATTGTCTCGCGGCGCGATGAAGACAGGCGATTGGTGCCCCTGGCCGGCAGTCACCTATTTCCTTAACTATCCGAATTTATGGCGATTTTAGTCACGGATTGCTGCCGATACCAGCAGAAATACCAGCAAGCTGAGACGCGCGGTACTCGCTGGCAAAAAATAAGCCAGCAGGCTCCCCGGCAGCAGGCGCGCCCCATGCCGTTCTGGTCTCCACAAGCGCCACGACCGGAATCGAACCCGGCTCCGACTCGAATCCCGATAGGATCGCCCAAACTTGATATCGCGAGGTCAAGGGAGCGCCTTGTCATGCGTAGTCTTTACACTTTGCCCCACGATGCCGAGCGAGATACGTACCTCGTGTTGAACGACTTCGGGGCGAGTCGGTTGCGCCTGGCCAGACCAACACTGAAAGCGCCGGCAGCGACCACTACGCCCGCGGCTTCCGCTCGATCGCCTCGACCCTGCTTAACGATGAGGGCACGTCGGCAACCGGAAAGCAGAAAGCCGCCGTGCGCCTCCGTTTGGCGTTTGCGTGATAGTGGTAATGAAATCATGACCGCAGGATCATGCCATGGCTGATGTGCCGAAGCTCGTCGAGGAATTGTGGAGCTTAACGCTGCTCGAAGCTATAGAACTCGCCGAGATTCTGAAGAAGAAGTGGCGACCGCCGGAGGTATCTCTAGCCGATATAAAGCGCTATCTTCCGCATTGGCCCGATGCAGTCATTGAACTGTGGCTGTTCTACCTCGCAAACCGCAGCGCTGGCGATACGGGTTGGCCGCCGCCGGAGCCGCTCGGCAATCACGCATGGGCAGCCATCCTTGGATACAGGCCCCTTTCATGGTGGCGAGAGGTTAGCTGGAAGCGCGAAACGACTGACTGTGGCTTTGCAAATCTCTGCCAGGGTACGAAGGTCATTGTGGCGCAGATATTGATGGAGAAAGCAAGCGGCACCATTGATGAGGAGACCGGGAGGCGATTCAAGAGGGGGGCCGATTACCTGATGAAGAATGGCGTCTTCGAAAAGCCGCTAGTTGCGATAAGGCTTCCCGATGGCTTGAGCATCCTCGACGGTAATCACCGGATAAGCGCATTCTGTGGCCTGCAAGAAACCCCCGCCGAATTACTGGAGCCGCGCGGTTTAAAGAAGCCGGCGCCCGAACAAGACCTATAGATTGGGACGCACAGCGGCGGCGAAGTGCCGCTGGATTATCTGCCTAGCCTTTAGGCCGCGCCGTCTACCGCTTTGATGCCGAGCTTGCCGAGTTCATCGCGGAGGAAATCGAGGTCGCAGCCGGGGCCGGGAAAAACCTCCGTGATCGTGCCATCTGTCATGGCCTTTCGATAATCAAAGCCGAGTTCGAGTCCGGGGGCAAATTCCATTTTCGTGCCATCGGCCAAGACAAAATGTCCCATGCCAATCGCCGAAAGCGAAATACGCAACTCGCGCTCATCAGCATAGCTCTTGTCCTTGACGTAGGTGTAGCGGATCGGATTGGGCATCCGATCGATATTTTCCCGCACCTCTTCCCACGACAAATAATCGACGATTCCGTAGTTTACGGAGAATATCTGCTTGCAGGCGTTTCCCCGGTACAGCAGTCCATTCCTGACGCTCATGATCTCATTGATGACGGCACGCAGCTTCGCGAAATCGAAAGCGATGCCGACTTTACCATGTGCGCTGCCGTTCCCGTACTCGTGCCAGATGTAGTCGGAGTTCTCCAGCGAGAAGCAGCACGCATAGGTCCGGTTTCGGCAGCGGTCATAATAGTCCGCCCCAGAGAAATCGGGTGCCCTTTCGAACTTGGCGGCCTCATTGGCGGCGCGATCTTGTTGCAACTGCTCACCGTCATGCCCGTCGGCATTCCGGAAGTCCTTGTAGCTATCGACCCGGTTGAAATAGAGGTATCCGCCGCTCACCGACCGGAGCAGGTTCTCAATCGTCATGATTTTGTAAAGCTGTTGCCCGTCCGGCGGTGCGGTCAGCGTTCCGGCGTGCGGTTCGATGGCCCCCAGCGCGGGGTCGAACGGAGCATTATCGGTGTTTTCGGTCATGGCAGCAGTGTGAGGACTTAGCGGCTGCGCAGATCGGCGGCCTAGCTTGCTCTCGTTTCGACCCTCGGCAGCGAAGCATGATATTCATCTATGCTGTTGAGATCAATCATGGTCTTGCCCCCCATCTTGTAGGCCCTGATCCTCTCGTGGGCGATCAGCTCATAAGCTTTAGTTCTTCCAAATTTGCCAGAGCGGCAACCATCCTTGAACTCGACGAGCCGGCGCCGCTTGTTGTTATCACTCTCAACCATGAGTCCCTGCAAGCGCTTCGATGATCCCCCGATAAGATCAAAACCGCGCTGAGTGAGATGCGCATATCCATGGCGCGACGCTGTCGGTGCGGGCTCGCCAGAAGAC
>NZ_JAGWUA010000065.1 GCF_028868675.1 Bradyrhizobium sp.
GGCGCTGGCGGAATTGACGCTTGGCTATGTCGAGCGCGGCGCGCTCGACAATGAGGTGATGCGATGCAGGTGACCGTCAACGGCTGTAAGCGCGAGGTGGCGGCCTCGCGGGTCGATGCGCTCCTGAGCGAGCTCGAATATGAGGGCACGCATTTCGCGATCGCGCTCAATTACGACGTGGTGCCGAAGAGCCGCTGGGCGGAGACGCAACTGAAGGCCGGCGACGAGATCGAGATCATCACGCCGCGGCAGGGAGGGTGACGATGGTGAGACCTGCCACTACGAATTCTGCCGTCATCCTGAGGTGCGAGCCGCCTGCGGCCCGCCTCGAAGGATGGCCGCGTGCGTTGCTGTCATCCTTCGAGGCGCGCAAGCGCGCGCACCTCAGGATGACGTTCCTCGCAAGTTGCCTCCAAGGAACTTGATGCAATGGTGACCTTCTACGGCAAGACCTTTTCCTCGCGTCTGCTGATCGGCAGTGCGCTCTATCCGTCGCCCGCGATCATGCAGAACGCGATCCGCGCGTCGGGTGCAGGCATCGTCACGGTGTCGCTGCGGCGGGAATCCGCCGGCGGCAAGACGGGCGATGCGTTCTGGAAGCTGATCCGCGAGCTCGGCGTCACCGTGCTGCCGAACACCGCCGGCTGCCGCAGCGTGCGCGAGGCCGTGACCACGGCCAAGCTCGCGCGCGAATTGTTCGCGACCTCCTGGATCAAGCTCGAGGTGATCGCCGACAACGACACGCTGCAGCCCGACGTGGTCGGCCTCGTCGAGGCCGCCGGCATTCTCGTCAAGGACGGTTTTGAGGTGTTCCCCTATTGCACCGAGGATCTCTCGGTGGCGACGCGGCTGGTCGACGCCGGCTGCAAGGTGGTGATGCCCTGGGCCGCGCCGATCGGCTCGGCGCGCGGCATCACCAACCGCGACGCGCTGAAATTGCTGCGCGAGCGGCTGCCCGACGTCACGCTGGTGGTCGACGCCGGCCTGGGGGCGCCCTCCCACGCCGCGCAGGCGCTCGAGCTCGGCTACGACGCCGTGCTGCTCAACACCGCGATCGCCAAGGCCGCCGATCCCGTCGCGATGGCAAAGGCGTTTCGATCAGGCGTCGAGGCCGGCCGCACCGCTTACGAGGCCGGGCTGATGGACGCCCGCGATTTCGCTTCCCCCTCCACCCCTGTCGTCGGGACACCGTTCTGGCATGCCGTATCCTGATCGCCACGCGTATCCTGATCCCTTCTACGCGGTCGTCGACAGCGTCGACTGGGTTGCGCGCCTCGCCAGGCTCGGCGTCGGCACCATCCAGTTGCGCGCGAAGGATCTCGACGACGCGCAAGCGCTGCAGATCGTCACCGACGCGCTCGCGGCGACGAAAGGCACGCCCGCAAGACTCGTGGTCAACGACTACTGGCGCGCGGCGATCGTCGCCGGCGCAAAGCATCTGCATCTCGGCCAGGAAGACCTCGTCGACGCCGACCTCAGGGCGATCCGCGACGCCGGGCTCACGCTCGGCATCTCCACCCATGACGACGACGAGCTTGCCACCGCGCTCGCCGCAAGCCCCGACTACGTCGCGCTCGGTCCGATCTTCTTCACCACGCTGAAATCGATGCGCTTCGCGCCGCAGGGCATTCCGAAGATCGCCGAATGGAAGAAGCGCATCGGAAACGTCCCGCTGGTCGCGATCGGCGGCATCAAGTTCGAGCACGCCGCCGACATCTTTGCCGCCGGCGCCGATTCCATTGCTGTCGTCTCCGACGTCACCCAGAACGCCGACCCCGACGCGCGGGTGCGGCAGTGGCTGGGCCTTCGCAGGGAGGCGGCGTGATGAATATTGCTCAGCCGTCATTGCGAGGAGCGAAGCGACGAAGCAATCCAGGCTGCTACCGCGAAACAACCCTGGATTGCCTCGCTTCGCTCGCAATGACGAAGAGGACTGCATCCGCGTCAATCCGGGCCACGCGGAGCGTGAAGGCGGAATCTCGCCGCCCGCACTCCGCCGTCATCTCGCGCAAAGAAAACGAACCCGAGTAAGGAGGACCCCATGAACATCCGATCCAACCCGGACAAGACCGTTCCCGCCGTCACCACCGGCCCGCTGCCCTCCTCGCGAAAAATCTTCGTGTCGCCCGACGCCGCGCCCGACATGAAGGTGCCACTGCGCGAGATCATCCTGAGTCAGGGCGCCGGCGAGCCGAACCTCCCCGTTTACGACACCTCCGGTCCCTACACCGACCCTGACGTCACCATCGACGTCAATGGTGGCCTGCGCCGCAACCGCAAGGCCTGGGTGCTGGAGCGCGGCGGCGTCGAGGAATATGAGGGACGCCAGATCAAGCCGGAGGACAACGGCAGCGTCTCGACCGAAAAGGCCGCGCGCGCCTTCTCCGCCTATCACAAGCCGCTGCGCGGCCTCGACGGCCACAAGGTGACGCAGCTCGAATTCGCCCGGGCCGGCATCATCACCAAGGAGATGATCTACGTCGCCGCGCGCGAGAACCTCGGCCGCAGGCAGCAGCTCGAGCGCGCGGAAGCCGCGCTCGCCGACGGCGAAAGCTTTGGCGCGTCCGTGCCCGCCTTCATCACGCCGGAATTCGTCCGCTCCGAGATTGCGCGGGGCCGCGCCATCATCCCGAGCAACATCAACCACTCGGAACTCGAGCCGATGATCATCGGCCGCAATTTTCTCACCAAGATCAACGCCAACATCGGCAACTCCGCCGTCACCTCCTCGGTCGAGGAGGAGGTCGACAAGATGGTGTGGGCGATCCGCTGGGGCGCCGATACCGTGATGGACCTCTCCACGGGCCGCAACATCCACACCACCCGCGAGTGGATTTTGCGCAACGCGCCGGTGCCGATCGGCACCGTGCCGATCTACCAGGCGCTGGAGAAGTGCGACGGCGATCCCGTGAAGCTGACCTGGGAGCTCTACAAGGACACGCTGATCGAGCAGTGCGAGCAGGGCGTCGACTACTTCACCATCCATGCCGGCGTGCGCCTGCCCTACATCCACCTCACCGCCAACCGCGTCACCGGCATCGTCTCGCGCGGCGGCTCGATCATGGCGAAATGGTGCCTGGCGCATCACAAGGAGAGCTTCCTCTACACGCATTTCGACGAGATCTGCGACCTCATGCGCAAGTACGACGTCTCGTTCTCGCTCGGCGACGGTCTGCGACCGGGCTCGATCGCCGACGCCAACGACCGCGCGCAGTTCGCCGAGCTGGAGACGCTGGGCGAGCTGACGAAGATCGCCTGGGACAAGGGCTGCCAGGTCATGATCGAGGGCCCCGGCCACGTACCGATGCACAAGATCAAGATCAACATGGACAAGCAGTTGAAGGAATGCGGCGAGGCGCCGTTCTATACGCTCGGGCCGCTGACGACCGACATCGCGCCGGGCTACGACCACATCACCTCTGGCATCGGCGCGGCCATGATCGGCTGGTTCGGCTGCGCCATGCTCTGCTACGTCACGCCGAAGGAACATCTCGGCCTGCCCGACCGCAACGACGTCAAGACCGGCGTCATCACCTACAAGATCGCGGCCCACGCCGCCGATCTCGCCAAGGGCCATCCGGCCGCGCAGCTTCGCGACGACGCGCTCTCGCGCGCCCGTTTCGAATTCCGCTGGGAGGACCAGTTCAACCTCGGCCTCGATCCCGAGACCGCGCGCAACTTCCACGACGAGACCCTGCCGAAGGAAGCCCACAAGGTCGCGCATTTCTGCTCGATGTGCGGCCCAAAGTTCTGCTCGATGAAGATCACCCAGGACGTCCGCGACTACGCCGCGACGCTGAACGACCCGGCCGCGGTCGGGATGTCGATGAGCGGCACGATCGAGGACGGGATGAAGCAGATGAGCGAGAAGTTCAAGGAGATGGGCTCGAGCGTGTACCTGGATGCGGAGAAGGTGAAGGAGAGCAACAGGGCGCTGTGAGGGCTTCCTCGTCCGCTCGTCGTGCCCGGGCTCGACCTCGGCATCCATCGAAAATCGAGCCGGGCGAAAGCCCGGCTTCAGACCGCT
Organism: Bradyrhizobium sp.; assembly: GCF_028868675.1. Lineage (GTDB taxonomy): Bacteria > Pseudomonadota > Alphaproteobacteria > Rhizobiales > Xanthobacteraceae > Bradyrhizobium. The sequence continues at coordinate 4,028 of NZ_JAGWUA010000065.1, forward strand.
GACGAACCCCGTCGATTTTCGGCGGGGTTTTGTCTTTGAAGAGGTCCGATCGGTTGCGGCGCGCATCGCGGCACGGCCTGTCCGATCTCAGCCGCCCTCAAACAATGAGCGAGTGGTGCGCTTCGAGCATCGCCAGCGTACAGCTCGTCCCCATCAACTCGGCGACCGTCGCGGTGTCGCCGGAGAGCGTCGTGCATTGCAGCAGCGTGTTCCCGCCCACGGTCTCGGTGCTGAGGACATGGCCGAGGTCGCGGAAGCTGCCGTCCCAGTGCGTGGCCGCCAGAACATCGCGCAGGTCGAGCCGATCGCCGTTGCACAGGCTGAAATCGAAGATCTTGTCCATGCCCGACCCGGCCGGCGCGAACGCGAACGTATCCTGGCCGGCACCGCCGAAGATCGTGTTGAACGTGGTCGCTCCGCCGGCGTTCACCCAATTGTCGAAACCCGACAGGCAAATCAGGTCGTCGCCGCTGCCGGTCGTGACGACATTGCATCCCGCCCCGGTCAGGCTGACGGTGCAGCCGCCATCGCCGAGCGCAATCGTCGTGTGATCCACATTGAGCCCAAGAACGTGATCGGCGCCGTCGCCGGCAACCAGCGTGTTATAGGATCCGCCGATCACGAAACGGTCGTTGCCGTTGCCGGCGACGATGGTGGAAATGCCGGCCAGGGCCGTGATGCAGTCCGAGCCGTTGCCGACGACGACGGTATTGAAGCCGCCGACGAAACACGCGTTTGCACCCATGCCGCCGTGCAAGGCGACCGGATCGACGCCGTTGCCGTTCAGATTGCCGTTGTCGGCGCCGAAATTGCCGTTGCCGTTCCCGTTGCCCGCATCGTGTCCGGCGTTCAGATTGCCGTTATAATTGCCGTTGAGAACGCCGATATTGCCGTTGCCATTGCCGTTGCCGTCCGACGCATCGGCATTGCCAAGACCGTTGAAGTTGCCGTTGAACGCGCCAATGTTGCCGTTGCCGTTGTTGCGGCCGCCATTGTCGTTGCCGTTGAACACGCCGATGTTGTCGTTGCCGTCGCTGAGATCGCTGTTGCCCAGGCCATTGAAGGCGCCGATATTTCCCGTGCCCCCGTTGAAATAGCCGATATTGAGATGATTCCCCGCGCTCGCATGGATGCCATGGAGGTCGAGCGGCGAGGCGAAGCTGGCCGCGAAAAAATTCCCGTAGGTGATGTGCACGGCGCCGTCGTGAAAGACCGCCGATGCCCTCGCATGTCCGACATTCACGATATCATTGCCGTCTCCGAGAATGACCGTGTTGAACGCGCCCTGCAGGGTCACGTCATTGTCGCCATCGCCGAGAACGACGGTGGACAGGCCGCTGCCGCCATGAACCGAGACGTCGGTGGAGGCGCCCATGTCGCCGATGACGACGTTGCCGATCCCGTGCAGATCGAGAGATGCGCCCGCGGCGCCGAGATCGTCGAAAACGCCCGTCGGAGCATCCGGGTTGACCACGAAGGCAAACTGAAAATCGTGATGCCGCGCATGGCCGAAGACGAAACCAAAATCATCTTCCCCGTGATCGAACGAATGATGTTTCCCATGAGTGGAATTTGACCCGGATGGGGTCCGGAAATCGAAACAGCCTGCACGCACGGCCACTCTCCTTCACTACAGAATCAGCCTTCTCCCAATCAGAGACAGAAATGACTGACGTTCGGACCAAAGGAGGCGGGGACGATACTTCGTCACCGAAGCCTGCGGCCCGACGATGATTTACGAGGCAGATTATGAGGTGACGGTTGCAGCCGCCAATGTATCCCAAGATACGACAATGGCGCTGTCCAAACTGACGGCGGGAAATGTGGCCGGCCGTCGCGACGTCGATCAACGAGCGAAACCCGGATGGAGCGCAGAGACATCCGGGGCCACCGCGTCGAGGTCGGCTTCGGCTTGCGGACGGAGCAAAAGCCTAGCGGGCATGCTTGCGCGCTTTCAGGCGGTCACGACCGCGCGCCTTGACGCGCGCGATGAGTTCGCGCGGCTCTATCTCCTCGACAGGCCCGGAGTCGCGGCCCTCCTGAACAACGGCGCGCAGCGCCTCCAGCTTGACCTTGCGGCGTTCCTCCCGCTCTTCGACGAGCCGCAGACCTTCGCGCATCACCTCGCTCGCGGTCGCGTAGCGACCGGAGTCGACCAGGCTCCGGATGAACGTCTCGTAGTGCTTGCCGACCGTGTAGCTCGTCGCCATGAAATTCTCGGCTTAGCCCACAAGGTGCCACGGCCTGATCGGCATGACACCAGCTGGAACGAGGAGGTCGCTCTCACGCGAACGATTGCAGCGAGCGTAGAGGCTTCAAGCCTACCGCATCGTGATCGCAAGCCCGCTGAGGTCCGCATTCGCCATCAGCCCGACCTGCGTGCCGGTCAGCTCCAGCACCGCGCCCTTCTGGTTGGTGAGCACGATGGCGCGGGCGCCGCGGCCGACGGCGAGGCCCGCACCGGCGGCGCCATAGACGCCGGCGACGTCGGAGGGACGATTGATGTTGCTGACGCGGCCGTGCAGCACGGTCTTGGAGCCGCCGAACACGAGGCCGTAGTCGAGCCCGCCGGTCGAGAGTGCGTAAGAGCGGCCGTGGAAGTTGAGCACGCCCGAGCCGCCGGAGCCGCCGATGATCCAGCCCGCCTTGTAGATCGTGAGCGTCACGGTGCCGCTGTCGGCGAGCGCCGCGGACGAAGCGCCGGCAAAGGCGATCACGGCAACGAGCGCGGCGCGGCAAACGGATGCGATCTTCATGGGCGTCTCCGGGGATGTCTTTCGGGATATCGAATCAGAACGGTGCCAATCTACCCGATGGAAGACGGCGGCAACATGTCGAGGTGAGAGCGAGCCGTCGCGCTGAACGCGCTCCGTGGCGCCTTCGGACGCGCAACCGCCATGATACCATTATGCCCCTGATTTGCCCGACGCGTCAAGTCATATTCGGTGTATCCGAATTCATTCGGAGGACGGCGATCCCACTGTGCATGGGGTTGAACCTCGGATTTTTGACGGCGGGACCCCCCGCGCCAGTCTTGCACCCGCTTTTTCCGATGGTGGCCGGAGGCGGGGCAGCGGCTGCCGTTGCAAGTGGCCGGGTTGGGACTAGGCTAAGGCGCTCCTGTCCCGTCATCCAAGGTGCCCCATGCCGATCCAGCATTTCGCTCCGCCGCCGCACGTCAAGGCGCCGCCGCTGTCCTTCGCCACCCGTGTCGGCGATCTCCTCTTCATCTCCGGCATTCCCGGCTTCGACGCCGGCGGCGTGCTGCCGGACGGCTTTGACGCGCAGTTCGGCAACGTCGTCATCAACATCAACCGCGTGCTGGGCGAGGCCGGCGCGAGCCTGCGCCATCTCGTCAAGGTCAACGTGCTGTTGACCCGTACCTCCGACGTCGCCGCGATGAACGCGATGTATGCCGGCGCGTTCGGCCCGCCGCCCTATCCGGCGCGCACCACCTGCGTGGTGCAGGCGCTGCCCGATCCGAAGATGCTGATCGAGATCGAGGCAGTGGCGGCGCTGAAAGGATAGCTCCGCTTCGAACGCGGCGACGGATTCCGCGCACTTCCCGCAAGAGGCTTTGAACCTGTTGCGCCGGCGGAACTACTCACACTTTGTCCGGGGCGCCCCCGCGCGCGCCCCGCGCCACGCCTCCCCGACATTGGCGGGAGGAGCATCACGTCCGTTCATTTGAGGGAGCTCTTGAGATGCGTCGTCTTTCCGTGCTGTGCGCCGCGGCCGGTGTTGCGGTTGCCGCCTTCGTCGCGACGAGCCCGGCCGAGGCCGGCTATCACCTGATCCGCTGGCAGGACACCGGCCTGTGCCAGATCTGGGACGAGACCATTCCGACCCAGCCCTGGCCCGCCGGCTCCCACCGCGTCAGCCCGACGGTCGCGACCTTCCTCGACGCCCTGGCGCTGAAGGACCACGCGCTGAAGGCCGGCCACTGCAAGTGGTAAGATAAGTTCGATCGGCGGATATGTGGATCGGGCGAGGGCGCAAAGCCTTCGCCCGATCGCGCTTCCGACGCCTCACGCGTCCTTGTGCGCGCCGGGATGCATCAGGATGTCGCGCGCGGCGGCGAGATCGAGGAAGGCCTGTTCGCTGCCGCCGTGATCGGGGTGCATGTCGCGCGCGGCGCGGCGATAGGCCTGGTGGATGTCGTCGCAGGTGAGCTGCACGGCCAGCGGCAGGCCGAGCGTCTTGCGGGCGCGCTCTTCGCTCGACAGCTTCTTCGGCAGCGCGCGGCGGCGCCCGAAGCGCGGCGCGGTCAGGCCATGCACGACGTCCAGGATCACGGCGAGGCGACGGCGCGCCGCTTCGGCGATGCCGGCCTCGTCGTCAAGCGAAGCCTGGCGCAGGATCGGGGCCGCCTGCTCGGCGGCATGGCGCAGCGTCGCATCGCTGCTGCCGCGCGCGATCTCGGCCGCGATTCGGCCCGCCTCGTCCCAATCGACGTCGGGCGCCGACCGCAGCCGCTCCAGGGCCTGTCTCCAGGATTCAATCCGCTCCATCATGCGTGCCACACCTAGCAGGAGCGAAGAGTATGCCAAGCGCGCGGTTTCCGGCCCCTTAATTTCCGGTTAGCCTTTCCTGAAACTTCGAGGCTAATCCGGGAGGAAATTTCATGGCATTGCTCGCAAACCACATCGCCGTCGTCACCGGCGCGGGTTCCGGCATCGGCCGGGCGATCGCGTCGGGCTATGCCCGCGAAGGCGCACAGGTGGTGCTGACCGACGTCAACGCGGACACCGTGGCGGCCGCAGCGCAAGAGATCCGCGCCGCCGGCGGCAAGGCCGAAAGCTTTGCGCTCGACGTCACGCGGCGCGAGGATTGTCTCGCGCTTGCAAGACAGGTGGCGGAGAAGGTCGGCCAGGTCTCGATCCTCGTCAACAATGCCGGCATCACCCGCCGCAACGCGTTCACGGCGGATGCGGAGACGGTCGCGAAGGACTGGCAGGACATCCTCGCCATCAACCTCGACGGCATCTTCAATGTCACGCAGGCCTTCCTCGCCCCTCTGCGCGCGCGCCGCGGGCGCATCGTCAACATCGGCTCGATCCAGTCCTTCGTACATCTGCGCACGCCGAGCTCGGTGGCCTACACCACGTCCAAGCACGGCGTGCTCGGCTTCACCAAGGCGCTCGCCGCCGAGCTCGGCAAGGACGGCGTGCGCGTCAACGCGATCGGCCCGGGCTTCATCGAGACCAACATCAACGCGCAGGTCCGCGCCGGCAATCCGGCGCTGGTGCAGGCGTTTCTCGATCACACCCCGCTCGGCCGCACCGGAAAACCCGAGGACATCGTGGGTCCGGCGATCTTCCTGGCGTCCGATCTGTCGGCCTACGTGACCGGCTCGATCGTGATGGCGGACGGCGGCTACCGGACGGTGTGATCGGTTCCATCGCGGCGGCTTTGCGGCGATGGCGAGGTCAATTGGTGCGGCGGCGAAGACTTAACCTCCCGTTAACCTTCTCCGCCCACCGTCCCTCGCGCTGGGGTCGTTGGTTCTCGATCCGCTTCCAGCGTCGGAAGCGGGCGTTGATCGGGAGGTGTCGTTGATGACCGTCGTTCACCCCGCTGCGTCAGGTGCCGCCGCGCAGTCCCTTGCTCCCCACCAGATCGTTCCGCTCCTGATCGGCGCGACCGTCGACGAGGTCGAGCGCGAGCTCGTGCTGCAGACCCTCGCCCGCTGCGACGGCAACCGCACCCGCGCCGCGCGCGTGCTCGGCCTGTCGGTGCGCACGCTGCGCAACAAGATCCGAGTCTACGCGGCTGACGGCATCGACGTCCCCGCCCCTCACGAATAGAGCCTGACGTCGCGCAGGGCCGTCAATCGGCCGGCGAGGCGGGGGATGAACCGGACGGCGCGCGGCGAGAGCGGCGCAGCCGGTCCTTGACCCATGCGCCCGTCATGATCGACAGCGACATGATCGCAATCCAGGCCGCGGTCAGCTCGATCGCGCGCAAGGCAAGCGCCGTCAGCGCGGCCCGTGACGGCTGGGCCTCGTTCGCAAAGACGATCGGCAGGATGTCGGGAAAGAGAAGACGCTCCGCGGCAAACGCGATGGCGAACAGCACGGCGGACAGCCAGAACACCTTCCATCCCGCGCCCATCGGCTGCTCCGCTCTGAGGCTTTTCGCGCCCGTCGCTTAGTGACATGGGCGACAACACCGCCGTTTGACGTTGATCAAGCCGGACGACGACGCCGCGCGCAATGGCTGCCGTCACCAAACGCTGCTATTGAAGACGATCTCGAGCGGGAGCGGCAACGTGGCAGGCGCGCGCACCCTATCGGGCCGAGCCGTCGTCGCTGCGCGGCAGCATGCCCATGCGCTCGAACTGCCAGCGCATGGCGCGATACCAGACGTAGCCGACCGCCGCGCCGCACATCGCCAGGATGACGAGGCTGACGCTGCTGAAGGAGCCGCTCCACCACATCATCCAGGCGGTCCACAGCACCGTGAAGATGATGGCGCCGGCTTTCAGCGGCAGAAGGGGGCGGCTCATGGTCGTGCTCTGCGGTCTCAAGAATCCGGCGGACAGCATCGCGCGCACTGCCGTCCTCCACCGTGAGCCAGGTCACTGAGCCCCGTCGTCAGCCGAAGCGAAGCCGCGAGCGCTCCCTCGCCTTCTCCGCTTCCACGGTGCGGTCGCGCGCGGGTGCGTGGGTGTGCAACGAGGTCAACAGCCGCCGCGCGGCATCGGACACTTCGGCAACCGCGCGCTCGAAGGCCGCTTCATTGGCCTGCGACGGCTTGTTGAAACCGGAGAGCTTTCTGACGAATTGCACGGCGCTGGCGTGGATCTCATCGTCCGTCGCCGGCGGCTCGAAATTGAAGAGCGTCTTGATGTTGCGGCACATGCGTCTCTCCTCGTCGGCCGGTCACGGAAAGCCATCTCGTCTCAGGACGATCGTCGATACGAAAATCCTACATCGTAGGAGGCGCTCTGTCATACGCGGCCACGCCACGGCGGTCTGGCCAATATTCCGCCTGCGCGGCGCACAATTCTATGCCGACCAGGTCCGGCAATTGCTGCAGACCGCACCGCAGCGCACGATGTGAACCGTTGGCCGAGAACGTCCTGATCGGTTAGTCTGGCGGGCGAACTCTTGTCGGAGACCGACCGTGACCGATCTTGCAGCCTGCGACCTTGCCGCGATCTATCCGAAGCCGAGCCCGCGCGTGATCGCGAAGGCGCGGCCCGGGATCGATGCCCATGCGCGAAAATTCATCGAGATGTCGCCGTTCTGCGTGCTGGCGACGTCGGGCACCGACGGCAGCGTCGATGCCTCGCCGCGCGGCGGCAATCCCGGCTTCGTCCACGTCGCCGGCCCCGACCGGCTCCTGATGCCCGATCGGTCCGGCAACAACCGGATCGACAGTTTCAGAAATATCGTCGAGGGATCGGGCTTCGTGCACCTGCTGTTCTTCGTACCCGGCATCGACGAGACGCTGCGCGTCGGCGGCCGCGGCACGCTGACGACCGATGCGGACCTGCTCGCCGCGATGGTGGAATTCGGCAAGCCGCCGCGCGCGGTGCTGAGCGTCACGGTGGCCGAGGTCTATTTCCACTGCGGCAAGGCGTTGATGCGCTCGAAGCTGTGGTCGCCCGAGGTGAAGGTGCAGCGTTCGGTGATGCCGAGCGTCAGCACGGTGATCCACGACCAGACCGGGCTGGGTGAGCCGGAAAGCCAGAAGTCCGTGGAGGCGCGCTACAGGACACAGCTGTAGCTGAATTTCGGGAGCGCCCTCAGGGCGCCCCGCGATGACGGGACGATGGGGCCCGGCGGAGCGATCCGGCTAATGCCCCTCGCTCTCCAGCCCGCCGACGTGCTTCTGGGTGTAGAGCTCGAGACCGATACGGCCGATCAGGTCGAGCTGGGTTTCGAGGAAGTCGATGTGATGTTCCTCGTCGCTCATCAGCTTCTCGAACAGGTCGCGCGTGACGTAGTCCTTCACGCCGTGACAATAGGTGGCGGCCTCCTGATAGAGCGCACGCGCGCTGATCTCGGCGGCGAGATCGCACTCGATGATCTCCTTGACGTTCTGGCCGATGCGCAGGGGATCGAGCACCTGCATGTTCGGAAAACCGTCGAAGAAGATGATGCGGTCGGTGAGCTTGTCGGCGTGCTCCATCTCCTCGATGGATTCCTTGCGCCAGACCTTGGCCATCTCGAGGAGGCCCCAATTGTTCAGGAAGCGGTAGTGCAGCCAGTACTGATTGATCGCGGTGAGCTCGTGACGCAGCGCCTTGTTGAGATATTCGATGACCTTGGCGTCGCCCTGCATGATGCACTCCGATAGCTTGAGGCCGCGGCGGCCTGTCTTGGAACGCTTCTAGGTAAGATTTGAAATTGGCGCAACCCTCGCTGCTGCGAGCGATCGACGCACATCGCGCGTGCGGGGTTCAGCAGGCCGCGAGCGCGAAATCGGCGGGCTCGGCATCTTCGTTGGCCGCAACCTGACTGTGCTGGCAGCCGGCACTGCAGGCCCGTGCACAAGGGCCAAGCGCGTCGTCGATGATGGTCTTGATGGTGCGCGCGCAGCGGCCGCATTCAGCGCTGCAGCCGAGACAACCATAGACTTGCTTGGCGTAGCGCACGGCATCGCTGGACTCGGCGACGGCGGCCCGGACATCGTGGTCGCTGAGGACGTTGCAGGAACAGACGATCATGGAAAGAGGCAGGCCCTTCGGTGATGCACAACCATCGATATTTAAGGGCTCAGGCGGATGCAAAAGGAAAAACCGCGGTTTGAAGCTATTCCAAACTGATCCCGGATCGAGACTAGAACGGGCCTGAGGATCCGGTTTGCGTTGGATCAATCGGACAAGTGCCGCCGGCTCAGTCGCCGCCGCCACCGCCATCGCTCCCCCGCCGATTTGTCGCCTTCGACGCCGCCGTTCATTGATCATTCAAGCGAAGTGTGGAACTGAGTTCCCTGGAATTCCATCCGGACCTGCTTTTGCATCGAAAGGTCAATACCATGAAGAAGTCGCTCCTGGCCCTCGCTGCCGTCGCCACCCTGGCAGTATCGGCCGTCGCACCGGCGCCGGCCCATGCGCAGCGCGGCGTTGCCGCGGGCGTCGCCGCCGGGATCATTGGCGGCGCCATCGTCGGGGGCGCCTTGGCCTCCCCGTATTACTATGGGCCCGGTCCGGGCTATTATTACGGCCCCGGCTACTACCCGCCCCGCTACTATGGCCCCGGCTATGTCGCCGACGACTATTACGGCGGCTGCGTCTGGCAGAAGCAGCGCTTCTGGGACGGCTATGCCTGGCGGGTGCGCCGCGTCCGGGTCTGCGGCTAGGCCGCATTCACCCCCATTCTGCCGAAACGACCGGTTCGTGCGGGAACCTTTCGGACTGAGGCCTGAAAAAGACCGCTTTTTCCGGTCAGGGGTCAGTGCGCGTTTACCTCGGATTGACCATTTGCGCGCTTCCTAGCGGGTGGCCAATCCAGCTGAGTGTGCGTGAACCTCAATCCCGGGCGCTCGCAGTGGCGCCTTCTCCCAGGAGAGCCAAGAGCATGAAGAAGACTTTTGTTGCCGTCCTCACGGTTGCGACGGTCGCCGGTTCACTGATGACCGCGACGCCGCCCGCAAGAGCCCATGATGGCGTCGGCGCCGGCCTCGCGGCCGGCCTGATCGGCGGTGCGATCGTCGGCGGCGCCATCGCGGCCAGCCGCCCGGCCTATGGCGGCCCGGTCTACGTCGCCGAACCCGCCCCGCCGCCCCCGCCCTGCTACTGGCAACGCCAGCGCTATTGGGACGGCTATGGCTGGGTCGTCCGGCCGGTCCGTGTCTGCTACTGAGTTGATCGACCCGGCGCTCCAAGCGCCGCGATCTCTGGCCCGGCCGACACAATCGGCCGGGCTTTTTCTTTGCCGCTTTCTGGCCGCCGATCAGCGCGCCGCCTGGATCGACCGCAGCACCTCCTCGCTCGGCCAGCAGTCGACCTTCAGCCCGGCCGACTTCTGATAGGCGCCGAGCGCCGAGCGCGTCAGCATGCCGGCCTTGCCGTCGATCTTGTCCTTGTAGAGCCCGATGCGGGTCAACCCGCGCTGCATCGCCTCCACGTCCCTGGTGCGCAACTGCTTCGAGGCCGCCCAGGGCGTGGCGAACGGCAGCGGGCTCGTCATGCGGTCGCTGAGATGGCCGACGAACAGCACGTAGAGGTCGGAGAAATTGTATTCCTTGATGACGAAGTAGTTCTTCGTGGTCAGGAACGACGGACCGTAGATGCCCTCGGGCTGCAAGAGCGACGCCGGTTGCGCCTGCTCGCTCGCGCTCAGCCGCTCGCCCCGCACCGGCACGAAGCCGTCGCGCAGCCACTGGCCGATCGGCTTCGTCACCTCGGGCACGCCGGTCGTGCAATCGACCTTGGCCGGCGCCTTGACCTCGTAGGCCCAGCGCACGCCGCTTTGCCAACCCTTGTTGACGAGCTGCTGCGCGGCGGAGGCCAGCGCATCCGGCACCGAGTGCCAGATATCGATGCGCCCGTCGCCGTCGAAATCGACGCCGTGCTTGTAATATTCCGACGGCAGAAACTGCGTGAGTCCGGTCGCGCCGGCCCAGGACGAACGCATGTCCTTGCGCGTGACCGCCCCCTCGCCGAGAATCTTCAGCGCCAGGATGAATTCGTTGCGGTACTGGTCCTTGCGCCGGCCGACATAGGCCTGCGTCGCCAGCACGCGCACGAGATCATAGGGCAGCGTGTAGCGACCGTAATCGGTCTCGCGGCCCCAGATCGCCAGCATGACGGTGGCAGGAACGCCCGACCGCTTCTCGATCTCGGCGAGTTGCGGACGATATTTCTGCAGCAGTCTCTGCCCCTCGCCCGCAAGCCGCGCGATCGAGGTTTCCCTGATGTAGTCGGCCGGCACCTGCACGAACTCGGCCTGCGATGGCGCGCCAGTGGCCGGCCGTCCGGGCAGGATCAGGTCCGGCAGCTTGTAGTCAGGCTCGAGCCCGCGCGTCTGCCGATCGAACGTCGCGCGCGACACGCCCGCGGCCTGCGCCTCCGGCCAGAGCGAGGCGACGAACTGGGTGAAGGCGGCGTCGGCGGCACGCGCGGGAAGCGATGCAAGCGACATGGCGACCATCGCCGCGACGAACGCCAGCCGATGCATCCACCTACCTCGTCAGCTTCTTGTACTTCAGCCGGTGCGGGATGATGCTGTCCTGGCCGAGCCGGCGCATCTTGTCCTTCTCGTAGTCCTGGAAATTGCCCTCGAACCATTCGACATGGCTGTCGCCTTCGAAGGCCAGCATGTGGGTGGCGATGCGGTCGAGGAACCAGCGGTCGTGGCTGATGATGACGGCACAGCCGGCAAAATCCTCCAGCGCCTCTTCCAGCGCGCGCAGCGTGTCGACGTCGAGGTCGTTGGTCGGCTCGTCGAGCAGCAGCACGTTGGCGCCCGACTTCAGCATCTTGGCGAGATGCACGCGGTTGCGCTCGCCGCCCGAGAGCGCGCCGACCTTCTTCTGCTGATCGGCGCCCTTGAAGTTGAAGGCGGAGCAATAGCCGCGCGAGTTCACTTCCTTCTTGCCGAGCAGGATCAATTCGTTGCCACCGGAGATTTCCTCCCACACGGTCTTGCCGCCTTCGAGGGCGTCGCGCGACTGGTCGACATAGCCGAGCCGCACCGATTCACCGATGGTGATCGTGCCCGAGTCTGGCTTCTCCTGCCCGGTGATCATGCGGAACAGCGTGGTCTTGCCGGCGCCGTTCGGGCCGATCACGCCGACGATGCCGCCGGGCGGCAGCTTGAAGGTCAGATTGTCGATCAGCAGGCGATCGCCGAACGATTTCGTCAGGCCCTCGAAATCGATGACGTTCTGGCCGAGCCGCTCCGCGACGGGAATGATGATCTGCGCGGTCTGGGTCTGCTTCTCGCCCGCCTTCTTGAGCAGCTCCTCATAACGCTGGTAGCGTGCCTTCGACTTGGCCTGGCGCGCCTTCGGCGAGGCCGCGATCCATTCCTGCTCGCGCGCCAGCGTGCGCTGATGGGCGGCCTCCTCGCGGCCTTCCTGCTCGAGCCGCTTCTGCTTCTGCACCAGCCAGGACGAGTAGTTGCCCTCGTAGGGAATGCCGCGGCCGCGGTCGAGCTCCAGGATCCAGCCCGTGACGTTGTCGAGGAAGTAGCGATCGTGGGTGACGATCAGGATCGCGCCCGGATATTGCCGCAGATGGCCTTCGAGCCAGTTCACCGACTCGGCGTCGAGATGGTTGGTCGGTTCGTCCAGCAGCAACAGCTCGGGCTGGTCGAGCAGCAGCTTGCACAGCGCGACGCGGCGGCGCTCGCCGCCCGAGAGCTTTGTCACATCGGCGTCGTCGGGCGGGCAGCGCAGCGCGTCCATCGCCTGATCGACCTTGCTGTCGAGATCCCAGAGGCCCTGGGCCTCGATCTCGTCCTGCAGCTTCGTCATCTCCTCGGCGGTCTCGTCCGAGTAGTTGACGGCGAGCTCGTTGTAGCGGTCCAGGATCGCCTTCTGCTTGGCGACGCCCTGCATGACGTTCTCGCGCACCGTCAGCTTGGCATCGAGCTGCGGTTCCTGCTCGAGATAGCCGACGCGGGCGCCCTCGGCGACCCAGGCCTCGCCGGTATAGTCCTTGTCGAGGCCGGCCATGATCTTGAGCAGGGTCGACTTGCCGGCACCGTTGACGCCGAGCACGCCGATCTTGGCGTCCGGGTAGAAGCTTAGGTGGATGTTATCGAGCACTTTGCGGGTCGGGTAGCTCTTGGTCAGGCCCTGCATGAAGTAGACGAACTGGCGCGCCATCGGTCCCCTAAAACCTTCGATTTGAGGAAATTTGCTTGCCGCCGATGTAGCGATCCCGCCCCCAAAGGGCAACGTTTTCCGTCCGTTCACCACGGATGAATACGGAACGGACACCATCCGAACGGCCGATCCGGACAATTGAAACCATCTTTTAATAAATCAGGCCAAAGCTCGCCACGGCGCTGAAAAAGCGCCACCCGCGGCAGGACGCGGTGGGAAAAACAGCGGGGCCGCATCATGGCTATGATCGACACGACCTCCATCGCCGCGCCGGCAGCAGCCGGGCGTGACGGCCAGCGCGGGCTCGTCGCAGAGCTCAGGACGTTCTGGGGTCGGTTCTTCGCCACGGCCTTCAACCCCTACCGGCCCGAACTGCACTACATGCGCGGCCCCGGACCCGCCTGGCGCGCCAAGCACGGCATGGACGCCCCGTTCCGGCTGAAGCCCCGCGACCTCTAAGGCCGCCTCTCCCCCGCCAAATTGTTGAAGGCCGCGGCCGCTTGCGCCCGCCGCCGATTGCGCGCAACCATGACGCGGTTCCGAATGGCGGCCTGACCGTCACCCCTCGCCATGGATGGATGCTTGCAAAGATGACGCGGCTGCGCTGTGCAATTCTCGACGATTATTTCAACATCGCCCTCAACGTGGCCGACTGGCCCAGGCTCGCCGACCGCATCGACGTGGCCGTGTTCGAGGAGCCGTTCGCGTCGGAGCAGGCCGCAGCCGAAGCGCTCAAGGATTTCGAGATCGTCTGCGCCATGCGCGAGCGCACCGCGTTCCCGTCCAGCCTGTTTTCGGCGCTGCCCAGGCTGAAGCTGCTGCTCACCTCCGGCATGCGCAACGCCGCGATCGACCTGGAAGCGGCCAAGGCGCGCAACGTCGCCGTCTGCGGCACGCAATATTCGCGCGATCCGACCGCGGCGCTGACCATGGGCCTGATCCTGGAACTGACCCGCGGCATCGGCCGCGAGAATGCGCGGATGCATGCGGGCGAGCCCTGGCAGAGCTTTGCCGGCATCGAGATCGAGGGCCGCACGCTGGGGGTAATCGGGCTCGGCAAGCTCGGCAGCAAGGTCGCGGGCATCGCCAAGACGTTCGGCATGAACGTGATCGCCTGGAGCCCGAACCTGACGCCGGAGAAATGCAAGGAGGCCGGCGTCGGCTACGCCAGCAAGGAGGAACTGTTCGCCAAGGCCGACATCGTCACCATCCATGTCGTGCTCAGCCAGCGCTCGCGCGGCCTGGTTGGCGCGGCCGACCTCGCGCGGATGAAGCCGTCGGCCTATCTGGTCAACACCGCGCGCGGACCGATCGTCGACGAGCAGGCGCTGCTGGAGGTCCTGCGGCAGAAGAAGATCGCGGGCGCCGGCATCGACGTGTTCTCGGTCGAGCCGCTGCCTTCAGATCATCCGTTCCGCAAGCTCGACAATCTCGTGCTGACACCGCATCTCGGCTACGCGACCGAGGACGGGCTGCGCACCCACTATGGCCAGATGATCGATGCGATCGACGCCTGGACCAAAGGCCATGAGCCGCCGCGCCGACTGGCGTGACGTCGCCTCGCGACCGAAATGAAAAGGGCGTGCCAGCGGCACGCCCTTTTCACGATCGGATTTGCGATCGAAATTGACCCGCGCGCTCAGCGCACGGTGACCGGCGCCGGCAACGGCGGCACCACGGTCGGCTGCGTACCGGACGCAGGCCCGCTCGAAGCCTGAGCCGCCACCGGAGCCTGGGCGGCCACGGCAGCCGGACCCGCAGAGGGAACCGGCTGGGCAGACGCGGTCGCCGTTCCCGGCGGCGGGCCGCCGGGCAGCACGACGACGCGGGTGCCGACCTTGACGCGGTCGAACAGGTCGGAGACGTCCTCGTTCAGCATGCCGATGCAGCCTGAGGACACGAACTTGCCGATGGTCGAAGGCTGGTTGGTGCCGTGGATGCGGTAGACGGTCGAGCCGAGATACATCGCGCGCGCGCCCAGCGGGTTGCCGGGACCGCCCGCCATGAAGCGCGGCAGATAGGGCTGGCGCTCGATCATTTCCGCCGGCGGGTGCCAATCCGGCCATTCCGCCTTGCGGGTGATCTTCTGCACGCCGGTCCAGGTAAAGCCGTCGCGGCCGACGCGCACGCCATAGCGGATCGCCCGGCCGTTGCCGAGCACGTAGTAGAGATAGGTGTTGGGGGTATCGACGACGAGCGTGCCGGCCGGCTCCTTGGTCGCGAACGCAACCTCCTGGCGGCGCAGGTTCGGCGGCAGTTGCACCGGCGCGGCGTCGGGCTGCTCCTCGGGCGGGAGGGCCGCAATCGCCAGCGGCTTGCCGTCGGGGCCGACAGCCGGCTGCTGTTGCGGCTGGACCGTGCCGGTCGCGACCGGGCCGCCGACCGCTTCCGGCGGACGCAGGCCGTCATTGGCACCCTGCGGGGCTGCCGGGCGGTCGGCATAGATCACCGGCGGCGGACCGGCGGGACGGCCGTAACGCGGATCGTCGGGCGACATCACCGGGCCCTGCGGCGCGGCCGAATAGACCGGCGGCGCGCCTGCGGGGCGCCCGTAACGGGGATCATCCGGCGACATCACCGGGCCCTGGGGCGCGGTGGAATAGACCTGGCTTCCTCCCGGGCCGGGCGGCGGCAACGCAGCCTGCGGCGGCGCGTCGTCATCCTCCAGCGCATCGAAATCCGGCGTACGATCGCCGGGACGATATTCGGCCGGGGCGCTCTGCTGATAGGGCGTCGAATAGGACGGGGCCTGCTGCACCTGATAGCTCTGTTGCGCCTGCACGAGCGAGGTTCCCGCCGCGACAGCCGTCGCGGCAGCACAAATCGTCAGAAAGTGTTTGATCATCATCGCTCTTTTATAGTCCCCAGCCCCGACCGGATCGTTAACGGCACATGACCGAAGATAGCGGCGCATTCAAGACAAATCAGGCTTATTTGCGCCCGATTCGACCCTTTGTGATCGCGCGCGCCGGCGTTGCTCCGGCGCATCACGGCGCGAAAATCGTATCGTTCCGTCGATCGCGGGATGCCGCGCCCCGATTTTTGCGGAAGCCGCACGAGAACGTTGCGGTATTCTCGAATCAGCCTGATTCGCCCTCGCATTGACCTCGTTTCGCACGGCGAGCGCGGCAGCCAGTACCCTCATCGCGTTTCCGATTGCCTCAAGGGCCTTGGGCAGCACCCTGCCAAGGCGGAAATTTGCCCTTCGATGCTTCCCGGCTTTCGCTTCCTGTTTGCCGCGACCCTGCTGTCAGTCTCGATCCTGGTGTTCGGCTTGGGCGCGACCGCGCTGCTGCGGTCCACGCACGAGCAGTTCGTCAGCAATCCGTCCTGGCGGACCGGTCCCCAGGAGCAGGTCTTTGCGCAACTCTCCGAGCCGGTCGAGCCCGTACTCGCCGTCCTGCGTGCCGAGCCGGCGCCACCGGCCGAGCCCGCTTCCGTTCTGCGGGACGACATTCCGACCATCGCGCTGCCGGTCAGCAGCGTGGAGCAGGCGACCGCGCTGCCGCCGGAACCGGCGGCTCGGACCGACACGCCCGCCGCCGAACCCACGCCGACCGAGCCGCCCGCCAGCGCGCTGACCGCGCAGGATCTGGCCATCGTCGCGGCCGCGGACTCGCCGGCGCCGGCCGCTCTCCCGGCATCTCAGCCCGAGACGATCGCTCCATCAGCATCGCCGGACGGGCCACAGCAGGCTTCAGCCGCGCCGGCAGCACCTGAGCCCGCGAGCACCCCCACGAAAGTCGCCGCCCTAGGCGAGCCGGCGACCGCGAGCAGCGAGCCGGCGACCGGCGTCAAGGCGACGAGCGAAGAGCCCGAGAAGGCCACCAAGCGGCGCGCATATCGGGCAAAGAAGAAGCGCCGCGTCGTGCGTCGGCCGCCGCCACCGGTCCAGCCAAGCTTCGATCTGTTCGCGACGCAGCCGACCGTCGCAACGGCGACGACCACCCGCACGCGCTGAACTCAGTCTCAGGCAAGACGGCTCAGGCAGGTCCGGTCGCGATCGCCGGGCCGCCGGCCTGTCCCCATTCCGACCAGGAGCCGTCATAGAGCGCGGTGTCGGTCACCCCCAGCCGGTAGAGCGCGAGCGTCAGCACGCCGGCCGAGACGCCGGAACCGCAGCTCGTCACGATCGGCGCGTCGAGCTTGACACCGGCGCCGGCAAAGGCCCGGCGGAGTTCATCGAGCGGCTTCATCGTACCGGTCGCGGCATCGAACAGGATGTTGTAGGGCAGGTTCCGGCTGCCGGGGATATGGCCGGAGCGGATGCCCGGCCGCGGCTCCGGCGCGCGGCCCTCGAAGCGCTCGGCTGCGCGGGCGTCGATCACCTGCTCGGCACGGCTCGCGACATTGGCGATCATCTGCTCGATGCTGCGCACGCGCTTGGCGTCATAGCTCGCCTCGAAGCGCGCAGGCTTCGCCGTGACCTCGCCGCTCTCGACCTTGCGGCCCTCGGCGCGCCACTTCTTCAGCCCGCCGTTGAGAATGCGGACGTTGCGGTGGCCGTAGGAGAGGAACATCCACCACGCCCGCGGCGCAGCGACCCAGCCGCCGGCATCGTAGAGGACGACGGTGTCGGCATTGCCGATGCCGAGATGGCCGACGTCGCGGCCGAACTGCCCGGCGCTCGGAAACATGTGCGGCAGCGGATTGGAGTGATCCGACACCGCATCGACGTCGAAGAACACCGCGCCCGGAAGATGCGCCGCGAGATAGTCGTCCTTCGGCAGCGGCAGCACGCCCGGCAGCTTGAAGCTGGCGTCAACGACCCTGACGTCGGCGTCATTGATGTGTGCGGCGAGCCATTCGGTCGAGACGAGGGGGTCGGCGGTGGCGGTCATGGTTGCGTGTCTCTCCATCGTCATTGCCGGGCTTGCCGCCATCGCTGCAGCTTCGGCGGCCTGGCACCATCGTGGGTCCGGCGTAGCCCAGCGGAGCCGGGACCCGGCAATCCATCCTTCTTGAAATGATGGACGCGCGGGTCAGGCCCGCGTGTGACAAGTTCACCCCTTCTTCTTCGGCTCCCACTTCTCGACGGGGCCGCCGGCGTCGCGCCAGGCGGCGAAGCCGCCGGCCACGTGGGCAACCGGCTTCAGGCCCATGTCCTGCGCGGTCTTGGCGGCGAGCGCGGAGCGCAGGCCGCCGGCGCAGTAGAACACGAACTTCTTGTCTTCCTGGAAGATCGGTTTCGCATACGGGCTTTGCGGATCGATCCAGAATTCCAGCATGCCGCGCGTGCAGGAGAACGAGCCCGGGATCTTGCCTTCGCGCTCGAGTTCGCGCGGATCGCGGATGTCGACGATCACCGCCTCACCGCGCGCCACCGCCGCCTTGGCGTCGGCGACGTTCATTGTCTCGATTTCCTTGTTGGCGTCGTCGAGCAGCGTCTTGATACCGCGGGTGATCGTCTGCGCCATTATGTTGTTTCCTTCCTTTTGTCCCGGACGCGGTGCAGCGCCCTTGCGCTGCTCCGCAGAGCCGGGACCGCCATGAACATCGTCTTTTGAACGGCCCCGGATCAGCTGCGCACCGCTTCGCG
>NZ_JAGWUA010000066.1 GCF_028868675.1 Bradyrhizobium sp.
GGCGTGCAGGCGACCAGCATCGAGGCCGAGGGCGGCAAGGTCACCGGCGTCTCCCTGAGCGACGGCCGGCATCTGGCGGCCGATCTCATCGTGGTCGGCGTCGGCGTGCTGCCCAATATCGAGCTTGCCGCGGAGGTGGGGCTGCCGGTCGCCTCCGGCGTCATCGTCGACGAGTATCTCCTGACCGCCGATCCCTGCATCTCGGCGATCGGCGACTGTGCGCTGTTCGCAAGCCCGCGCTTCGGCGGGTCGCTGCGGCTGGAGTCGGTGCAGAACGCGACCGATCAGGCCCGCTGCGTCGCGGCGCGGCTCACCGGCGACAGGAAGGTCTATGACGGCCAGCCCTGGTTCTGGAGCGACCAGGGCGACGACAAGCTGCAGATTGCAGGCCTGACGACGGGCTACGACCAGGTCGTGCTGCGCGGCGATCCCGCGCAGAAGGCGTTCTCGGCCTTCTGCTACAAGACCGGCAAGCTCGTCGGCATCGAGTCGATCAACCGCGCCGGCGACCACATGTTCGGGCGGCGCCTGCTCGGCATGGACCGCTCGATCTCGCCGGACCAGGCCGCGGACGGGAGCTTTGATCTCAAGAGCGCGCTGGCCTGATCTCGACCATCACAAGACCGCCGCGACGTCCTCTGCCGTCGGCATCGACGGGCCGGCGCCCATCCGCTGCACGGAGATCGAGGCGGCTGCGTTGGCGAAAGTGAGTGCGTCGCGCAACGCGGTGCCGTCGGCCCGTTGTGCCGCCAGCGCGCCGACGAAGCAGTCGCCGGCGCCGGTGGTGTCGACCGCCTGCACGGTTCGGCCGGGGACGATCAGCTCCTCGTTGCCGGTAAGCGCGAGGACGCCGCGCTTGCCGAGCGTCACGCAGATGATTTGATCCTTGCTCGCTTGCAGCCGACGAGCCGCGTCCGCGATGCGCGCGAGATCGTCGCTCTCGGAAATGTCGCTGTCGCCGAGCAGGCCGAGTTCGGTCTCGTTCAGCACGAGAATATCGACGAGCGCGAGCAGGTCGCGGCCGACCTTCATCGCCGGCGCCGGGTTGAGCAGCGTCGTGGCGCCGGCCGCGCGGGCGTGACGAAAGAACGCCGCGATCGCGGGCAGGGGAATCTCGAACTGGCTGACGGCGATGTCGCCCTCGAGCAGCGGCACGACGCCGACGTCGTCGGCGCTGACGAGGCCATTGGCGCCGGGAATGACGACGATGGTGTTGTCGGCATCGGCGACCGTGATGATGGCGGTCCCGGTATGGGCTTCGGTCGTCTCCTGGACATAGCCGAGATCGATGCCCTGATCGCCGAGGAAGGCCTTCAATTCGGCGCCGAAGGAATCCTTGCCCAGGCGTCCGATCAGAGTCGTCCGGGCTCCCAACCGCGACGCCGCCACCGCCTGGTTGGCGCCTTTGCCGCCCGGGAAGTACAGCACCTGCCGGCCCGCGACGGTCTCGCCGACCCTGGGATGACGGTCGGCCGTCGCCACCACATCCATGTTGATGCTGCCGGCGACGAAGACGCGTCCCATGCGCAAACCTTGCGAAGGCTAAACCCTGACTTCGAATTCCTGCCTGACTTTGGCGATGTCGACAAGGGTCGGCAGTCCCGCCTCGTTGCCGAGGCGCTGGATCTTGAAGGTCGAGGCCGCGCGGGCGAAGTCGAAATGCTCGCGCCAGCTTTTGCCGGGATGGGCGAGGTAGGAGTAGATGTAGGCGCCGTGGAAGACGTCGCCGGCGCCGTTGGTGTCGAGCACGCGCTCGCGCGGGATCGGCATCGCCGGCAAGGTCTCGATCGCGCCGGTCTCGTTGTACCAGAGCAGGCCCTTCTCGCCCATGGTGACGCCGCCGACGCGGCAGCCGCGGCTCTTCAGGTAATCCAGCATCCTCTCCGGCGTCAGGTCCATCTGTTCGCAAAGGCGCTCGGCGACGATGGCGACGTCGATGTATTCGAGCAGCTCGTGCGTGTTGGTGCGCAGGCCGCCGCCGTCGAGCGAGGTCAGGATGCCGGCCTCGCGGCACACTCTTGCGTAGTGGATCGCGGCGTCCGGCTGATGCCCGTCGATGTGCAACGCGCGGCAGCCCCCGAGATTGAGAATCGGAAAGGGGTGGATGTGCTCGTCGTCGCGGCAGCGGACGATGGCGCGCTTGCCGTCCTTGGGCATGATGAAGGACAGCGAGGACGTCTTCACCTTCCGCCCGTGCAGCGAGATCGCGTATTTGGCGCACATGTCCTGGAACATCCGCCCCAGCCAGTCATTGGCGACGGTGGCGATCAGGTCGGGCACGATTCCCAGTTTCGCGCAGCAGAATGCCGCGGTCACCGCGTTGCCGCCGAAGGAGACGGCATAGGCCGAGGCCACGTGCTTCTCGTCGCCGGTCGGCAGGTGATCGGTGATGAAGGTGACGTCGATATAGGTCTGTCCGATGAAGAGAGCCTGCATGAGCGGTCCGTGATGCGCTGGGTGGTCCCGGCCGGCGGTTTACATTAGCACCGCTTCCGCGGCGGGGACGCCGAAATTATTCGCAAGACTGCCGCCGGAAGCGCTTGAGATGAGCATGGCGGCGGAATACGACCATGGTCGGGCATCGCGCTGCCCAGCCCGGACAACGCCGAGTCGCCGTCGTGAGTTCCGGCTCCGTTCGAGAAGGAGGAACATGATCACCGGCCTCGATCACGTGGTCGCCCTGGTCGGCGATATCCAGGCCGCCAAGGCGGCCTACCAGACGCTGCTGGCGCGGGCGCCGGCCTGGCAGAATTCCGGCGACGGCGCCGATCGCGTGCTGTTCACCCTCGACAACATGACGCTGGAATTGATGGCACCGAGCGGGTTCAGCGTCACGGCGGACCGCATGCGCGCGCTGCTCGGCGACCAGGAAGGGGTGCTCGCAAGCCTCTGCTTCCGCGTCGCCGACATCGACAGGATGCACCGGCGGCTCGACCGCGTGGCGCTGAAGCCCGATCCCGTCGCCGCGGTCGAAAGCCGGGATGCCGAGACCGGCGCGCTGCTGCACTGGAAGCGTACGCGCGCCACGACCGAGCTGACGCGCGGCGTGCGCATGTTCTTTCTCGAGCTTGCCGAGGAGCGCCCGGTCTCGGTCGCAACCGGCACCGGACCGGTCGTCGGGCTCGATCACGTCGTGGTCTCGACCGAGGACTCCGAACGCGCCGCCGCGCTCTACGGGGCGCGGCTCGGCATGGATATGGCGCTCGACCGCTCGCACAACGACTGGGGTCAGCTCATGTTCTTCCGCTGCGGCGATCTCATCGTCGAAGTGGTGCGCCGGCCTGTCGCCGGCGGCGACCTCGACCACGACAAGCTGTGGGGCCTGAGCTGGCGTGTCGCCGACATCGATGCCACCCGCGCCCGCTTGCTTGCCGCCGGCGTCGACGTCAGCGAGGTCCGCAGCGGCCGCAAGCCGGGCACGCGGGTCATGTCGGTGCGGAACGGCACCTGCGGAATCCAGACGCTGCTCCTGGAGAGGACGCCGAAGCCGGCGGCGTAAGGCTCGATGAAGACGGTGAAGCCGCGCGCCGCTATCTTTTCGTGAGCAGGTTTCGTGCCCCGGATGCAGGGCATCACGAAGTGGTGCGCTGCAGAGCCGGCCCACCGCGGCCGCGCCTGCTGGACGCATTTATCCCGCAGGATAATTTCTCGGCGGACGCCGAACGAACAAGATTTCCGCGGAAGCAATCGGCATGACCACGCAGCGCCTCGGCCTGATCATGAACGGCGTCACCGGCCGCATGGGACTCTCATTCCTTCCCGCGGTGCGCGATCTCCAGCGTCACCAGCCGCGCTAGCAGCGTTGCGGGATAGAGCTGGCCGAAAATGGCTTCGAGGTTGCAGAGGCTGCGCGCGATCGGATGCACCGGCGAGACGTCGCCATAGCCCGTGGTGGTCAGCGTCACGAAGCTGAAATAGATCACC
The DNA here is from genome assembly GCF_028868675.1 of Bradyrhizobium sp. Lineage (GTDB taxonomy): Bacteria > Pseudomonadota > Alphaproteobacteria > Rhizobiales > Xanthobacteraceae > Bradyrhizobium. The sequence continues at coordinate 3,925 of NZ_JAGWUA010000066.1, forward strand.
CGGCTCGCGAGCGCCGGGCTGTCCTCGACCGAGAGCTCGCGAAACGCGTCGGGCACGAGCGATCCGATGAGAGTAAAGAGCGCGGCGAAGATCACGGCGACCGTCAGATACAACAGCACGGCGCCGATCACGCGATGATAGGTGATGCGTCCCGGCGCGAACGTCGCCCGCGCCACCGCCCAGGCCATGGTGGTGCCGACGATGAGCCATGAGGCGGCGAACAAATTGAGGTCGAGGATCGACGGCGAGCGCAGCCGCAGGATCGCGCCGGTGACGATCATGGCGAGCGCGACCAGCATGGCGACGACGGCAGCGGGGCTTCCCGAGATCACGAAGATGCCGCCGACCAGGAGCAGCGCAAGGAGGAGCTCGGAGACCTGGAAGGCGAAGATCCCGAGCGCCTGCAGCGGCGCGACGACGAACATCATGATGACGAGCAGGATCGTCAGCGCGGTGAGCAGGGGATCGGCCCAGCGCTCGCGAAATGCATCGAACTTCATGTGATCCTCGTCGCGATCGCTCAGCCCGTCGTGCAGGGCACGCGCAAGAAGCCCCGGAAGCGGACGCGCCCGCCGCGCACCGGGGCGCCGTTCAGCGCATAGGTCGGGAAGCGCGCCAAGAAGCGCGAGATCGCGATCGCGCCTTCCAGCCGCGCCAGCGCCATGCCGGCGCATTGATGCGCGCCGGTGGCAAACGCGAGATGCCGGTTCGGCGTGCGCGCGACGTCGAAGGTTTCGGCGTCAGGGAATTGCGCGGGATCGCGGTTGGCGGCGCCGATGCACAGCGTGATCGAGGTGCCGGCCTCCAGCGCGAGGCCGCCGAGCTCGACCTGCTCCGTGGTCATGCGGTTGCCGAGCTGGTTCGAACTCTCGTAGCGCAGCATCTCCTCCACCGCCGTCCTGATCAGGTCGGGATTTTGGACCAGGCGTTGCTTCTGGTCGGGATGCGTGAGCAGCGCGACGAGGCCGTTGCCGATCAAATTGGTAGTGGTCTCGTGTCCGGCGTTGAGCAGGAAGATGCAGTTGTGCAAGAGTTCCTTCTCGGTCAGCCGCTCGCCGTTCTCCTCGCCCTGGATCAGCCGCGTCAGCACGTCGCGCTCGGGATTACCGGGCTTTTGGCGGCGGCGTTCGACCAGCGTTTCGAGATAGACGAGCATGTCCTTCACGGCCTGGTTGCCGCGCGAAAAGGCCTGCGGCGACACGACCGGCTCCAGCGCGCCGAGGATCGTGAGCGACCAGTCGCGCAAGGGCTCGCGCTCCGCGTGCGGCACGCCGAGCAGATTGCCGATCACCTCGATCGGAATCGCGGCGGCGAAGTCCTCGATCAGATCGAAGTCGCGCCTTGCCGCGACGGAGTCGAGCAGTCGGTCGACCAGCGCGACCAGATCGCCCTCCATGCTGGCGATGGCGCGCGGCGACAGCGCGCCCATGATCAGTCGCCGCACCCGCGTATGCGAGGGCGGGTCGTTGAAGACGAGGCTCGTGGTGTGGTGCTCGTAGAGCAGGGAGGTGCCGTATTTGGGCGCAAACTCCTTCTTCTTGTCGGACGAGAACATCCGGGTGTTCTTGTAGACGGCGACGAGATCGTCATAGCGGGTGAGGAAGACGGTGCCGTTCGGCAGCCGCTTGAGCGGCTCGTTCTCCCGCAGTGCACGATAGGTCGGATAGGGATTTTCGTAGAACTCCGGCGTCAACCGTTCGAGGTCGAAGCTTGCCGCCAGCTCGCGTGCGTTTCCTGTCATGCTGCCATTCTCTTTTCGAAAACTGATATGCCGTTTTTGTTCTTCCGGAAAGGGCTGCGCGGGTTACAGTCCGCAACCGTTCGCGTCCCGCCCCGGAAAGGCCCAATGCAAGCTCAAACCGACACCGCTCCCCTCTGGCCGGAGGAGATCTTCGCGGCCCTGCAGCGCTTCGAGGTCCGGCAGGTGGCCTACGTGCCGGACGCCGGCCACACCCAGCTCATCAAGCGGGTGCTGGCGTCGTCCACCATGCGCGGCATTCCGCTGACGACGGAGGAGGAGGGCGTGGCGCTGCTCGCCGGTGCCTGGGCCGGCGGCCAGCGCGGCGTGCTGTTGATGCAGTCGAGCGGGGTCGGCAATTGCATCAACATGCTGTCGCTGGTGCCGATGCTGCACTTCCCGTTCCTCACCCTGGTTACGATGCGGGGCGAGTGGGGCGAGTTCAATCCCTGGCAGGTGCCGATGGGCTCGACCACGCAGGGCGTCCTCGAGCTCTCCGGCGTCAAGGTGCTGCGGGTCTCGAATGCCGCTGAGGTCCCCGACGTGCTGCAGGCTGCCGCAAGCCAGGCCTACAATGCGTTGACGCCGACCGCCGTCCTCCTGTCACAGCGCCTGATTGGCGCCAAGGTTTTCACCAAATGAGCAAGGCCAATCTCCTCGACCGCCGCCAGGTGGTCGCCACGCTGCTCGCGAACCGCAAGGACGTGGTTGCGATCGGAGGCCTGGGCGCCTCCACCAACGACATCACCGCCGCCGGCGACCATCCGCGCAATTTCTATCTCTGGGGCGGCATGGGCGGCGCCGCGATGATCGGGCTAGGGCTTGCGCTGGCGCAGCCGAAGCTGCCGGTGCTGGTCGTCACCGGCGACGGCGAGATGTTGATGGGCATGGGGGCCTTTGCCACCATCGGGCTGCAGAAGCCGGCCAATCTCTCGATCGTGGTGCTGGACAACGAGTGCTACGGCGAGACCGGCGGGCAGACCAGCCACACCTCGGTCACCGCCGACCTCGTGGGGGTGGCCAAGGCCTGCGGCATCGCCGACAGCCGCGCCATCTCGACCATGGCGGAGGTGGAGGCTTTCGCGAAATCGGTTCAGGACCTCTCGGCCGGGCCGCGCTTTGCCAATGTGAAGATCGATAATGCCGAGCTGAAGCGGATCCTGCCGACGCGCGACGGTGCCTATGTCGTCAACCGGCTCCGCGGCGATCTCGGGTTCCAGCCGATCTGACGCCGAGTTGATCTGGCGGCCGGAGGTTGCATCGCACCATTTTGCTTGACTTCAGCCTAGGTGAGTGCTTACTCACCCGATGACTTCCCTGCGCATGACCAGCGACCTGAGGCGTCAACTCATCCTCGGTGCCGCGAAACGTTGCTTTGCCCGTCACGGGTATAATGGCACCACGACCAAGAGCGTGGCGGCCGCCGCCGCCATTTCCGAAGCGCTGCTGTTCAAGCACTTTCCCTCCAAGGCCGCGCTCTATGCCGAAATCCTCAGCGAGGAATGCGAGGCCGATCCCGAACTTGCCGTGCTCCTGGAGCGCGAGCCGTCGACCGCCACCCTGGTCGAGCTGATCCGCGGCATGGTCCAGTACTTCGTCGAGATCGCCGATGGCCCGGACCAGGAAGAGGCGCAGCGGCTGCGGCTGATGGTCACGAGCCATCTGGATGATGGCGAATTCGCCCGCCTGCTTTATGCGAAGGTCGAGAAACTGATCGGAACGGTCTTCGTTGCGTCACTGGAGCGCGCGGTCGCGGCCGGCGACGCCGCGCCCCCCAGGAGCGAACCGCTCAACTTGTTCTGGTTTGCGCACCACACCGTGCTGACGGCTGCGCTCACCAGGCTGCCGGCCACGCCTTGTCTCGCCTACGGCAAGGCGGACGATCTCGAACGGCAGCTCTGCGAGTTTCTCCTGCGGGGCATCGGACTCAACGACGCCGCAATTGCTTCGCATCTGGGCCGCGCATCGACGCCGGAGGCGAAGGAGACGGCGATTGCAGAAAGTGCATGACATGAACATCGTGGCTGAACACAAGATATCGGGCGAGCCGATCGAGAAGGCGCCGAAGCGTCCGGTGCGGCCGGTGCGCTGGTTCATCATCGTCGGTGTGCTGCTCGGCGCGCTGGTCGGCGGGCTCGTCTGGTTCAACTATTTCCGCGGCCAGATGATCAAGCAATTCTTCGCCAACAACAAGCCGCCGCCGGTGTCGGTGAGCGTGGCCGAGGCGAAGTCCGAGGTGGTGCCGAACCTCTTGACCGCGGTCGGCGAACTCGCCGCCGTGCACCAGGTCAACGTGACGGCCGACGTCAACGGCCGCGTCACCGAGATCAAGTTCGAGCCGGGCGCGCACGTCGCCGCCGGCACGCCGCTGGTGCAGCTGTTCGACGCGCCGGAGCAGGGCGACCTCGCCAACTTCAAGGCGCAGGCCACCGTCGCGCAGCTCGCGCTCGAGCGCGCCAAGCAGCTGGCGGCGCGGCAGTTCGGGCCGCAGGCGACCGTCGACCAGACGCAGGCGGCGTTCGACCAGGCGCAGGCCGGCATCGCCAAGACCGAGGCGCTCATCTCGCAGAAGCTGGTGCGGGCCCCGTTCGAGGGCGATCTCGGCGTGCGCAAGGTCGAGGTCGGCCAGTACCTGACCGCGGGCACGCCGATCGTGTCGCTGACCGATCTCTCGGAATTGTGGGCGAACTTCACCGTGACCGAGAAGGATTCCGGCCAGCTCAAGGTCGGTCAGGCCGTCCGCCTCAAGGTCGACGCCTATCCGGGCCGTACCTTCGAGGGCAAGATCACCACCATCGAGCCGCAGATCGCGACCGACACGCGCAACATCCGCGTCCAGGCGACGATCGCCAATCCGGAGAAGATCCTCAAGCCCGGCATGTTCGTGACGACGACGGTCGTGCTGCCGGACAAGCCGCCGGTCGTCTCCGTTCCGGAGACCGCGGTCGACTACACCCTGTACGGCGACTCCGTGTTCCTCATCACCGAGAAGAAGGGCGATGACGGCAAGACCAGCCTCTCCGCGGTGCGCACCTTCGTGCAGACCGGCAACCGTGTCGACGGGCGCGCCGAGATCCTCAAGGGATTGAAGCCCGGCGACAAGGTCGTCGCGGTCGGCCAGCTCAAGCTGCAGTCCGGCGCCGCGGTGTCGATCTCGACCGATCCCACTCCGCCCATCCCGGCACAGCCGCCGCGCTACTGAGAACGCGCTTCATGCGCGCCGCGATCCGGCATGGCCGGGTCACGCCTGTTAGGACATAGGAAATCGAGATCGCCGCGATGGCCTTTACCGATATCTTCATCAAGCGGCCGGTCCTGTCGGTCGTCGTCAGCCTGCTGATCCTCCTGATCGGCCTGCGCGCGGCCATGGTGCTGCCGATCCGGCAATATCCGAAGCTGTCGAACACGGTCGTCAACATCACGACGGTGTACCCCGGCGCGTCCGCCGACCTGATCCAGGGCTTCATCACCACGCCGATCGAGCAGGCGGTCGCCTCCGCCGAAGGCGTCGACTACATCACCTCGTCCTCGGTGCTCGGCACCTCGACGATCCAGGTCTACATCAAGCTGAACTTCGACCCGAACCAGGCGCTCACCGAGGTGCTCGCCAAGGTGAACTCGGTCAAATATCTGATCCCGAAGGAATCCAACGACCCGATCGTCACCAAGACCACCGGCCAGACCACGGCGGTGATGTATCTCGGTTTCTCCTCCGACGAACTGACGGGGTCGGCGATCTCGGACTACCTGACGCGCGTGGTGCAGCCGGTGCTCTCCACCGTCGACGGCGTCGCCTCGGCCGACATCCTGGGCGGCCAGACCTTTGCGATGCGGCTGTGGCTCGATCCCGTGAAGATGGCGGGCCGCAACGTCTCGCCGACCGACGTCGCCGCCGCGATCACCGCCAACAACTTCCAGTCGGCCGCCGGCCAGACCAAGGGCTACCTGATCGTCTCCAACATCTCGACCAACACGGGCCTCACCGACGTCAACCAGTTCAAGAAGATGATCGTCAAGGCCAAGGATGGCGGCTTCGTGCGGATGGAGGACATCGCGACCGTCGAGCTCGCCGCTCAGAGCACGGATGCGAGCGTCGCCTTCAACGGCGAGCACGCGATCTTCATCGGCGTGCAGGCGACCCCGCAGGGCAACCCGCTGACGCTCGTGAAAGGCGTGCGCGCGCTGTTCCCCGAGCTCGAGCGCAACCTGCCCCCCTCGATGAAGATGAAGGTCGCCTACGATTCGACCAAGTTCATCCAGTCCTCGATCGACGAGGTCGAGAAGACGCTCGGCGAGGCCGTGCTGATCGTCATCGTGGTGATCTTCCTGTTCCTGGCCTCGTTCCGCTCGGTCATCATTCCCATCGTCACCATCCCGCTGTCGATGATCGGCGTCTGCACGCTGATGCTGATCCTTGGCTTCAGCTTCAACCTGCTGACGCTGCTCGCCATGGTGCTCGCCATCGGCCTCGTGGTCGACGACGCCATCGTGGTGGTCGAAAACATCCACCGCCATCTGGAGGAAGGCAGGCCGCCGGTCCAGGCCGCGCTGCAGGGCGCGCGCGAGATCGTGGGACCCGTCGTCTCCATGACCATCACGCTCGCCGCCGTCTATGCGCCGATCGGCTTCCTCGGCGGCCTCACCGGCTCCCTGTTCCGCGAATTCGCCTTCACGCTCGCGGGTTCGGTGATCGTGTCGGGCGTGATCGCGCTGACGCTGTCGCCGATGATGTGCTCGATGCTCTTGAAGAGCGCCGACGAGGGCCGCTTCTCGAGGCTCGTCAACCGGGTGTTCGGCGCGCTGACACGCTGGTACGGCCGCAGGCTCGACCGCTCGCTCGACTACAAGGCCGTCACCGGCCTGTTCGCGGTGACGATCCTCGGCCTGGTCGGTTTCCTGTACATGAACACCGCGAAGGAGCTCGCGCCGGAGGAAGACCAGGGCATCGTGTTCGCGGTGACCAAGGCGCCGAAATACGCCAACATCGACTATCTCAATTTCTACGGCGAAAAGCTCGACAAGGACTTCCAGAAGTTCCCCGAGACCGATCTTCGCTTCGTCCTCAACGGCATCAACGGTCCGCAGGGCGGCATCGCCGGCATGCTGCTGAAGCCGTGGGATGAGCGCAAGCGCTCCTCGATCCAGTTGAAGCCGCTGGTGCAGGCGGAGCTCAGCAAGATCGAAGGCGTGCAGGCATTCGCCTTCAACCTGCCGCCGCTGCCGGGCGGGCCCGGCGGCCTGCCGGTGCAGATGGTGATCAATTCGACCGCGGGTTTCCAGGCCGTCTACGAGCAGATGGAGAAGATCAAGGACGCGGCGCGCAAGAGCGGCCTCTTCATCGTCTCCGACAGCGACCTTGCCTTCAACCAGCCGACGGTGAAGGTGAAGATCGACCGCGCCAAGGCGCAGGATCTCGGCATCAGCATGCAGAACGTCGGCGCGACGCTCGCGATCCTGCTCGGCGGCAACTACATCAACCGCTTCAACTTGGAGGGACGCTCCTACCAGGTGATCCCGCAGGTGCCGCGCGGCAAGCGGCTGTCGCCGGAGTCGCTCGACGCGTTCTACGTGACGACCAACACCGGCCAGCAATTGCCGCTGTCCACCGTGGTGTCGATCGAGACCTCGACCGATCCGAACTCGCTGACCCACTACAACCAGCTCAACTCGGCGACCTTCCAGGCGGTGCCGATGCCCGGCGTGACCGTCGGCACGGCGGTCGAGTTCCTGGAGAGCGTGGCCAAGAACCTGCCGCAGGGCTTCAGCCACGATTACCTCTCCGACAGCAGGCAATACGTCCAGGAAGGCAACCAGCTCGCGATCACCTTCGGCTTCGCGCTGATCATCATCTTCCTGGTGCTGGCGGCGCAGTTCGAGAGCCTGCGCGATCCGCTGGTGATCATGATCTCGGTGCCGATGGCGATCGTCGGCGCGCTGATCCCGCTGTTCTTCGGCGCGGCGACCATGAACATCTACACCCAGGTCGGCCTGCTCACCCTGGTCGGCCTGATCACCAAGCACGGCATCCTGATGGTGGAGTTCGCCAACGAGCTGCAGATCCAGGAGCGGCTCGACCGCCGCTCGGCGATCGAGATGGCGGCGCGCATCCGCCTGCGGCCGATCCTGATGACGACGGCCGCGATGGTCACCGGGCTGATCCCGCTCTTGACCGCGACCGGCGCCGGTGCCGCGAGCCGCTTCTCGATCGGGCTCGTGGTGGTGGCCGGCATGTCGATCGGCACGCTGTTCACGCTGTTCGTGCTGCCGGCGGTCTATGTCGTGCTCGCCACCAATCACAGCGCCAAGGCGGACTCCCAGCGCAACAAGCAGATCGCCGAGATGGATCTCGGAGGCAAGGCGCTGCGTCCGACCTGACGCGCCAGACCGACCGGAAAAAGAGGGCGGCAGCGGTCACTCCCGCTGCCGCCTTTTTCATGCGCCCGGCGGGAGACAAGCCAGGGCTTGCTTGCTAGGCTGACTGCCTCAAGCGGACCGATCGTGTCCGCGGGCAGGTGGAAAGGGGCCCTTGGACATGACACGCGACTTCGCTGCGGGAAACTACCGGTTCATTCCGTCCGTGTTCCAGTACTCGGCCGGCGCCGCCGCACATTCCGGTTTCGAGATCGAGCGTGTCCGCTTCGACCGGCTGCTGCCGCTGGCCGAAGGATTTGCGCAGGCCGCCAAGATCATCCAGGAGGCCGGGCGGCCGTTGACCGCCTTCTGCGCCTGCGAATTGCGCTCGCCTGCCGCCTTCACCGAGGAAGGCTTTCGCAATTTCAACCTGCACTACGTCAAGACGCTTGCCGAGTGGGGTATCTTCGACGGCACGACCAATCCGGTCGCGCGCAGCAATGTCTGTCCGGAGATCGATCCGCCCGCCGAGCCGTCGTTCTACGCCTTCTCCTTCACGCGGCCGTCGAGCTCGGCCGCGCCGAGCTTCGTGATCGCGGGCGGCGCCGAGGCGCGCGAGGGGGCCGGCAGCTATGTCGAGCGCACGGTTCGCTACCGCGATCTCAGCCCGGAGGGCTTGCGCGAAAAAGTACGCTTCACGACCTCGCAGATGGAGAGCCGGCTTTCGGCCTTCGGCTTCGGCTGGAAGGACACCACCGCCGTGCAGGCCTATTCGATCCGCGATTTCCACCACGCGCTCGCCGACGAGCTGGTCCGTCGCGGCGCGCTGCGCTCGGGCCTGACCTGGCATTTCGCGCGCCCGCCGGTCGTCGATCTCGAATACGAGATGGATTGCCGAAGGGTGATGCGGGAGGTGGTGGTCTAGCGCTGGCGCGGATCGAGTGCGTCGCGCAGGCCGTCGCCGAGCAGGTTCAAGGACAGCACCACGAGGAAGATCGCAAGTCCCGGCCAGATCGCCATCCAGGGCGCCTGGGTGAGGAAGCGCTGCGCGGCGTTGAGCATGCTGCCCCATGACGGCGCCGGCGGCTGCTGGCCGAGGCCGAGGAACGACAGCGCCGCCTCGGCGATGATGGCGGCCGCGATCGACAGCGTCGCCTGCACCAGCAGCGCCGGCAGGATGTTCGGCAGGATGTGCGACAGCGCGATCCGCCAGTCGGGATTGCCGAGCGCGCGCGCCGCCTCGACATAGTCCTCCGCCTTGACGCTCAGCACCTGGCCGCGGGTCAGGCGGACGAAGACCGGCGTCGCCGAGATGCCGATCGCGATCATGGCGTTGCCGAGGCTCGGGCCCAGGAACGCCGCGAGCGCGATCGCGAGGATCAGGAACGGGCAGGCCAGCATCGCGTCGGTGATCCGGCTGATCAGCGCATCGGTGAACCCACCGCGATAGCCGGCGATGAGGCCGAGCGGCACGCCGATGCCGAGCGCGATCGCGACCGAGATGGCGCCGGCGAGCAGCGAGGCGCGCGCGCCAAAGACGACGCGGCTCAGGATGTCGCGCCCCAACTCGTCGGTGCCGAACCAGTGCAGCGCCGAGGGCGGCTTCCGGACCTGACCCCAGCTCGTCGCGATGGGGTCATGGGGCACGATCAGCGGCGCCAGCAGCGCCAGCAGGATGAACGCCGTCAGCACGACCAGCCCGGCGACGGCGGCCTTGCGCTTGAACAGCCGCCGCCTGGCGCGGCGTCCGGGACTTTCCAGCTCGTCGATTTCGGTCGCAGCGTTCGCTGACAGCACGGCGTCGGTCATGGCCTAGCCCCGCAGCCGTGGGTTGACGAGGATGTAGGCGATATCGGCGACGAGGTTGAGGACGATGTAGATCGTCGCCGTCACCAGCACGACGCCTTGCACCACGGCATAGTCGCGGTTGAAGACGGCGTCCACGATCAGCTTGCCGAAGCCCGGAATGGAAAAGATCTGCTCGGTCAGCACCGCGCCCGACAACAGCGTGCCGAGTTCGAGCGCGCCGAGCGTGATCACCGGCGTCAGCGCGTTGCGCATGGCGTGCTTGAGGATGACCGTGCGCTCGAGCAGGCCCTTGGCGCGTGCGGTGCGCACATAGTCGCTCTCCAGCACCTGCAGCATGGCGCTGCGGGTGTGCCGCATCAGGATCGCGGCGATGGCGTTGCCGAGCACGAAGGCGGGCATGATGGTGGCGGCCAGACTCGCGCGCCAGTCTTCGCCGAGCGGCACGTAGCCGGAGGCCGGCAGCCAGCCGAGCTCGATCGAAAACAGGAAGATCAGCATGATGCCGAGCCAGAAATTCGGCGTCGAGATGCCCCACAGCGCGAACAGGTTGGCGCCATAGTCCCAGGCGGTGCCCTTCTTCACGGCCGAGACGATGCCGGCGGGGATGCCGATCAGGAACGCGATCAGGATCGCCATTGACGCGAGCTGCAGCGTCACCGGCAGTTTCTGCGCGATCAATTCGCGCACGGGGACCTTGATGCGCAGCGATTCGCCGAAATCGCCCGACAGCACGCCCTTGATCCACCAGGCGTATTGCACCGGCAGCGGCCGGTCGAGCCGGTATTGCTGCCGGATCTGGGCAATGACGGCGGGATCGCGCTCTTCGCCGGCCATCACCAGCGCCGGATCGCCCGGCAGCAATTGCTGCAGCGAGAAGATCAGGACCGACACGAAGAATAGCGTCGGCACGATCTGCGCGATCCGGCGGGCGAGAAAGTTCAGCATGATCTCGCTCGCGTCCCGGGCGCGGCGCAACACGCAATGTTGCGCTGCTGAACCGGGACCCATGGTTGGTGGATTGCGGTCGTGGGTCCCGGATCAGCAATGCACCGCTTGCGCGCTGCATTGCGTTCGGGACACGAGGGCGTCGTCATGCCGCTCACTTCAGCTTCAGCCCGACCACGCGCACCAGCCCGTCCGGCATCTGCTTGTAGCCTTCGAGCCTGGTGGTGTGGGCGATGATGATCCGGCGGTGGTAGATATAGAGGATCGCATGCTCGTCCAGCTCGACCTTGGCGAGCTTCCCGTAGATCGCCTTGCGCTGGGCCATGTCGGAAACGAGGCGCGCATCGTCCAGCGCCTTGTCGGCGTCGGCGTTCACCCAGGCGCTGTAGTTCTGCGGCGCGTTGCTGTGCAGGAAGACGTAGGCATTGCCGTCGGGGTCGATGCGGCCGCTCCAGGCCAGCATGAAGGCCTGGTATTCGCCGGCCTCGGCCTGCTTCAGCGAGGTCGCGAACTCGGTGACCCGGATCTTCATGTCGAAGCCGGCTTCGGCGGCCATGGATTGCACGACCTGCGCGACGGCCTCGGTCTCGGCGCCCTTCGGCACCATGAAGTCGACGCTGACCGGCGGCGTGACGCCGGCCTCCTTCAAGAGCGCCTTGGCCTTGGCGATGTCGCGCCCGTGAACCGGAAATGCGCTTTGATAGTAGGGATGGTCGGGATTGACCCATTGATTGCCCGGCTTGAACTCGCCGTTGAACACGACCTGGTTGATCGCCTCGCGGTCGATCGACCAGTCGAGCGCCTGGCGCACCTTGGCCGACTGGCTGAGCGGCCCCTTGGCCTTGTCCTTGCCGATGTTGAGCGTGATGCCTTGGTAGCCGAGCTCGATCGCGGTCGACAGCTTCAGGCGGGAATCGGCGCGGACGTCCTTGATGTCGGTCGCGAGCACGCGCTCGATCAGGTCGAGCCCGCCTGATTTCAGGTTGGCGAGCCGCACGGTGGCGTCGACGATCGGCTGGAACACGACCTTGTCGATGAAGACGTTGTCCTTGTTCCAGTAGTCGGCGAATTTCTCGAACACGATGCGGTCCTGCTGGACGCGCTCGACGAACTTGTAGGGACCGGCGCAGACCGGATGCAGCCCGAACTTGTCGCCTTCCGCCTTGGCGGCCTTCGGCGACACCATCATGCCGGCGCGATCGGTGAGCTGCGCGAGCAGGGGCGAGAACGGCGACTTCAGGACGAGCTTGATGGTGAGGGGATCGACCACCTCGACATGATCGAGGGAAGCGAGCTCCGGCTTGCGAAACGAGCCGGGAAAGGTGAGGTGGCGCTCCAGCGAGAATTTTGCAGCCTCCGCATCGAACGGCTCGCCGTCATGGAATTTGGCGCCGGGGCGGAGCTTGATGGTGAGGGTCTTGCCGTCCGCGGACGTCTCCTGCGACAGCGCAAGCTGCGGCACGATGTTGAGCTTTTCGTCGATGTCGAACAGCTTGTCGCAGAAGGCCGAGAAGACGATGCGGCCGACATAGGTGCGCGCCATCGAGGGATCGAGGATATCGGGGTCCTCGGCTAGCCCGATGCGCAGCGTGGTCTGGGCCTGGACGGCAGTCCCGAGCGACAGGAGCAGGGCGGCGGCCGTGGCGGCCAGGCGAATCTTCTTCATCGGACAGTCCCCATTGCTAGCTATGTCGGCGGTGGCGATGCACCTTGTATACCAACCCCGGGACGGGGTTGGCCTTCCGTCTTTCGGCTGAAGGCGGCGACCAGTTTCGCAAGCGTCGGCGAAAAGCCGCCGGAGGAGGGCAGGATGGCCGTGGCCGACGGCAGGTCGGCGACGCGGTGACAGGCGGCGGCATGGCCCGTGCCGTCGACGAGGAGCGGCGGTTCCTCGTTGCGGCAACGCTCGATCGCGAACGGGCAGCGGGTGTGGAAGCGGCAGCCGGAAGGTGGATTGAGCGCGCTCGGCATCTCGCCTTCCAGCAGCACGACCTGGCGCTTGGCGTGCGGCTGCGGCAACGGGATCGCGGATAGCAGCGCGCGGCTATAGGGGTGGCGGGGTGCGGCGAACAGTGCCTCGGCCTCCGCCGTCTCGACGATGCGCCCGAGATTCATCACCGCGACGCGATCGGCGATGTGCTTGACCACCGCAAGGTCGTGCGAGACGAAGATGTAGGCGAGCCCCAGCCGATCCTGCAATTCGCGCAGCAGGTTCAGGATCTGCGAGCGGATGGAGACGTCGAGCGCCGAGACCGGCTCGTCGCAGATGATCAGCTTCGGCTCGACGGCGAGCGCGCGCGCGATGGCGATGCGCTGGCGCTGGCCGCCGGAGAATTCATGCGGATAGCGCCGCGCCAGCCGCGGCTCGAGGCCGACCAGCCGCAACAATTCCTCGACGCGCTCGCGGCGCCGGGCCGCCGGGACCACCTCATGCAGCGCCAGCGGTTCGCCGAGGATCTGGCCGACCGTCATGCGTGGGTTGAGCGAGGCGTAGGGGTCCTGGAAGATGATCTGCGCCTGACGGCGGAATGCGCGCAGCTCATCGGTCGTGAGCGCGAGGAGGTCGCGGCCGTCGAAACGGACCTGGCCGGCGTCCGGCTCGATCAGCCGCAGCACCAGCCGGCTGACGGTCGACTTGCCGCAGCCGGATTCGCCGACCAGCGCCAGCGTTTGCCCGGCGTCGAGCGTGAAGCCGACGCCATCGACCGCTCTCACGAACGCCTTCGGCCGGCCGAGCAGCGAGCGCTCGGCGACGAAATGCTTGACCAGCCCCTCGACCTCGAGCAGCGCCATCACGACACCAGCTGTTCGAGCGGTGCGCGGATGCAGCGCGAGAGGTGGTCGGCGCTGACCTCCGCGAGCGGCGGCGGTGCCTCCCTGCAGGCCTCGCGCACGAACGGGCAGCGCGCGGCGAAGCGGCAGCCGGCCGGCGGCTGCGCCATGTTCGGCACCATGCCTTCGATGGTGGCAAGCTGCGCGGCGCGCTGGTCGAGGCGGGGAATCGAGCCGAGCAGGCCGACGGTGTAGGGATGTTGCGGCGAGGAGAACAACTCGTCGACCGGCGCGCGCTCGACGATCTCGCCGGCATACATCACCGCGACCTCGTCGCAGACTTCGGCGACCACGCCGAGATCGTGGGTGATCAGGATGATCGCGGCGCCGCTCGCGGCCTTCAGCTCGCGCATCAGCTCCAAAATCTGCGCCTGCAGGGTGACGTCGAGCGCGGTGGTCGGCTCGTCCGCGATCAGCAGGCGCGGATCGCAGGCGAGCGCCATCGCGATCATCACGCGCTGGCGCATGCCGCCGGACAGCTTGTGCGGATATTCGTCGATGCGGCGCTCGGGCGAGGGGATGTGGACTCGCCGCAACAGCTCGATCGCCCGCCCACGCGCTGCCCGCCGTGAGCCGCCGCGGTGGCGCAAAATCGTCTCGATAATCTGGTCGCCGATGGTGAAGCTCGGATTAAGCGAAGTCATCGGCTCCTGAAAGATCATCGCCAGGCGATTGCCGCGCAGGTCGCGCAGGGTCTGGTCGGGCGCCTGCAGCAGGTCGAGGCCGTCGAAGCGGATCATGCCCGAGACCTCGGAGGTCTGTTTCGGCAGCAGCCCCATGATCGCGAGCGAGGTCACGCTCTTGCCGCAGCCGGACTCGCCGACGAGACCGAGCGTCGCGCCATTGGCAACGCTGAGATCGACGCCATCGACCGCGTGGGTGATGCGGCCGTCATCGCCGTGGAAGCGGACGCGCAGGTCCTCGATTTCGATCAGCCGGCCGGTCGTCATGAGTCTTGCGCGCGTGCGGCCGCAATCGCGGCGTCGATGACGGCGCGGTCGGTGACGCCAGACGGGTTCTGCCGCGTCGGCAAAAAGCCGCGGAAATGCACCCAGAGTTCGCGGCTGACCTGCTCGAGCCGCTCGAGTTCGCCGAGCGGATCGGCGTGGTCGTCGGCCCGCAAATCGAGCGCCGACCATTCCTCCTCGCCATGGATCAAGAGTGCCGCGGATTGCCTGCCGCGCTTGTCGCCGCCGGCGGCCTCGCCCGCGCGCATCGCCGCAAGCAGCCGGCGCGGGAAGGGCAGCGCGCCGTTTTCCAGATAAGCCGTTGCGGTCTCGTCGAGCACGGCGGGACCTGCGAGCATGTTGCCGGCGACGGAAAAGCCGTTGCCCGCGACATGACCGCACCAGTCGACGCAGTCGCCGCCGGTGTGCGCCGCGATCTCGCCCCTGGCATCGAGGATGTGGACCTGGCGGCTCTCGCGGCCGTCGTCGGCCGCAAGCAGCGCGGCAAGCACCTCATGGGCGTTGCGGCCTTCGCGCAAGAGTCTCACGCCGTCGATGCCATAATAGGGATTGACCAGCGCCTGGGTCGCCACCGCGCCGAGGCGGGAGGCGATATGAGGCACGCGTGCGCCGACGGCGAAGAAGCGCGTGGCAACCGCAATGCCGAATTGACCTGTGGCGGTGTCGCGGGCGATGATCGACCAGGTCATTTCGTCGTTCCCTCTAGCGTCCGGCCGCGTAGCCCTGCATGCCGCGCGGATTGGCGGCGGCGCGACGGCGCGGACCGACGCGCGATGCCGCCGTGAGGCGGCCTTCCGACCAGTCGGGGCCGACCTCGACGAGGTGGCCGCGTTCGCGCAATGCCTCGATCGTTGCCTCGGGCACGCGGTTCTCGACCACGAGCACGCCGGGACGCGCGGTGCGCGGCCAGAAGGAGATCGGGAAATGCTCGGAGTGCCAGGCCGGCGCATCGATCGCCTCCTGCAGGTTGAGCTTGCAGTGGACGTGGCGCAGGAAGAACTGCGTGATCCACTGGTCCTGCTGGTCGCCGCCCGGCGATCCCCAGGCGAGGTACGGCTCGCCGTCGCGCAGCGCCATGGTCGGCGAGAGCGTGGTGCGCGGCCGTTTTCCCGGCGCCAATGCGGCGGGGTGGCCTTCCTCCAGCCAGAACATCTGTGCGCGGCTGCCGAGGCAGAAGCCGAGTTCGGGGATGACGGGAGAGGACTGCAGCCAGCCGCCCGAGGGCGTGGACGACACCATGTTGCCGGCCTTGTCGATGATGTCGAAATGCACGGTATCGCCGCGCACCTCGCCGAAGCGACCCACGGTCGGCTCGCCGGCGCCGAGCGCGCCGACTGCCTCGCGTTGGCCCTCGGCACGGCGCAGCTTCACGACGCCGCCAAAGCCTTCGACGGAGCCGGGCCGGAGGTCGAGCGAGGCCCTGTCCGTGACCAGCTTGCGGCGCTCGTCGTTATAGGCATCCGACAGCAGCGTCGCGACCGGGATCTCGTTGAATTTGGGATCGCCGTAGAATTTTTCGCGGTCGGCGAAGGCGAGCTTGGCGCATTCGATCTGCAGGTGGATGAAGTCGGGTCCCGTGGGATCGAGCCCGTCGAGCGCAAAGCCCTTCAGCAGCGCGAGCTGCTGCAGCGTCACCGGGCCCTGGCTCCAGACGCCGGCCTTGCAGACGGTGTAGCGGCCGTAGTCGTAGGTGAGCGGCGCCTCGACCGTCGGCTGCCAGCGCGCCATGTCGTCGGCGGACAGCACACCGCGATGCGGCGAGCCGCTGACGTCCATCACCTCTTGGGTGCGGCAGAACCTGTCGATCGCCTCGGCGACGAAACCCTGCGACCAGGCCTTTCGCGCGCGCTCGATCTCGGCGTCGCGACCGCCGCCGCCGCTCTCCGCCTCCTTCAGGATGCGCGCATAGGTTTCGGCCAGCGTCTTGTTGGTGAAGAGCGTGCCGGGCCGCGGCACCTCGTTGTTGGGCAGATAGACTGCCGCCGAGGTCGGCCAGTGCTGTCTGAACAATTGCTCGACGGTCTGGATCGTGGCGCTGGCGCGCTCGACCAGGGGGTAGCCGTCCCGCGCGTAGGAGATCGCCGGCTCCAGCACGTCGCGCAGCCGCACGGTGCCGTAGTCGCGCAACAGCAGCATCCAGGATTCGAAGGTGCCGGGCACGCAGGCAGCCAGCAGCCCGGTGCCGGGCACCATGTCGAGCCCCTCGCTCCTGTAGTGCGCGATGGTGGCCCGTGCAGGCGCCGGGCCCTGGCCGCAGATCACCTCGGTTCGTGCGCGCTTGACGTCATGCACGATGATCGGCACGTCGCCGCCGGGGCCGTTCAGATGCGGCTCGACCACCTGCAGCGTGAAGGCGGTGGCGACGCCGGCATCGAAGGCGTTGCCGCCCTTTTCCAGGGTCGCCATGCCGACGGCGGTCGCGATCCAGTGCGTGGAGGCGACGACGCCAAACGTGCCCTCGATCTCGGGCCGGGTCGTGAAGGGATCGGGATTGATGTTGCCCATTGGAATCTGTCCATTCGCTGCGGCGGCACTCGATCACACCAAAGCGCGCTTGCCAATTGCGCCTTCGGCATGGCTCGCGCGCATCCGCGCCATCACGCCGGCACCGGCACGGTGTTGACCGCATGGCAGGCGACGCCGTCGATCAGCTCCGGCGCCTTCCTGCGGCAAAGATCGAAGGCGAGCGGGCAGCGCGGATTGAAGGCGCAGCCCGGCGGCGGGTCGATCGGGTTCGGAATCTCGCCCTTGACCGGAATGCGCTGCCGTCCGGACATCGCCAGATCCGGCACGGCGCCGAGCAGCATTTTGGTGTAGGGCATGCGCGGCCGGGCGAACAGTTCGCGGCTTTCCGCGATCTCGACGATGCGGCCGAGATACATCACCCCGACGCGGCTCGCCATGTGCCGGACCACCGCGAGATTGTGGCTGATGAACATGTAGGTGAGGCCGAACTTGTCCTGCAGGTCGCGCATCAGGTTGAGGATCTGGGCCTGTACGGAGACGTCGAGCGCCGAGGTCGGCTCGTCGCAGACGATGAACTCGGCGTCGGAGGCGAGCGCGCGCGCGATCGCGATGCGCTGGCGCTGGCCGCCGGAGAATTCGTGCGGGTATTTCAACCGGTCGTCGGGATGCAGGCCGACGAGGCTCAACAGCTCGCCGACGCGGGCCTGGATGTCGCGCTCGCCCTGGATCAGGTCGAAGGCGCGGATCGGCTCGGCGATGATGGCGTCGACCCGGAAGCGCGGGTTGAGGCTCGCATAGGGGTCCTGGAAGATCATCTGGATACGCCGGCGCAGGCGGCGGCGCGCGGGGGCCTGCTTCGGATCGGTCATCGAGACGCCGTCGATCAGGACCTCGCCGGAACTCGGCGGCAGCAGGCCGACGATCATCCGGGCCACGGTGGTCTTGCCGGACCCGGACTCGCCGACCAGCGCAAAGGTCTCGCCCTTGGCGATCTCGAAACTGACGCTGTCGACCGCCCTGAGATATTCGAGCTGTCCGCCTTCGAGCACGCGGTTGAGCCACGGTTTCGAGACGTCGAAGACGCGGCGCAGGTTCCTGGCCCGGACGAAGGCGCTCATGCCGCGCTCTCCGCTGGCGCG
>NZ_JAGWUA010000279.1 GCF_028868675.1 Bradyrhizobium sp.
CCGAACGCGGTCTAGCTTCTCCGCCACCAATCTCGCGATCGAGATCAGTGCCAAAGGAGCACGCCATGTTCCGCCTCAAGTCCATTCTGATGTATGCGGGCTTCGTGGGAAGCCTGTTGGGCTTCGCCTGGAGCCCCGCCGCCGCCCAGACCGCCCCCGTCCAGCCGGGCAACGCCGCGCCGACCGCGCTGGCGGGCCCCGAGCAGCGCGTGGCGCTGGTGATCGGCAACTCCAACTACCGGAACGCCCCGCAACTCGCCAATCCCGACAATGACGCGCAGTCGATGGCGCAGTTTCTGAACTCGGCCGGCTTCGAGGTGATCGCCGCGACCGACCTGACCCAGAACGACATGCTGCGCGTGGTGCAGGACTTTTCCGCAAAGGTCGCCGCGCGCGGGCCCAACACGGTGGCGATGGTCTACTACGCCGGCCACGGCGTGCAGCTCGCGGGCGAGAACTATCTCGTTCCGGTCGACGCCCGCGTTTCGAGCCCGAACGAGCTCGTCAGCAACTCGGTGCGCCTGGTCGACGTGATGTCGACGCTGGAGACGATCCCGAGCCGGATGCGCATCGTGATCCTCGACGCCTGCCGCAACAATCCGTTCCCGACCATCAACGATGCCGGCCGGGGGCTTGCGATCGTCGATGCGCCGAACGGCTCGATCGTCGGCTATTCGACGGCGCCGGGCGCCGAGGCGCTCGACGGCGCGGGCGGCCACAGCCCGTACACCCAGGCCTTTCTCAGCGTCGCGCGCGAGCCGAACGTGCCGATCGAGCAGCTCTTCAAGCGCGTGCGCCTGGAGGTGAACCACACCACCTCCGGCCAGCAGACGCCATGGGAGAGCTCGTCGCTGACGTCCGACTTCACCTTCTTCGGCGACACCGCGGTCGCCGCCAACCGCGCGCCGGTCACGGCGCCGGTCGTGCAGATGGCGTCCAACCTGCCGAGCCGCTCGGTGCGCCAGGCCTATGACTACGTGCTGTCGGAGGGACGCACCGAGTACTATCAGGAGTTCATCCAGATGTATCCGCACGACCCGCTGTGCGACCACATCCGCCGGCTGCTCGCCAACCTGCTCGTTGCGGAAGCCTGGCACAAGACGGTGCTCGCCAACTCGCCGGTCGCCTACAAGACCTTCTATGACAGCTACTCCACGAGCCCCTATGCGCAGGCCGCGCTGAAGCTCGAGCTGGCCCCGAAGGCGATCCCGCTGATGCAGGCGACGCACTTCCTCGCGCCGCAGACCATCGTGCCGACGATGAAGCTCGGCAATCTCGGCCCGAACAAGGACCTGCCGCTGGTTCATGAGGGCAACGGCAACCTGCCCAAGGGCGAGACGATCAACACGCCGTCGCAGATCCCGGGCAAGATCGTCACGCTGCCGGCGCCGGCCGGCACCAGCAACACGCCGACCAGCGGCGGCAGGATCGTGACCCTGCCGGTGACGACGATCGGCAAGGCCGGCGCGAACCTCGACGTCAAGACCATCGGCGTCAAGACCAACGTGCCTGCGAACGTCCAGAACGAGCCGATCCGCACCGGCAACACCAGCATCGTCAAGCTCAACAACAACCCGGTCAGCCCGGTGCAGGTGAAGACGCCGCAGCTCAACACGACGCCGAAGGCGATCAGTACCGTCGCGACGAGCAGCAACTTCAAGCAGTCGATGAACCAGACCCCGCCAATGAACGCCGGCATGAACCGCCGCGGCGGGTTCATGCACTGATTGCGGTCAGGTGCGAGACACGACAACGGGGCGGAGCAGCGATGCTCCGTCCCTTTCATGTCAGACTTAAATCTCGGCGAATTGAGTGCAGTCAGTAGATTTCATGGGGCGGTGAGCGTGGCCTTTCCGATAGGTTTGGGTTTCCTCACTCGAACCCACGGAGAGTCAGATGCAAGCATCGACCATAGGCACGCCCACCGCCGGCCATAATGGCACAATTTTTGTTGCGATCGAACTCAGCCAGAAGACATGGCTGGTGACGCTGCACAGCCCGGATCGCGATCGGATGTCGCGGCACAAGCTCGAGGGCGGCGATCATGCGGGGCTGCTGGAGCTGATCGAGAAGGTCCGCAGCCGGGCGGCGGAGAAGCTCGGAGCGGTGCCGCAGGTGGTGAGCTGCTACGAGGCCGGCTACGACGGCTTCTGGTTGCACCGGCTGCTGGAGGCCGCCGGGATTCTGAACTTCGTGTTCGACCCGGCGAGCATTGCGGTGGAGCAGCGATCGCGGCGGGCCAAAACGGACCGGATCGATGGTGAGCTTCTGCTGCGGACGTTGATGGCCCATTTGCGAGGCGAGCCGCGGGTGGTTCGGATCGTGCGGGTGCCGAGCGTGGCGCAGGAGGACGCCCGGCGCGCCAGCCGCGAACGCGATCGGCTGATCACGGAGCAGACGGCCCATACCAACCGGATCAAGGCGCTGCTGCGCCTTCGCGGAATGGCGGCCGGCAATCCACGGCGGCGCGACTGGCTGACCTGGCTGGCGCGCCAGCGCGACTGGCAGGGGCAGCCGCTGCCGCCGCATCTGCTGGCCGAGGTGACGCGCGAGCACGCCCGCCTGATGCTGATGCGGGAGCAGCTTGTGGCGCTGGAAGAGGCTCAGACCCAGGCCCTTGCCCAGGCCCTTGCCCAGGTCCTTGCCGTTCCGGCGCAGACGGCCGAACGGCAGAATCTGCTGCAACGGCTCAAAGCCCTCGGTCCGGCCTTCACCGCCACGCTGACCAACGAGGTGTTCTACAAGGACTTCCGCAACCGCCGCGAGGTCGCCAGCTACGTCGGATTGGCGCCCAGTCCCTGGCGGAGCGGCGGCATCGATCGCGAGCAGGGCATCAGCAAGGCAGGCAATCCACGCGCCCGCCTCAAGGCGATCGAGCTGGCCTGGCTCTGGCTGCGGCATCAGGCCAACAGCGAGCTCAGCCGCTGGTTCCGCACCCGCACCGCCAATGCCGGCAAGCGGGCCAGGCGCATCGCCATCGTCGCACTGGCTCGCAAGCTGATCGTGGCGCTGTGGCGCTATCTCACCACCGGACTTGTACCTGCGGGGGCAACCATGAAGGCATAGAACAGAACCACCGCACCGGGCGCTGCGCTCGCCGCAGTCCGCGCGGGATGGATGATGACCGTGCCACCCATGGGCCGAACAAACAGCCGTTTCGTAGATGGGTCTCATCCTCAGGGCTTCCTCGCCGCAAGCATGCGGAATGTGGGTCCGGACCACACCAGTCCGACCGGATATGAGGTGATGCAGTGAGCTGCATAATTCTTCGGAAGCCAATCCTCGCACGGAACACGGTCGCCGCGCTGCGCTACGCATGGCTCCGCGCGCCGCCCTCTCACCCTGAAATGCTGCCCCAGACCCCAAGGAGAGCCTTGACTCACAAATCCCCATATGAGGGTGGGCAAAGGCGCGAAGCGCCGTGCCCACCATTTTGGTCTGCCCGATGTCACGAGAAGTGGTGGGCACGCTTCGCTTTGCCAACCCTACGAGCTACACCGTCATTTGCGAGGAGCGAAGCAATGACGATTGCGGCAGATCCTTCTAGGCCACCAGCTCCGCGAACAGATCGGCATCGACGTTGCCGCCGGAGAGCACGATGACGATGGTCTTGCCGGCCGCATTCAGCCGTCCGGCGAGCAGTGCGGCGAGGCCGACGGCACCGCCGGGCTCGACCACGAGCTTCAATTCGCGATAGGCAAAGGCGACCGCGGCGCCGACCTCCGCGTCGGATGTGGTGACGCCGCGCGACAGCAGCCGGCTGTTGATGGCAAAGGTGATCTCGCCCGGCATCAGGGCCATCAGCGCGTCGCAGATGGTGCGGCCCGCCGGCGCGTGCGGTTCGCGATGGCCGCTTCTGAGCGAGCGGCGGTGGTCGTCGAAGGCGTCCGGCTCGGCCACGATCAGCTCGGCCCGCGGGTAGCGCGCCTTGACCGCGGTCGCGACGCCCGCGATCAGGCCGCCGCCGGAGGCCGGCGCCACCACGATGTCGGGGGCAAGGCCGAGCGCCGCCAGGTCCTCGGCGATCTCGCGGCCGGCGGTGCCCTGGCCTGCGATCACGAAGGGATCGTCATAGGGCTTGACCAGCGTGGCGCCGCGCTTCTCGGCGATGCCGCGCGCGATTGCCTCGCGATCCTCGCGGTCGCGATCGTACAGCACGACCTCGGCGCCATAGGCTTTGGTGCGCTCGCGCTTGGACAGCGGCGCATCCGACGGCATCACGATGGTCGCCTGCATGTCGAGGATTTTTGCCGCCGCCGCCACGCCCTGGGCGTGGTTGCCGGAAGAGAACGCGACCACTCCGCCGCTGCGCTTGTCGCGCGGGATCGAGGACACCTTGTTGAAGGCGCCGCGGAACTTGAAGGAGCCGGTTCGCTGCAGCATCTCCGGCTTCAGGAAGACCTTTGCCCCGACGCGCTCGTCGAGCACGGGAGAGGACAACAGCGGCGTGCGGATGGCGAAGGGCGCGATCACGCGCGCGGCGGCATCGATGTCGGCGGGGCCGACCGGGAGGGGTTGTTCCGTCATGCGCTAGGTGTATCGCGCCTGACGATGGGCGGGCAAGACATCCAGGCGTGATGGGGACGGGCGCCGGGCCACGAACGCGGCCGTTCCGCCGCTCTTGCACATGGGAGGCGGCTAATAGAACCGGTGGAAATGATGGATCGGGCCGTGGCCGTGGCCGACGCTGAAGCGGTCGGCGGCGGCGATCGCCGCGCTGATGTAGGCCTTGGCATTGTCCACCGCGAGCTCGAGCGCCTCGCCCCTGGCGAGCCCCGCCGCGACCGCCGACGACAGCGAGCAGCCGGTGCCGTGGGTATTTTTCGTC
>NZ_JAGWUA010000067.1 GCF_028868675.1 Bradyrhizobium sp.
GAGGGCGGCGCGGCCACAACGGCGCCACGCGGCGGCGCGGATACGACGCCGCCATGACGCCGCTGGGTTGGAAACCGGCATGCGCACCCGGTAAGACGCCGCCATGAAGCGCGGACATCTGCGGCGTTTGGATCGGGTCTGGATCGAGGACCCGATCTATTTCGTCACGACATGCGCAGAAGGCCGGTCGCCGATATTCGCCCACGCCGCCGCGCACGCCATTCTGCGCCGCCATCTCGAGCGGATGGCCGAGGTCGACGGCTGGAGCGTCGGGCGCTATGTCGTGATGCCCGATCACGTGCATTTCTTTTGCGCCCCCGCGCCGAACGCCCGTCCGCTGTCCGCCGCCGTCGGGGCCTTCAAGTCGACATCGTCGCGTTCGATCAAGCGGGAGACGGGACGCGACGGTCCGATCTGGCAGCGCGAGTTTTTCGACCACGTCTTGCGGAGCCGCGAAAGCTACGATTCGAAATGGCGATACGTCGCGGAGAATCCGGTCCGCGCGGGGCTGGCCGCCGCGCCCGCCGACTGGCCCTATGCGGGGGAGGTCGTTCCGCTGGAAGTCGCATAGTGGCCTGCCGTCGCAGCGCCGCCCTGTGGTCGCGCCGCCCTGTGGCCGCGCCGCCCGCGGCGCGGCGACGCCGACGCGCCTCCCAGGCAACGTGGGCGATGGTCGACAGGCCGCGCCGAGGGCGGCGCGGCCACAACGGCGCGCCCGCACTTACGGCGCGGCGGAGCCGTCGCCGCCGTTCCGCCTCACGCGTGGATCGCGCGCTTGTCGACCGCCAGCGCCGCTTCCTTGACGGCTTCCGACATCGTGGGATGGGCGTGGCACGTGCGCGCGAGGTCTTCCGCGGAGCCGCCGAACTCCATCAGCACCGCCGCCTCGTGGATCATCTCGCCGGCGCCCGCGCCGACGATGTGCACGCCGAGCACGCGGTCGGTCGCGGAATCGGCCAGCACCTTCACGAAGCCCTGCGTCGCGCGGTTGGCGCGCGCGCGGCCGTTGGCGAGGAACGGGAACTTGCCGACGCGATAGGCGACGCCCTCCGCCTTCAATTCCTCCTCGGAGCGGCCGACCGACGCGACTTCCGGCGACGTGTAGACGACCGCGGGGATGACGCCGTAGTTCACGTGGCCGGCCTTGCCGGCGATCAGCTCGGCGCAGGCGACGCCCTCGTCCTCCGCCTTGTGGGCAAGCATCGCGCCGCGCACGACGTCGCCGATCGCGTAGATCCCCGGCGCCGACGTGCGGAAGCCGCCGTCGATCGCCACGCGGCCGCGTTCGTCGAGCTTCACGCCGGCTTCGGCGAGGCCGAGGCCCTCCGTGAACGGCCGCCGGCCGACGGCGACCAGCACCGCGTCGGCCGCGATCTCGCGCGCGTCGCCGCCCGCCGCCGCCTCGTGACGCAGCAGCGCGCCCTTGGCGCCCTTCTCGACGCCGACGACCTTGCGGCCGAGATGGAAGACGACGCCCTGCTTTTCCAGCATGCGCTTGAACTGCTCGGCGACCTCGCCGTCCATGCCCGGCAGGATGCGGTCGAGATATTCGACCACGGTGACTTCGGCGCCGAGGCGGCGCCACACCGAGCCGAGTTCGAGACCGATCACGCCCGCGCCGATGACGACGAGCCTGCCCGGCACCTTGTCGAGCGACAGCGCACCGGTCGAGGACACGACGACCTTCTCGTCGAACTCGACCTTCACGCCCGGCGGAGAGGCGACGTCGGAGCCGGTGGCGATGACGATGTTCTTCGCCTCAATCGCCGTCACCTTGCCGTCGCCGGCCGTGACATCGACCTTGCCCGCGGCCTTGATCGTGCCAAGACCGTGGAAGCTGTCGATCTTGTGCTTCTTGAGCAGGAAGCCGACGCCGTTGACGTTCGCCGCCACCGTGTCGTCCTTGTGCTTCATGAAGGCGGCCATATCGAGCTTCGGCTTGCCGACGACGACGCCGAGCGCCGCCATGCCGTGGCCGGCCTCGTCGAACATCTCGGAAGCGTGCAGCACCGCCTTGGAGGGAATGCAGCCGACGTTGAGGCAGGTGCCGCCGTGGGTGGCGCGCTTTTCGACGACGGCCACCTTCATGCCGAGCTGGGCCGCGCGGATCGCGCAGACATAGCCGCCGGGGCCGGTGCCGATGACGATGAGGTCGTAGGACATTGGATAGCTCCGATGGAAGCGGCTGCGCACACAACCGCTTCGTCAAACACGCTCGGGAGCGCCGGCGCTGCGGGCCGGCGCGGCTGCATCACAGATCGAGCACGAGGCGCGCGGGATCTTCCAGCGCTTCCTTGACGCGCACGAGGAAGGTGACGGCTTCCTTGCCGTCGACGATGCGGTGATCGTAGCTGACCGCCAGATACATCATCGGGCGCACCTCGATCTTGCCGTTCACGACCATCGGGCGATCCTGGATCTTGTGCATGCCGAGGATGCCCGACTGCGGCGCGTTGAGGATCGGCGTCGACATCAGCGAGCCGTAGATGCCGCCGTTGGTGATGGTGAAGGTGCCGCCCTGCATCTCCTCGATCTTGAGCTGGCCGTCGCGGGCGCGGCGACCATAGTCGGCAATGCTCTTCTCGATGTCGGCGATCGACTTGTGGTCGCAGTCCCGCACCACGGGCACGACCAGGCCGCGGTCGGTGCCGACGGCGACGCCGACGTGATAGTAGTTCTTGTAGATCAGGTCGGTGCCGTCGATCTCGGCGTTGACGGCCGGAATGTCCTTCAGCGCCTGTACGCAGGCCTTGGTGAAGAAGCCCATGAAGCCGAGCTTGACGCCGTGCTTCTTCTCGAACGCGTCCTTGTACTGCGCGCGCAGCGCCATGACGTTGGTCATATCGACCTCGTTGAAGGTCGTGAGCATCGCGGCGGTGTTCTGCACGTCCTTGAGCCGGCGCGCGATGGTCTGGCGCAGCCGCGTCATCTTCACGCGCTCCTCGCGCGCGGCGTCGTCGGCCGGCGACGGCGCGCGGACCTGGACGGCGGCGGCCGGCTGGTTGACCGGGGTCGGCGCGGAGGCCGCGCGCTCGATCGCGGCGAGCATGTCGCCCTTGGTGACGCGGCCGTCCTTGCCGGAGCCCGGAACGGTCGAGGCATCGATGCCGGTCTCCACCGAGAGTTTTCGCACGGAGGGCGCGAGCGGGGCGTCGGCGGGCGGCGCCTTGGCGACAGCCGGTGCCGCGGCAGGAGCCGCCGCCGGTGCAGCCGCGGGCTTCGCCACCGCAGGCTTGGCGGCAGGCGCGGCGCCTTCGGTGATCTGGCCGAGCAGCGCGCCGACGGCCACCGTCTGGCCGTCCTTGGCGATGATCTCGCCGAGCGTGCCGGCCGACGGCGAGGGAACCTCGATGGTGACCTTGTCGGTCTCGAGTTCCACTAGCGGCTCGTCAACGGCGACGGGATCGCCGGCTTTCTTGAACCAGCGGCCGATGGTGGCCTCGGTGACGGATTCGCCGAGCGTCGGCACACGAATTTCAGTCATGGTCTTTTTCCCAGGGATCGCGAGTGCGGTCAAAAATTCGGACGTCACCGCCCGCGGGACGGGCGATCCGGTACTCCGCGACGTCAGCGATCACGACGGACGATGCGGCCTACCGGTGCCCCGCTTGCGCGGGGCACGACGCAGTTCAAAAGAGGTTCAGTTCAAGGCCTCGTCCAGGAACGCCTTGAGCTGGGCGAGATGCTTCGACATCAGGCCGGTGGCGGTGGCGGCGGAGGCCGCGCGTCCAACATAGCGCGGACGCCGGCTCGCGCCATTGACCTGGTTCAGGACCCATTCGAGGTAGGGCTCGATGAAGTGCCACGCACCCATGTTGCGCGGCTCTTCCTGGCACCAGACCACCTCGGCCTTCTTGAAGCGGGACAACTCCTGGACCAGCGCCTTCAGCGGCACCGGATAGAGCTGCTCGACGCGCATCAGATAGATGTCGTCGATGCCGCGCTTCTCGCGCTCCTCGTAGAGGTCGTAATAGACCTTGCCGGAGCAGAGCACGATGCGGCGGATCTTCTCGTCCGGCACGAGCTTGACGGCCTCGCTCGGCTGCATCTGCGCGTCGTCGTACAGAATGCGGTGGAAACTCGTTCCCTTGCCGAGTTCGTCGAGCCGCGACACCGCCCGCTTGTGACGCAGCAGCGACTTCGGCGTCATCACGATCAGCGGCTTGCGGATCTCGCGATGGAGCTGGCGGCGCAGCGCGTGGAAGTAGTTGGCGGGCGTGGTCGGATAGACCACCTGCATGTTGTCCTCGGCGCAGAGCTGCAAGAACCGCTCCAGGCGCGCGGAGGAGTGCTCCGGGCCCTGTCCTTCATAGCCATGCGGCAGCAGGCAGACGAGGCCGGACATGCGCAGCCATTTGCGCTCGCCCGAGGAGATGAACTGGTCGAACAGCACCTGCGCGCCATTGGCGAAGTCGCCGAACTGCGCCTCCCACAGCGTCAGCGTATTCGGCTCGGCGAGCGAATAGCCGTATTCGAAACCGAGCACGGCCTCTTCCGACAGCAGCGAGTTGATGACCTCGTAATGGCCCTGCTCGCCGCCGAGATGGTTGAACGGCGTGTAGCGGCTCTCGTCCTCCTGGTCGATCAGCACCGAATGGCGCTGCGAGAAGGTGCCGCGCTCGCAGTCCTGGCCGGACAGGCGGACGTGGTGGTTCTCGTTGAGCAGCGAGCAGAACGCCAGGGCCTCGCCGGTCGCCCAGTCGATGCCGACGCCGTTCTCGATCGCCTTGGCGCGGTTGTCGAGGAAGCGCTGGATGGTACGGTGGACGCGGAAACCGTCCGGCACCCTGGTGATCCTGCGGCCGATGTCCTTCAGCACCGATGTGTCGACGCCGGTGACGCCGCGCCGCGCGTCCTCTTCCTGGTCGGCGATCTTGAAGCCGGCCCATTTGCCGTCGAGCCAGTCGGCCTTGTTCGGCTTGTAGCTGGTGCCGGCCTCGAACTCCGCATCGAGCCGCGCGCGCCAGTCGGCCTTGGCCTTGTCGACCTCACCCTCGGTGATCACGCCCTCGGCAATCAGGCGCTTGGCGTAGTTGGTCAGCGTCGAGGGGTGGGCCGCGATCCTCTTGTACATCACCGGCTGCGTGAAGCCCGGCTCGTCACCCTCGTTGTGGCCGTAACGGCGATAACACCACATGTCGATGACGACGGGCTTGTGGAATTTCTGCCTAAACTCGATCGCGACCTTGGCCGCGAACACCACCGCTTCCGGATCGTCGCCGTTGACGTGGAAGATCGGCGCATCGATCATCTTCGCGAGATCCGACGGATAGGGCGAGGAACGCGAGTAGCGCGGGTAGGTGGTGAAGCCGATCTGGTTGTTGACGATGAAATGAAGAGAACCGCCGGTACGGTAGCCCTTCAGATCCGACAGCGCGAAGCATTCGGCGACCACGCCCTGGCCGGCGAACGCCGCGTCGCCGTGCATCAGGAGCGGCAGCACCGAGATGCGCATGTCCGGCGGATCGCCGTGCTGGTCCTGCTTGGCGCGCACCTTGCCGAGCACCACGGGATCGACGATCTCGAGATGCGACGGGTTGGCGGTCAGCGACAGATGGATGCGGTTGCCGTCGAACTCGCGGTCCGAGGAGGCGCCGAGATGATACTTGACGTCGCCGGAGCCTTCGACCGCGTCCGGATTGGCCGAGCCGCCCTTGAACTCGTGGAACAGCGCGCGGTGCGACTTGGCCATCACCTGGGTCAGCACGTTGAGCCGGCCGCGATGCGGCATGCCGAGCACGATCTCCTTCACGCCGAGATTGCCGCCGCGCTTGATGATCTGCTCCAGCGCCGGGATCAGCGACTCGCCGCCGTCGAGGCCGAAGCGCTTGGTGCCCGTGAACTTCACATCGCAGAATTTCTCGAAGCCCTCGGCCTCGACCAGCTTCATCAGGATGGCGCGGCGACCTTCGCGGGTGAACGAGATCTCCTTGTCCGGTCCCTCGATGCGTTCCTGGATCCAGGCCTTCTGCGCAGCGTTGGTGATATGCATGAACTCGACGCCGAGCGTCTGGCAGTAGGTGCGCTCGCAGATCGCGACGATCTCGCGCAGCGTGCCGTATTCGAGGCCAAGCACGTGATCGAGGAAGATCTTGCGGTCGAAATCGGCCTCGGCAAAGCCGTAGGTGCGCGGGTCGAGCTCCTCGCGATTGCGTTGCGCCTCGATGCCGAGCGGGTCGAGCTTGGCGTGGAAATGGCCGCGCATGCGGTAGGCGCGGATCAGCATCAGCGCGCGGACGGAATCGCGGGTGGCCTGCAGCACGTCGGCGGAGGTGAACTCGGCGCCTTTGGCCTGCGTCCTGGCGGCGATCTTGGCGCCGACGGCCTTCTCGACCTCGACCCAGTTGCCGTCCAAAGCCGAAGTCAGCTCGTCGCGCGGGGTCAGCGGCCAGTTGTCGCGGGCCCAGGACGGCCCCTCCGCGTTCTTGCGAACGTCTGCCGGCTGGTCCTTCAGGCTCTTGAAGAACTCCTGCCATTCGGCGTCGACCGAGGACGGGTCCTTCTCGTAACGGGAGTAGATGTCGTCGATGTAGGTGGCGTTTGTGCCCTGCAGAAATGATGAAAGGGCAAAGGCTGCGTTCGCGTCCTGGCGAGACATTCTGGATTCCTGGCGATTTTTCTTGGTTCGCGCATAGCATACGGCGCGCTGACGCCGACCCGCGGCAGCGGCCGGCGCGACGAACACCATTTATCCTATCTGGCGCGAAACTTCGCCCCGAAAACAACGAAGAACTGAACTAGTCTTTCAATTTTTCGGCAAGCGTATGTCCAAGCCTTGCGGGCGACGGAGAGACGGTGATTCCGGCCGATTGCATAGCCTCGGTCTTGGATCCGGCATCGCCCTTGCCGCCGGAGATGATTGCGCCGGCATGGCCCATGCGA
Source organism: Bradyrhizobium sp. (assembly GCF_028868675.1). Lineage (GTDB taxonomy): Bacteria > Pseudomonadota > Alphaproteobacteria > Rhizobiales > Xanthobacteraceae > Bradyrhizobium. The sequence goes on from NZ_JAGWUA010000067.1 coordinate 6,883, forward strand.
CGACCGGGCGGTGCGGTAACACCAGCGATGAATCCAACCATCGGCTTCTTGCGGCCGCGCTTGGCCTCGTCCTTGATGAACTGGGCGGCGTCCTCCTCGGCGGAGCCGCCGATCTCGCCGATCATGATGATGGAGGTGGTCTTGGGATCGCCGAGCAGCATCTCCAGCATGTCGATGAACTCGGTCCCCTTGACCGGGTCGCCGCCGATGCCGACCGCGGTGGTCTGGCCGAGGCCCTCCTGGGTGGTCTGAAACACGGCCTCATAGGTCAGCGTGCCAGAGCGCGAGACGATGCCGACGTTGCCGGGACGGAAGATATTGGCCGGCATGATGCCGATCTTGCACTCGCCGGCGGTCATCACGCCCGGGCAGTTCGGCCCGATCAGGCGCGACTTCGACCCGGCGAGCGAGCGCTTCACCCGCACCATGTCGAGCACCGGGATGCCTTCGGTGATGCAGACGATCAGCGGGATCTCGGCATCGATGGCTTCGCAGATCGCGTCCGCCGCGCCCGGCGGCGGCACGTAGATCACCGAGGCGTCCGCGCCGGTCTTCTCGCGTGCCTCGCGCACGGTGTCGAACACCGGCAGGCCGAGATGGATCGAGCCGCCTTTGCCCGGCGAGGTGCCGCCGACCATCTTGGTGCCGTAGGCGATCGCAGCCTCCGAGTGGAAGGTGCCGTTCTTGCCGGTAAAGCCCTGGCAGATGACCTTGGTATTCTTGTCGATCAGGATGGACATGAGGACTGCTTTCGCGAAACTGACGGTGAGAGGTCAATGGATGCGGCGATAGACGCCGGTGAGCACGTCGGCCCAGCCTTCGGCATCGGGCGAGAATTGGATCTTCATCGCATAGGAATTGTCGTCGATGATCTCGTAGACGTGGCGTGCGTTGCCGCGCAGGGAGCCGCGCACCAGCGTCAGCGTCTGGCCGACCCAGCCGCCGGAGGCGGGCGAGGGCGGCGTGTAGCCGAGCGAGTCGTACCAGAACAATTTGTAGGTTCGGTCGTCGCGGTCCCAGGTGAACAGGCCGTGGGTGGCGAAGACGTCCTTGCCGTCGCGCATCTGCACGGTGTCCTGGATCAGGTAGAAGCCGTTGAGGTCGACGCGCGCCACGACCCGCGAAGTCGCCGGCCCGCCGGCGGTCCAGCGCGACGGGTAGACCACCTCCTCGCCATTCCATTCGCCGGCGAACGCGGCAAGGCGCGCGTGCTCCGGCAGCGGAGACGATTGAGCGAGATGGTCCTGGGGCATGGCTTCAGCCTCCCTTGACGGCCTTCACGATCTTCTGCGCAGCGTCGTCGAGATTGTCGGCCGGCAGCACGTTGAGTCCGGACTCCCGGATGATCTTCTTGCCGAGCTCGACATTGGTGCCCTCGAGGCGCACCACCAGCGGCACGCTGAGGCCCACTTCGCGTACGGCAGCCGTGACGCCCTCGGCGATCACGTCGCACTTCATGATGCCGCCGAAGATGTTGACGAGGATGCCCTTCACGTTGGGATCGGCGGTGATGATCTTGAAGGCGGCGGCGACCTTTTCCTTGCTGGCGCTGCCGCCGACGTCGAGGAAGTTGGCCGGTGCCATGCCGTAGAGCTTGATGATGTCCATCGTCGCCATGGCAAGGCCTGCGCCGTTGACCATGCAGCCGATGTTGCCGTCGAGCGCGACGTAGTTGAGGTCGTATTTCGATGCCTCGATCTCCTTGGCGTCCTCCTCGGTCTCGTCGCGCAGCGCCGAGACATCGGGATGACGGAACAGCGCGTTGTCGTCGAACGATACCTTGGCGTCGAGCACGCGGAGCTGGCCCTGCCTGGTCACGACCAGCGGGTTGATCTCCAGCATCGACATGTCCTTGGCGACGAAGGCCGCGTAGAGTTGCGTGGTGAGCTTTTCCGCCTGCTTGGCGAGGTCGCCGGAGAGCCGCAGCGCCTTGGCGACCGTACGGCCGTGATGGCCCATGACGCCGGTCGCCGGGTCGACCGAGAAGGTGACGATCTTTTCGGGCGTGTTGTGCGCGACGTCCTCGATGTTGACGCCGCCCTCGGTCGACACCACGAACGACACGCGCGAGGTCTCGCGGTCGACCAGGATCGAGAGATAGAATTCCTTGTCGATCTCGGAGCCGTCCTCGACGTAGAGGCGGTTGACCTGCTTGCCGGCGGCACCGGTCTGCACCGTGACTAGGGTCGCGCCCAGCATCTGCCTGGCGAACTCGGCGACCTCCGCGGGCGACTTGGCGATACGGACGCCGCCCTTGTCGCCGGCGCTGGCTTCCTTGAACTTGCCCTTGCCGCGGCCGCCGGCATGGATCTGGCTCTTCACCACCCAGACCGGGCCCGGCAGGCTCTTGGCGGCGGCTTCCGCATCGGCGGCCTTCAGGACCGGCACGCCCTTGGAGATCGGCACGCCGAACTCGTTCAGCAGCGCTTTGGCCTGGTATTCATGGATATTCATCTGGTCGCTCCCTGAACCCTCGCGCGGTGACCTTGAGGACTCACCTTAGTTTTATAGCTGGCATACCATATACCAAAGGAACTGCAATCCAGATTCTTGAGATCGCGAGTTCCTTTGGACTGCCGGGTCCGGAGCCGGCCCGACCGGGCGCCGGAGATGAAAGCGCCGAAGACCGGTTGACGGTCTTCGGCGGGATTGTCGTCCGATCAACGGCCCAACAGGTCGGGAGCGATCTTCTTGCAGGCATCGACCAGACCCTGCACCGCGCCCACCGACTTGTCGAAGGCCTCGCGGTCCTTGCCGCCGAGTTCGATCTCGACCACGCGCTCGACGCCCTTGGAGCCGATAATGACGGGCACGCCGACATACATGTCCTTCACGCCGTATTCGCCGTTGAGGTGGGCGGCGCAGGGCAGCACGCGCTTCTTGTCCCTCAGATAGCTCTCGGCCATGGCGATCGCGGAGGCCGCCGGCGCGTAGAAGGCCGAGCCGGTCTTCAGGAGGTTGACGATCTCGGCGCCGCCGTTGCGGGTGCGATCGACGATCTCGTCGAGGCGCGCCTGCGAGGTCCAGCCCATCTTGACGAGGTCCGGCAGCGGAATGCCGGCCACGGTGGAGTACTTCACCAGCGGCACCATGGTGTCGCCATGGCCGCCGAGCACGAAGGCGGTGACGTCCTCGACCGAGACGTTGAACTCGTCGGCGAGGAAGTAGCGGAAGCGCGCGGAGTCCAGCACGCCGGCCATGCCGACGACCTTCTTGTGCGGCAGGCCCGAGGCCTTCTGCAGCGCCCAGACCATGGCATCGAGCGGGTTGGTGATGCAGATGACGAAGGCCTCGGGGGCGTACTTCTTGATGCCGGCGCCGACCTGCTCCATGACCTTGAGGTTGATGGAGAGGAGATCGTCGCGGCTCATACCGGGCTTGCGCGGCACGCCGGCGGTGACGATGCAGACCTTGGCGTTGTCGAGCGCCTCGTAGGAATTGGCGCCGGTGTAGTGGGCGTCGAAGCCGTCGACCGGCGAGGACTGCGCGATGTCGAGCGACTTGCCCTGCGGCACGCCCTCGGCAATGTCGAACATCACCACGTCGCCCAGCTCTTTCAGGCCGATGAGATGAGCCAGCGTCCCGCCGATCTGGCCGGAGCCAATCAAAGCAATCTTGTCACGCGCCATGGGAAACCCGTCCTTTGAGATGTCCGCGAGGGGATGGAAAACTGAGAGGGTGGTTATCCCTTTCGCCTGCCCCGTTCAAGTCGCCGAATGCCCAATTGTCGGGCTCGGCGGGACGCGGCCCCGCGACAGGAACCTCAGGTCTCCACCAGGCCTTTGGTCGAGCCGCTGGCGGTGGAATCCTTGCGGCCGTGAGGCAGCGCCAGATAGGATTCCGAGCTCATCTCGATCAGGCGCGAGGCGGTCCGCTTGAACTCGTTGGCCTCGTTGCCTTCGTCGGCCAGATACAGCGACACCGGATTGGCTTCGGCCGAGGCCATCAGCTTCACCGCGTTGTCGTAGAGCGTATCGATCAGGGTGATGAAGCGCTTGGCGGCGTTGCGCTCGGCGTAGTCCATCACTGGAATACGGTCGACCAGGATGGTGTGGTAGTCGTGCGCGAGCCGCAGGTAGTCCGATGCGGCGAGTGGCTTCTGGCAGAGATCGGTAAACGAGAACCGCGCCACGCCGTGCGCCGAGCGCGGCACGTGCAGGATGCGTCCCTTGATGGAAATATCGCGCGGCTTGCCTTTGGCATGGCCGGTCATGCGCGCCCAGGCGCGGTCGAGCGCCGCGTCCGCGTCGCTGTCGGCCGGCACCAGCCACATCTTGACGCCCTGCAGCTTCTCCAGCCGGAAGTCGGTACGCGCGTCGAGCCGCAGCACGTCCATGTGGCTCTTGATGTGCGCGATGAAGGGCATGAACAGCGCGCGGTTCAGCCCACCCTTGTAGAGATCGTCGGGCGCGACGTTCGAGGTCGCGACCACGACGGTGCCGAGTTCGAACAGCTTGGCGAACAGCCGCCCGAGGATCATGGCGTCCGCGATGTCGGTGACGTGGAACTCGTCGAAGCAGAGCAGCCAGCTCTCGTCGAAGATCGCGCTGGCGGTGAGCGCGATGACGTCGCCGTCGGCGATCTCGCCCCGCGCGATGTTCTGGCGATAGCCATAGATGCGCTCATGCACCTCGGCCATGAATTCGTGGAAATGCGCGCGGCGCTTGTGCGCGACGGACGAGTGCTGGAAGAACAGATCCATCAGCATGGTCTTGCCGCGGCCGACCTCGCCATGGACGTAGAGCCCGCGCGGCGGTGTTTCGTCCTTGTCGCCGAACAGACGGCCGAGCAGGCCCTGTTTGCGCAGCGGCTTGTAGCCGGCCAGCCGGCGCTCCAGCGCCGCATAGGCCTCGGCGACCTCGGCCTGCGCCTCGTCGGGCTCGATCGCACCGGAGGCGACCAGCGCCTGGTATTCGGCGCGGAATGTCGATGGCGGGCTGGAGAGCATGGGCTCCTTACCGCCAGAGACCGGCGCAAATTGCAAGCCGGGAGCCGAACCTGTTGCTCCGCGCTACGATCTGGGGTAGAAACGTCCAGATTAGGTACCTAGGAACCTTCTTATGGCCCTGAGCATCAAGGACCCGGAAACCGAGCGCCTGGCCAGGAACCTGGCGCAACTCACCGGCGAGACCATCACCGCGGCAACCAGGCGCGCCGTCGAGGAACGGCTGCGCCGAGTTGGCGGGCAGACGCGCAAGATCGCGCTGTTGGAGGACATGGCCGAGATCCGCCGGCGCTGGAGCGAAATGCCGGTCATGGATGACCGCACGCCGGACGAGATTGTCGGATATGACGAGCACGGATTGCCGCGCTGATGGTGATCGACACGTCGGCGATCGTGGCCATCGCGCTCAACGAACCCGATGCATCGGAAATCGAAGCACGAATCGCGGATGATCCGATCCGGCTGATCTCTGCGGCAACCGTGGTCGAAGCGGCGATGGTGCTCGAAACGCGATTGGGCGATGCGGGCGGCCGCGAATTCGATCTTTGGCTCGTCAGGATCGGCGCCGAGATCGTCGCGGTCGACGCCGAACAAGCGAACGCGGCGCGACGCGCGTGGCGTCGCTTCGGCAGAGGACGTCACGTTGCCGCGCTGAACTACGGCGACTGCCTTGCCTACGCACTGGCCGCGACTCGTGGGGAGCCGCTGCTGTACAAGGGCGATGACTTTGCCAGGACCGACCTCAAGGCGGCGCACCGTTGATGCGAAGTGACCGGCCGCCACTTTGCTCGCGACGAGAATTCACGCACAGAGATCGTAGCTGTCCTCGACCACATACGGCCCGCCGCCGGTGGACGCGCGGGAGGAGAACAGCACAAAACGTTCGGCGGTGAACACCCTGCTCGGAAAGTAGCCGCGCACCGAGAGATAATCGGCGACGTCCTGGCTGGAGGCGTCGTGCAGCCGGGCCAGCGTGACGTGCGGCACGAACTTGCGCCCCTCGGGATCGAGGCCGATGCGCTGCATCATCCGCTCGAGTTCGGCCTGCAGCTCGATCAGCGGCCGGCTCGGCGCGATGCTCGCGACCACCGCGCGCGGCTTGCGGCCGCCAAAGCTCGTCAGTCCCTGCACCGTCACCTCGAACGGCTTGCGATTGACGCGAAACAGCAGCGCAGCGATCTCGTTGGCGGAGGCGCCATCGATATCGCCGATGAAGCGCAGGGTGACGTGGTAATTTTCGGGATCGACCCAGCGGGCGCCGGGAAGGCCGCCCCTCAAATTGGACAGCGTCTGGCCGACTTCGGCCGGAATTTCCAGACCCGTGAACAAACGCGGCATCGTCAACTCTCCCGATGCTTGGACGAGGCCTCAGGCAAGGCTCGTCCGAAATAGAGCCGGCAACGAATCACCGGTAACCTGATTCCTATCGCAGTTGTGCGGCTCTGCGAAGCGTACCCCGGCAAAGACCGGGAAAACTCCCGCGCGTAACGTCAGCGCTGCCGCTTTTTCAACGGCGCTGCTCGCTGATCGTGCCCAGAAATGCCTGCACGGCGGGCAGGATGTTCCCGACGATGACGTCGACGCCCGCGGCGGTCGGATGGATGCCGTCGGCCTGGTTGAGCTTGGCGTCGGCCGCCACGCCGTCGAGGAAGAACGGATAGAGCGTCACGCCGAACTTCTTCGCAAGCTCGGGATAGATCGCGTTGAAGCGCGCGGCGTAGTCGCTGCCGTAGTTCGGCGGCGCAAGCATGCCGCACAGCATCACCGCGATGTTGCGCGCCTTCAGCCGCGACACGATGTCGGAGAGCGCCGCGCGGGTGACGTCGGGATCGAGGCCGCGCAGTGCGTCATTGGCGCCGAGCTCGACGATCACACCCTCGGTTCCCTCCGGCACCGACCAGTCGAGCCGGTCGCGGCCGCCGGACGCGGTGTCGCCGGACACCCCGGCATTGGTCATGTCGACAGCTATACCCTTGTCCTGTAACGCCTTTTGCAACCTGGCCGGAAACGCCTCCTGGCCGGGCAGGCCGAGGCCGGCGCTCAGGGAATCGCCGAGCACGACGAGCTTGATCGGTTTTACGGTCGTTTGCGCCTGCGCGAGGCCGACGGTCGCCACCGTCATGAAGGCGAGCGCCAACACGGCCATGTGCATGAACAATCCGTAACACCTCTCGACCGCGCCATCGGAGTTGCCATATGACCGGACCATGGACAGTCGCATCGAATCCTCTTCGCTCGCCGGCACCGCCGCGGACACCATTTCCATCTCCAACGTCAACCTCTCATTGGGCACCGGCGCGGCACGCGTCCACATCCTCAAGGATATCAGCCTGCGGGTCGGCCGCAGCGAGGCGATCGGGCTGATCGGCCCGTCAGGCTCGGGCAAATCCACGCTGCTGATGGTGATGGCGGGGTTGGAGCGTCCCGATAGCGGAGAGGTGGTGGTCAACGGCACGCCTTTCAATGCCCTAGACGAGGACGCGCTCGCCCGCTTCCGCGGCCGCGAGGTCGGCATCGTCTTCCAATCCTTCCACCTGATCCCGACCATGACGGCGCTGGAGAATGCCGCGGTGCCGCTCGAGCTCGCCGGCAATCCCGACGCGGGCAAACGCGCCGCGGAGGAGCTCAACTCGGTCGGGCTCGGCGATCGCCTGCATCATTATCCGACGCAGCTCTCCGGCGGCGAGCAGCAGCGCGTCGCGCTCGCCCGCGCGCTGGCGCCCGATCCCGCGATCCTCGTCGCCGACGAGCCTACCGGCAATCTCGACGAGGCCACCGGAAAGCAGATCGTCGATCTCATCTTCGGCAAGCATGCCGAGCGCGGCATGACGCTGGTGCTGGTGACTCACGATGCCGCGCTCGCACATCGCTGCGACCGCGTGATCCGGCTGCGCTCCGGGCGCATCGATTCGCAATCCACCCCATGAGCATCGCTGTCGAACCCCGTGCGCCTCGTCGCCCGGCCGCGCTGTCGCTGCGCTACGCGTTGCGCGAATTGCGCGGCGGCCTGCGCGGCTTCTACGTCTTCATCGCCTGCATCGCGCTCGGCGTGATGGCGATCGCCGGAGTCGGCTCGGTGGCGGCGAGCCTCAACGAAGGCCTCGCGCGCGAAGGCCGCACGCTGCTCGGCGGCGACGTCTCCTTCGTGCTGTTCCAGCGTGAGGCCAGACCCGAGGAGGTCGCGTTCCTGCGCTCGCGCGGCACGCTCTCCATCGCGGCGACCCTGCGCGGCATGGCGCGCGCGGCCGACGGCAAGCTCGCGCTGGTCGAGATGAAGGCGGTCGACAATTCCTATCCGATGCTCGGCGAACTGACGCTGACGCCGCAGATGAAGCTTCCGGACCTGCTCGCGATGCGCGACGGCGCGTTCGGCGCCGCCGCCGATCCGGCGCTGCTGGCGCGGCTCAACCTCGAGACTGGCGATCGCGTCACCATCGGCAACGCCAGTTTCCAGATCCGCAGCGTGATCGAGGCCGAGCCGGACAAGCTCGCCGGCGGCATCGGCTTCGGCCCGCGCTTCCTGATCAGCGAGGAAGGCTTGCGCTCGACCGGCCTGCTACAACCGGGCAGCCTGGTGCGCTGGGTCTACCGGGTGAAGCTGCCGGACACAGCCAACGGCAACCGCGCGACCGCTTCCTTCATCGAGGACGCGCGCAACGCGGCGCCGCAGGCCGGCTGGGAGATCCGCAGCCGCTCCAACGCTTCGCCGCAACTCGAGCGCAACATCAACCGCTTCACGCAATTCCTGACGCTGGTCGGCCTTGCCGCGCTGCTGGTCGGCGGCGTCGGCGTCGCCAATGCCGTGAAGAGCCACATCGACCGCCGGCTCGAGGTGATCGCGGCGTTCAAGGCCGTGGGCGCCACGGGACGCGACGTGTTCGGCATCTATCTCGCGCAGGTGATCCTGCTCGCCAGCGTCGGCTCGGCGATCGGGCTGGCGCTCGGCGCGGCGCTGCCCTTCGTCATCGTCGGCCTGTTCGGCAAATTGCTGCCGCTGCCGGTGGTTCCGGCCGTGCATGCCGACGAGCTCGCACTGTCCCTGGTCTATGGCCTCCTGACGGCGCTCGCCTTCGGGCTGTGGCCGCTCGGACGCGTCCACGACGTGCCGGTCGCGGCGCTGTTCCGCGACACCATCAGCACCGAATGGCACCGACCGCGCTGGCGCTATCTCGCCCTCATGGGTGTGGTGATCGCGCTCCTGATCGCGGTCGTGATCGGATTGTCCTACGACAAGCGCGTCGCCGCGGTGTTCGTGCTGTCGTCGGCCGCGGTGTTCGCGCTGCTGCGCGGCATCGCCGCGGCGCTGATGGCGATCGCCGCCCGAGCCCCGCGCACGCGGCTGCCGATGCTGCGGCTCGCGGTCGCCAACATCCACCGGCCTGGCGCGCTGACCCCGTCGGTGGTGCTGTCGCTCGGCCTGGGCCTCGCCGTCCTCGTCACCATCACCCAGATCGACGGCAATCTGCGCCGTCAATTCCTGGCGGCGCTGCCGGAGCGCGCGCCGTCCTTCTACTTCATCGACATTCCCTCGACCGAGGCATCTCGATTCGACGCTTACCTGCGCCAGATCGCCCCCGGCGCCAAGGTCGAGGACGTGCCGATGCTGCGCGGGCGCATCGTCGCCGCGCGCGGGGTACGCGCCGAAGAGCTGAATCCCGCGACCGACGCCGAATGGGTGCTGCAGAGCGATCGCGGCCTGACCTATACCGGCGAGATCCCGAAGGGCTCCAAGGTGGTCGAGGGCCAATGGTGGAGCGCCGACTATTCCGGCCCGCCTCTGGTCTCGATGGAGAAGAAGATCGCCGACGGACTTGGCCTGAAGATCGGCGACGAGGTCGTGGTCAACGTGCTCGGCCGCGATATCCCGGCCCGGATCGGCAACCTGCGCAACATCGACTGGCAGGGGCTCGGCATCAATTTCGTGCTGGTGTTCTCGCCCAACGCCTTCAAGGGCGCCCCGCACACCCATATCGCGACGCTGACGGAAGCAGGCGGCGACGCCGCAGGCGACGGCCGCATCGTCAGGCAGGTCGCCGACGCCTACCCCATGGTGACGAGCGTACGGGTGCGCGAGGTGATGGAGACGGTCGGCTCGGTCGTGACCAACCTCGCGCTCGCGATTCGCGGCGCCAGTGCCGTAACCCTGATCTCCGCGATCCTGGTGCTGGGCGGGGCGCTCGCCGCCGGCCACCGCCACCGGGTCTATGACGCGGTGATCCTGAAGACGCTGGGGGCGACGCGGCTGCGGCTGCTCGGCGCCTATGCACTCGAATATCTCCTGATCGGGCTCGCCACCGCAGTGTTCGGCGTCTTCGCCGGCAGCGTCGCGGCCTGGCTGATCGTGACGAGGCTGATGACCCTGACCTTCATGTGGCAGGCCGGCAGCGCGGCCGGCGTGGTGGTCTCCGCGCTGGTGGTCACGGTGGGGCTCGGGCTTGTCGGCACGCTGCTGGCGTTGAACCAGAAGCCAGCCACGGTGTTGCGAAATTTGTGACAAATTGAAGCGGGTGTCATAGCAATATCCGGAAGGCCGCGATTCCCCGGATTCTCCGAGTTAACCACGCCTACGCGCCAGGATTGTAGCGGAAGGGCGACATTCAGCCGCGCGTGGACGCTTGCGGCGAATGTGTTAGTTTCCCACATATCGGATGGGTTCGGTAGCCGGCTTGATGACCGAAAGTTCTTGATGACCGAAAGTTAAGGTCGCAAAGCGACTTATCCGAGATAGAGTTTTGACGACCGCGGCGCCGCCCCTGGTGCCCCGGACAACCAACGGGAATTCGACCATGTCGGACCTAGACCGTAACCACGCTTCTCCTTTCGGCCGGGCCGCCGGGCGCGTTGACGCCGCGACGGTCGACGCCGGCCTGCGCGCATACATGCTGCGCGTCTACAACTACATGAGCATCGGGCTCGCCATCACCGGCCTCGCGGCACTCGGAGTCTATATGGCGGCCGTGACCGACGCGCCGACGGCCGACGCCATCCGGGTCGGCAAGATGTTCCTGACGCCGTTCGGCTACGCGATGTTCGTGAGCCCGCTGAAATGGCTGTTCATGCTGGCGCCGCTCGCCATGGTGTTCGTGATCTCGGCCGGCATCAACCGCCTTGCGCCCTCGACCGCCCAGATCCTGTTCTGGGTGTTCTCGGCGCTGATGGGCGTCTCGCTGTCCTCGATCTTCCTGGTGTTCACCCACACCTCGATCGTGCGGGTGTTCTTCATCACCGCGGCCACCTTCGGCGCGCTGAGCCTCTACGGCTACACCACCAGGCGCGACATGACCGGAATGGGATCGTTCCTGTTCATGGGCCTGGTCGGCATCATCATCGCCAGCCTCGTCAACCTGTTCCTGGCGAGTTCGGCGCTGCAGTTCATCGTGTCGGTGGGCGGCGTCCTCGTGTTCGCGGGCCTCACCGCCTGGGATACGCAGCGGCTGAAGAACGACTACATCTACGGCTACGCGGCGGCCGGCGGCGACGTCGCCGAGCGCGCGGCGATCACCGGCGCCCTGTCGCTGTACCTGAACTTCATCAACCTGTTCACGCTGCTCCTGCAGCTGCTCGGCCAGCGCGACTGACGCGGGCTCCGGGAGAACGACACGAGCCCCGGCCGCAAGGCCGGGGTTTTTGTTTGCTCCGTCATGTCCGGGCTTGTCTCACGTCCATGACGCATGCGGAAATGGCGTTGCCCGCAACAGAGCCCCTGCTATCTTCTCCCCATGTCCGCGCTTGAAATCCGGCCTACGAGCGAGGCCGACCTTCCCGCCATCACCGCCGTCTACGAGCACGCCGTGCGCCACGGCACCGCAACGTTCGAGCTGGTGCCGCCCGACCTTGCCGAGATGACGCGGCGCTACCGTGCGCTGGTCGACGGCGGCTATCCCTACTTCGTCGCTCTGCTCGACGGGCGCGTCGTCGGCTATGCCTATGCCGGCGCCTACCGGCCGCGGCCGGCCTACCGTTTCACGGTCGAGAATTCGATCTATCTCGATCCGTCCACGCACCGACGCGGCATCGGCCTGAAGCTCCTGGAACGGCTGATCCTGGAATGCGAGGTGCGCGGCTTTCGCCAGATGATCGCCGTCATCGGCGACTCCGCCAATGCCGGCTCGATCGGCGTCCACGCCAAGACCGGCTTCAAGCTGATCGGCACCCATCCCAATGTCGGCCTGAAATTCGGCCGCTGGCTGGATACGGTGATGATGCAGCGCGACCTCGGCGATGGCGCAAGCACGGTGCCGGGCGAGTAGTCCGGAGATGGGGTGACGGGCCCCTCACACCAGCGCGAGCTTGCGGTCGATGACGAGCAGCACGCGCTCGAGCTCGTGGCCGCGGCGCAGGATCAGACCCGTCGCCGAGATCACGCTGTACATGCCCTGCTTGCGCGCCAGCCGCGGGTCCTTCTCGATCCGGTAGATCGGCACCTCGGAGGCGCGGCGATAGACGGAGAACACGGCGCGGTCCTTGAGGAAGTCGATGGCGTAGTCGCGCCACTCGCCGTCGGCGACCATGCGGCCGTAGAGATTGAGGATACGGTGCAGTTCGAGCCGGTTGAACGTCACCCGTCCGGCTTGGAATCCGGCTTGGAAATTGACTTGGGTATTCGCAGCGGCGACGCGCGCCGCCGCGCGCTGCTCGCTCGGATCGGCTTCCTCCGACATCAGACTCATGGAGCGCCTCCTGTCGCGTTACGGCATGACCGCGTTCACGAAACCGTCCCGGCCCGGATCATGACCCCTGCATGATTGCGCCAACCGTGCGCCGCCGCAAGGGGCGCCCCCGGGCCGCTCGGGCCGAATTGAGGCCGGGCAAACCGCAAGAAGCGCCGGAACCGGGGCGCGGCAAGCCGTCACGGGATCGTTAGCGGGAATCATAGTGTCGCCGTTTTTCCGCCCCGCACCCGCCGCCCTGCATTGCGAAAAGAGTCCCTGTGCGTTGGCCCGGTCCTTTCGGTTCCGGATTCCTCAGCCCCCAGCCCCCCGGGGTCGTCAGGATCGGGCCTGTTCGCACGGCAAGAAGGGCCAACGCGAGTTGGTCCTTTTTTCGTTTGTCGCTCTCCGTCATTCCGGCGCGCGAGTCAGCGCGAGCCCGGAATCCATGGGCCCGACTTTCCGAATGGAGAAACGGATTCCGGGCCCCCGCCGAGAGCGCTTCCCGGAGTGCCCCCTCAGTGCAGCGAGGTGTACGCCGCGCCCAGCATCGGGCCGGGCTTGTCGCGGTTGCCGTCCTGGACGTAGACGACCGCGCCGTCGACGCCGTCGCGCATGAGATTTTCCAGCGGCACGGTCCAGCTTTCCGGGCTGCCGTTCCAGTCGCCGACCTTCAGGAGATTGCGCACCACGTTGTGGTAGGTGATTTCGCGTCCGCGATTTTCGCCGCGGGCGATCGAGATCGGCACCGCGCGCGCGATCGAGCAGATCCAGACCTCGCCATGCGAGACCGCCGGCGCCCTGCTCGCGGCCACCGATACGTTGATCTGCCGGCCGGCGAGCGACATCGTCACCGGCACGCTCATCACGGTATCATTCTTGACGGTCCTGCCGATCGCGTTTTCGATCCCGGCGCGATCGCTGCCGAGCACATGCGCGGCGCCGTTGACCACGGCCTGCGGCGTGTAGACCTCGCGGTCGCCGCGCACCCGCGAATAGGCGCGCTGCCGCGCCGAGAAGCGCGCATCCGCCAGCGTGTCCTTCCAGCCGAGATAGTCCCAATAGTCGATCGGCATGCTGAGCGCGATGATGGATGGATCGTCGGACAGTTCGCCGATGATCTTGTCGGCCGGCGGACAGGACGAGCAGCCCTGCGATGTGAACAGTTCGACCACGGCGCGGGGATCGGCGTCGGCGGGATGAATGATGGCGATGATGGCGCAGACGCCGAGCGCTCCGGACCAGAACGCACTGGACCGACGCGAGGTCGGAGGGGAGCCCGTCATTGCAGCCATGTCGAACGCCGTACACCGTAGCTGTTGCCGAGGGAAAAAGGTCTCGAGGAAAAAGATCTCACCGAATCGGTCACCGTAATCTTACGGACGCGCGACTTGCGGATACCAAACCTGCGGACACTCCGTCATCCGAGGCGGGATGCTTCGCCGGATCGGCCGATCCGGTTCGTACCGCAGACACGCGAAAGGCGGCCCTTGATAGGCCGCCTTTCGTCAAGCTGCCACTCACTTCGCAGTGAGCCATCGTTCACAAATCCGCGTGTTACGCCGCGAGTTTGCGCAGCACATAATGCAGGATGCCGCCGTTGCGGTAGTAGTCGAGCTCGTCCAGCGTATCGATGCGGCAGAGCAGCGGGACGCGCGTGAGCGAGCCGTCCCCGGAGACGATTTCCGCAGTCAGCTTCTGGCGCGGCTTCAGGTCGCCGACCAGGCCGCGCAGCGTCACCTTCTCGTCGCCCTTCAGTCCCAGCGACTGCCAGGAGGTGCCGTCCTCGAAGGTCAGCGGCAGCACGCCCATGCCGACCAGGTTGGAGCGGTGGATGCGCTCGAAGCTCTGGCAGATCACGGCGCGCACACCGAGCAGGCGCGTGCCCTTCGCCGCCCAGTCGCGCGAGGAGCCGTTGCCGTATTCGGCGCCGGCGAACACCACCAGCGGCACGCTCTCCTGCTGGTACTTCATTGCGGCGTCGTAGATCGACATCTGCTCGCCGTCGGGCCAGTGCTTGGTCAGGCCGCCCTCGGGGATATTGCCGTCGGCGCCCTTGAGCATGAAGTTCTTGATGCGGATGTTGGCGAAGGTGCCGCGCATCATCACTTCATGGTTGCCGCGCCGCGTGCCGTACTGGTTGAAGTCGGCGGGACGCACCTGGTGCTCGCTGAGATACCTGCCCGCGGGCGAGGTGAGCTTGATCGAGCCGGCCGGCGAGATGTGGTCGGTGGTGATCTTGTCGCCGAACATGGCGAGGATCCGCGCCTCGACGATGTCGGTGACCGGCTCCGGCTGCTTCTTCATGCCCTCGAAATAGGGCGGGTTCTGCACGTAGGTCGAGCTCATGTTCCAGCGATAGGTTTCGCTCTCGACCGTCTTGATCTTGCGCCAGTTGGTGTCGCCCTTGAACACGTCCGCATAGCGCTTCTTGAAGATCGACGCGGTCACGAATTTCTTCATGAAGGCGTTGATGTCCTTGGTCGTCGGCCAGATGTCCTTCAGGTAGACCGGCTTGCCGTCCTTGCCCTCGCCGAGCGGCTCGGTGGCGAGGTTCTTGGTTACGCTGCCTGCGAGCGCGTAGGCCACGACCAGCGGCGGCG
>NZ_JAGWUA010000068.1 GCF_028868675.1 Bradyrhizobium sp.
TCGGTCGGGCGAGGGAGGGCGAAGGGAACTCCAAGCGAAAAGGGCGGCCCGAGGGCCGCCCTTTTCCCGAACGAGCGCGTCGATCGCCCGAAATCAGTCCGCTGCCTCAGTTGGCCGCTTTGGGCTTCTCGGCGGACGCCTTGTCGCCGCTTTGCGCAGGCGCCGCGGAGGCGCTGTTCTTGATGCCGTGAAGCAGGTCGTCGGCCATCTTGAGCGCCTTGTCGTCCTTGGCGTCCGGCGGAACGTAGGACTGCGAGCCGGTCTTCTCGTCGCCGTCGTTCTTCAGATGGCCGCGCAGCGAGGCCTCGCCCTTGGTGTCGGTGCGCGCCTTCAGCTCTTCCGGCACGTCCTGCAGCACCTCGATGTCGGGCACGATGCCCTTGGCCTGGATCGACTTGCCGGACGGCGTGTAATAGCGCGCGGTGGTCAGCCGCAGCGCGCCGTTGCCGCTGCCGAGCGGAATGATGGTCTGCACCGAGCCCTTGCCGAAGGAGCGCGTGCCGACGATGGTCGCGCGCTTGTGGTCCTGCAGCGCGCCGGCGACGATCTCGGAGGCCGAGGCTGAGCCGCCGTTGATCAGCACGATCACCGGCTTGCCCTTGGTCAGGTCGCCCGCATGCGCGGAGCGGCGCTGCGTCTCCTCGGCGTTGCGCCCCCGCGTCGAGACGATCTCGCCGCGCTCCAGGAAGGAGTCCGATACGGTGACCGCCTCTTCGAGGAGGCCGCCGGGATTGTTGCGGAGATCGACGATGTAGCCCTTCAGCTTGTCGCCGATCTGGTTCGAGAGGTTGGCGATCTCCTTCTTCAGGCCTTCGGTGGTCTGCTCGTTGAAGGTGGTGATGCGGATATAGGCGATGTCGTCGGTCTCGACGCGCGCGCGCACCGAGCGGACGCGGATGTTGTCGCGCACCAGCGTCACGTCGATCGGATTGTCGGCGCCCTTGCGGATGATCTTGAGCCGGATCTTGGTGTTGACGGGACCGCGCATCTTCTCGACCGCCTGGTTCAGGGTCAGGCCCTGCACCGCTTCGTCGTCGAGCGTGGTGATGATGTCGTTGGCCATGATGCCGGCGCGCGAGGCCGGGGTGTCGTCGATCGGCGAGACCACCTTGATCAGGCCGTCCTCCATGGTGACCTCGATGCCGAGGCCGCCGAACTCGCCGCGGGTCTGCACCTGCATGTCACGGAAGCTCTTGGCGTCCATGTAGCTCGAGTGCGGATCGAGGCCGGTGAGCATGCCGCTGATCGCGGATTCGATCAGCTTGGTGTCGTCGGGCTTCTCGACATAGTCGCTGCGCACGCGCTCGAACACGTCGCCGAACAGGTTGAGCTGGCGATAGGTGTCCGCGGTGGCGGCGCGCGCGCTCGATCCCATGAACACCGCGCGCGGCTGGGTCACGAACAGCGTCAGCGCCGCACCGGTGGCCGCGCTGAGGAGGATAACTGAAGTCTTGCGCATCATCCGCGAACCTTCTCGCCTTCATTTGCGGCCCACCATGGGCCTGGATCGATTGGAGTGCCGTCTTTGCGGAACTCGACATAGAGCACAGGTTGACTCGCATTGGTGGCGAGAATGGAGGCGACCTGGGATGTCGAGCCCATGGTCGCGACCGGCTCCCCGGTGAGTACAAACTGTCCGATGTTGACCGAAATGCGCTCCATCCCGGCGATCAGGACATGATACCCGCCCCCGGCATTGAGGATCAAGAGTTGTCCATAGCTCCGGAAGGGACCGGCATAGACCACCCAGCCATCACACGGCGTTGTGACCTGCGAGCCGGGCCGCGCTGCCAAAGAAATGCCTCTTTGTACGCCGCCGGCGCCGTCGGAACCGCCAAAATCCCTGATTTTGGTACCGTTGACGGGTAAGGATAACAGTCCCTTGGCCGAGGCGAAGGCGATCGCGGGGGCCTGCCGGGACCGGTCCTTCAAAGCGGCCAGATTCGGCTTGCCATTCGCGGTTGCTGAGGCCTGGCTTGCAGCCGCGGCCGCCTTGGCCGCGCTCTTGAGATCCTGCTCCATCTTGGCGATCAGGCCCTGCAGGTCGCCGACTTGCCTGGACAGCGCGATGGCGCGCGCGTTCTCGGCGTCGAGGTCCTTTTCCCGTGCCGACTGCTGGCGCTGCCGCTCGTCGACCAGCGCTGCGAGCCTGGTCTGATCGCTGCGGACCCTGTCGCGGTCGGAGGCGAGCTGGTCGCGCTCGGCCGCGATGTTCCTGCGCAGGCTGATGAGCGCGCCGAGTTCGCCGGCGAGCTTCTCGGCCCGGCCGCGCAACTCCGGCACCACGGCGCCGAGCAGCATGGCCGTGCGCAGCGATTGCAGCGCGTCCTCGGGCCGCACCAGCAGCGCCGGCGGCGTCCGCCGTCCGGCGCGCTGCAGCGCCGCCAGCACCTCGACGATGTCGGCGCGGCGCGAATCCAGCGAAGCCCGCATCTCCTGCTCGTGCCCGTTCAGGCCGCGCAGCCGCGCCTCGGCCTCGCCGATCTTGGTCTCGACGGCGCGCACATTGGCGGCGGTGTCGATCAGTTGCTGGTTGAGCTTGGTGCGGTCCTGCCCGAGCGTGGCGATCTCGGCCTTCAGCTTCGCCTGCGCCTCTTCGGCGCTCTTCTGTTGCGTCCGCGCGGCCTCGAGCTCCTGCTCGCGCTGCTTGATCGCCTCTGGCGAGACGGCGGCGGATTGCGGCGCGGGCGGCGCCGTCTGCGCGGCCGCAGGGAAACTGCCGCCGGCGAAACCTGCGACCAGCAGCAGCGAGAACAGCCGGCGTCGGCTCCGCGCATCGTGGTTCGAGGTGGGGATCGGTGCCCGCGGCATCAATCGAAAAACGGCTTCGTTGTGGCGCGCATCACGCGCGGTGATAGGGATGGCCGGCCAGGATGGTTGCGGCCCGATAGAGTTGTTCCAGGAGCATGACGCGGACCATTTGATGCGGCCAGGTCGCCGAGCCGAACGCGATTGCGAGCTTGGCCTTACGGCGCAATTCGGGCGAAAGTCCGTCCGCCCCGCCAATCAGGAAGATCGCATGGGCACTGCCCTCGTCGCGCCAGCGGCCGAGTTTCCGTGCGAATACGGTGGAATCGAGATTCTGTCCGCGCTCGTCCAGCGCCACCACGACCGATTTCTCGGGAATGTGGGCGCTGATCGCGGCGGCCTCCTCGGCCATCCGGGTGGCCGTGTCGCGTGCGCGGCTTTCGGGAATTTCGTGGATCGAGAGTTCGCGGAACCCGAGCTTGCGGCCGGCCTCGTCGAACCGCTCGAAGTACCGTTCGGCGAGCTCCCGCTCGGGCCCCTGCTTCAGCCGGCCGACCGCGATGACAGCGACACGCATAGCGTCTTTCGAATCGCGCGCACCATGCGCGCACGCACGCTAGCATGCGCGTCCGCCGATTCGAAATCGGCCAGACCCTCTAGACCGCTCGCGCCGCTCCGGGGCCCTGCGTCCACAATCTCTCGAGATTGTAGAATTCGCGGACCTCGGGTCTGAACACGTGCACGATCACATCGCCGGAATCGATCAGCACCCAGTCGCAATTGGGCAAGCCCTCGACGTGGATGTTCCTGATGCCGTTTTCCTTGAGGCCTTTCGTGACGTTTTCCGCGATCGCGCCGACGTGCCGGTTGGCCCGGCCCGAGGTGACGACCATGTAGTCGGAGAACGCCGATTTGCCGCGAAGGTCGATGGTGACCGTCTCCTCCGCCTTCATATCCTCGAGGCGGGAGAGGATCATCTTCAGCGTCTTGTCGGCGTCGGGTTGCGCCTCCAAGGCTGCAGCTGGGGTCGATGTCTTACGCGCAGGTTTCGCGACCTTGGGTAAAACAGACTTGGACAATACAGGTGTGGCCAGGGACCATTTCCTTTCACTGTATCGCGAACGCCGAATCCTCGGCGTTCACGGGCTATTCTACGCATGTGGGGTTAAAGGTTTCAATATGCCAGTGTCTCCGCAGACCCACGTGCATCACTTCGCCGGCTTCCAGCTGCCGTCCGGGTTCCGCAAGCCGGTCGAGGACAAATTGAGCTTCAGTCCGGTGAGGAAGACCCATGCGGGCGCCGGCCGCCCGGCTAACCCGGCTGCCTCGTTCTCGGGCAACCGGTAGCGCGCGAGCGCCTGGGCGGCGGGCGAGGCGAGGGCGCGAAAGCTCTGCGGCGGGCGGTCGATCACCGCGATCGGCACCTGGGCGGCGATGCGCCGCCAGTCCTGCCAGCGATGGAATTGCGCGAGGTTGTCGGCGCCCATGATCCAGACGAAGCGCGGGCCGCTGGCGCGGCGGCGCAAGGTGTTGATCGTGTCGATCGTGTAGCGCGTGCGGATGACGGATTCGAGACAGCTCACCGCGATGCGCGGATCCTGCGCCACCGCGCGCGCCGCTTCCATGCGTGCGCCGAGCTCGCGCAGCGCGCCCCGCTCCTTCAGCGGATTGCCCGGCGTGACCAGCCACCACACGCGATCGAGCTGCAGTCGCTTCAGCGCGAACCGGCTGATGGCGCGATGGGCGGCGTGCGGCGGATTGAAGGAGCCGCCGAGCAGCCCGATGCGCATGCCCTCCGTGTAGGGCGGAAGCGCTTGCGCCACGAAGCGCGGCAGGACGAAGATGCTGCTCAATGCGCGGCCCGCGATGTCACGGCCGCGTCTGGCCGGTGCCGTGCACGCGGTACTTGAAGCTCGTCAACTGCTCGGCGCCGACCGGGCCGCGGGCGTGGAACTTGCCGGTGGCAATGCCGATCTCGGCGCCGAAGCCGAACTCGCCGCCATCGGCGAACTGGGTGGAGGCGTTGTGCAGCACGATCGCGGAATCGACCTCGCTCAGGAATTTTCTCGCGGCAGCCTCGTCCGCGCTGACGATCGCGTCGGTATGATGCGAGCCGTGCTTCTGGATGTGCGCGATCGCGCCGTCGACGCCGTCGACGAGCTTCGCCGCGATGATCGCATCGAGATATTCGGTGTCCCAGTCTTCGTCGGTCGCGGGCCTGACGCGGGAGTCCGCGCGCTGTGCGGCATCGTCGCCGCGAACTTCGCAGCCGGCGTCGATCAGCATCCCGACCAGCGGCTTGAGCTTGGTTGCGGCTGCGGCGCGATCGACCAGCAGCGTCTCGGCTGCGCCGCAGACGCCGGTGCGGCGCATCTTGGCGTTGAGCACGATCGACTTCGCCATGTCGAGATCGGCGCTGGCGTCGACATAGACGTGGTTGATGCCTTCGAGATGCGCGAACACCGGCACGCGCGCCTCGGCTTCGACCCGCGCCACCAGGCTCTTTCCCCCGCGCGGCACGATGACGTCGATCGCGCCGTCCAGCCCGGACAGCATCAGGCCGACAGCGGCGCGGTCGCGCGTCGGCACCAGCGTGATCGCGGCCTCCGGCAGCCCCGCCTCGCGCAGGCCCTGCACCAGGCATTCGTGGATCGCGCGGCAGGAGCGGAAACTGTCGGAGCCGCCGCGCAGGATCACGGCGTTGCCGGATTTCAGGCACAGCACGCCTGCGTCGGCTGCGACGTTTGGCCGGCTCTCGAAGATCACGCCGACGACGCCGAGCGGCACGCGGACGCGTTCGATGGTCATGCCGTTCGGCCGCTGCCAGCGCTCGGTGACGACGCCGATCGGATCGGGAATGCCGCGAACGATGGCGATGCCTGCGGCCATCGCCTCGACGCGCGCCGGCGTCAGCGCGAGGCGGTCGATGAAGGCGCTTGTCGCATCGCCGCTCGCGCGGGCCTCCGCGACGTCCTCGGCATTGGCGGCGAGGATGGCCGCCGCGTTGCCGCGGATCGCCCGCTCCATCGCCTCCAGCGCGCGATTCTTCTGCTCCGCCGGCGCCAGCGCCAGCACGCGCGCCGCAGTGCGGGCACGGGCGGCGAGATCGCTCATCAGTGCCTGGAGGTCGGCACCGCTCTCGACGGCTTTCAGGGGGGCGGCCATGGCTAACTCAACGGCTGGTCTAACCTTCTGCTAAGGGCGTGTCCTAGCACGGAAAACCGGCGGTTGCGAAGGCCAGGCGGGTATGGCTGGGGTCCGCGAGGGCGGCGCCTCGGCCAATGGCCGACTGAGCCGGGGCACAAACTCGGCCGCTCTGGCCCTTATCCGCCTACCACCAGGTCGTCACGGTGGATCAACTCGGAGCGGCCGCTGATGCCGAGGATCGTCATCACGTCCGGCGAAGAGCGGCCCTTGATGCGCTCGGCGTCCTCGGCGTCATAGGCGATGAGGCCGCGGCCGATCTCGCGGGCGTCCGGGCCGCGCACGATCACGGCGTCGCCGCGTGCGAACTGGCCCTCGACCTTGATGACGCCGGCCGGCAGCAGGCTCGCGCCGGCGCGCAGCGCCGCCACCGCCCCGGCGTCGATGGTCAGGGTGCCCTTCGGCTCCAGCGAGCCCGCGATCCAGCGCTTTCGCGACGTCACGGGATTGGCCGGCGTCAGGAACCAGGTGCAGCGGCCGCCGTCGGCGATCGCCTGCAGGGGATGCTCGATCTTGCCCGAGGCGATCAGCATATGTGTGCCGCCGGTGGTGGCGATCTTGGCCGCCTCGACCTTGGTGCGCATGCCGCCGCGCGACAACTCGGACTCGGCATCTCCCGCCATTCCCTCGATTTCCGAGGAGACGCTCTCCACCACGGGGATGAGCTTTGCGTTCGGATTGCTCTTCGGCGGGGCGTCGTAGAGGCCGTCGATATCGGACAACAGCACCAGCAGGTCGGCGCTCGCCATGGTGGCGACGCGGGCGGCGAGGCGGTCATTGTCGCCGTAGCGGATCTCGTTGGTGGCGACGGTGTCGTTCTCGTTGATCACGGGGATCGCGCGCCACTCCAGGAGCTTTGCGATGGTGGAGCGCGCATTGAGATAGCGCCGGCGCTCCTCGGTGTCTTGCAGGGTCACCAGGATCTGGCCGGCGCCGATGCCGTGATCGCCGAGCACCTCCGACCAGATCCGCGCCAGCGCGATCTGGCCGACGGCTGCGGCCGCCTGGCTCTCCTCCAGCTTCAGCGGGCCGCGCGGCAGCTTCAGCCGGCTGCGGCCGAGCGCGATCGAGCCTGAGGAGACGATCAGGACATCGCGGCCGTCGCGATGCAGCTTGGCGAGGTCGGCAGCGAGCGCCGCGAGCCACGCCGCGCGCACTTCGCCTGCCTCGGAATCGACCAGCAATGCCGAGCCGACCTTGACGACGATGCGGCGGAAATTGCTGAGTTCGGGGCGGGCCATGGCGTAGTTTGATAGCTCTGGAAAGCGGCGGAGCGTCAAGCGGCGCCGGATGCTGTCAGCTTTTGCAGCAGGACGGTGGCCGGCGCAAGGCGGTAAACTGCACCAAGGTCGGCCTTGTGTCCGGCGGTCTGGCGGTTCTAATGCCGGCAACGACAAGGGGGAACGCATGGATCGCCGCAATTTCATCGCCGCCTGTCTCGGGCTGCCGCTGCTCGGCGGAGCAGGCGCGGCCCGCGCCCAGGCCGGGCTGATCAAGATCATCTTTCCGTTCGCGGCGGGCGCGGGCGGCGACACCCTGTGCCGGCTGATCGCCCAGGAGATGGCGCCCGCGCTGGAGCGCACCATCATCGTCGAGAACCGCACCGGCGGCGACGGCCTGATCGGCATCAAGGCGGTGAAGGGCGCCAGTCCCGACGGCGCCACCGTCCTGGTGACGACCGGGCCGACCATGTACCTGCTGCCGATGGTGGAGACGACGCCGACCTTCGACACGGCGAAGGATTTCATGCCGGTGTCGCTGCTCGCCCGCTTCGAATTCGCCGTCGTGATCGGACCGACGATCGGGGCCACGGACTTCGAGGAGTTCACGGCCTGGCTGAAGGCCCATCCCGACAAGGCGACGTTCGGCGTGCCCAGCAACGGTACGATCCCGCATTTCATGGGCTCGAAGCTCGAGAAGGATCTCGGCATCCCCTTGAGCCGCGTGCCCTATCGCGGCAGCGCGCCGATCCTCAACGACGTCATCGGCGGTCACATGCCGTTCGGCATCACGACGCTCGCCGACGCGCTGCCGCAGCATCGCGCGAAAAGCCTGAAGATCATCGCGGTCTCCAGCGCCGAGCGCTCGCCCTTCGCGCCCGATGTCCCGACCTTGAAGGAAAGCGGCATCGATCTCGTGGCGGACGCCTGGTACGGCATGTGGCTGCCGGCCGGCAGCCCGCCCGATCTGGCGGCCAGGATCGGCAAGGCCGCCGCAACCGCGCTCGCCAGGCCCGAGGTGAAGGAGAAGCTCACCGCGATCGGGTTGATTCCGGTCGGCTCGACCGCGGAGGGACTGATGAAAGAGCTCGCGGCCAACACCGCGCTCTGGCAGCCGATCGTCAAGGCGACGGGATACAAGATCGAGAATTAAGGGGCGCGCCCGTCAACAGGCTCTCCGCCGTCATTGCGAGGAGCGTAAGCGACGAAGCAATCCAGACTGTCTCCTGGGAGGCGGTCTCGGTTGCTTCGCTTCGCTCGCAATGACGGTTCTTGGCGAGTGCCTTCGCACCTCGCCTCACAGCTTCGCGCGCTGATCGATCCCCTCGCGGATCGCGGCGAGCTCCTTCTCGTCCCAGATGCCGATCAAAATGCCGCCTTTGACCTGGAGCTGGTTGTCGGCGTAGGCCGCGATCTTCTCGCGAGGAGTGGTGATGTGGTCGTTGGGATGCAGCGCCCAGTCGAACAGCGCCGCCTGCAGTCTTGCGACGACGTCGGCGCAATCGGGGTCGTCGCCGCGGTCGATGTACTCCTCCGGATCCGCCTGAAGATCGTACAGCATCGGGCGGAAGCCGGAGGCGTGGACGTATTTCCAGCGGCCGTCGAACACCATGAACAGGCGGCAGCGTTCGATCGGCTGGTTCAGCTTCAGCCGCACGTCCTGCATCGCATAGTCGTATTCGGAGAACACCACCGTGCGCCAGTCGGCGGGCTGCTCGCCGCGCAACAGCGGCAGCAGGGATCGGCCCTCGAGGATGTGGCCGGGCACCTTGCCGCCGAGATAATCGACGAAGGTCGGCGCCAGATCGATCGCCTCCACCAGCGCGTCCGAGCGCGTACCGCGCGTTGCGTCCGCGTCGGCCGAGGGATCGATGACGATCAGCGGGATCTTTGCCGACTGCTCGTGGAAGAGGTCCTTCTCGCCCATCCAGTGATCGCCGAGATAGTCGCCATGGTCGGAGGTGAACACGATCATGGTGTCGTCCAGCAGGCCGCGCGCCTCCAGAAACTTCATCAAGACGCCCATCTGGTCGTCGATCTGCGTGATCAGGCCCATATAGGCCGGGATCACCTTCTCGCGGGCCTCGTCGCGGGCCATGTTGCGGGAGTAGCGCATGTCCTGGTAGGCGCCGAACACCGGATGCGGATTCTGCCGCTCGCGCACCGATCGGATCGCGGGGATCATGTCTGCGGTCGAATACGTGCTGGCATAGGGTTCGGGCGCGATATAGGGCCAGTGCGGCTTGATGTAGGAGAGATGCAGGCACCACGGCCGCCCGTCGCTCTCGGCGTCCGTGATGAACTCCATCGCGCGCCGCGTCATGTAGGGCGTCTCGGAATGCTCCTCCGGGATGCGCGCGGCCTTGTCGGCATGCACCAGCAGCCAGCCGTTCTGCAGGGAGCCGTCGTCGGTCGCGCCGGAATTGGCCCAATGCTCCCAGGGATTGGGCGCTTCGAAGCCGTGCTGGCGCAGGTACGCATCGTATTTCGGCCGCGCGCGGCCGCTCGGATGCAGGCCGTCGTCGCGCTCATAGGGCTCAAAGCCGCATTCGGCGACATGGACGCCGATGATCGATTCCGGGGGGATGCCGAGCTGCTTCATGCCTTCGAGGTCGGGCGCCATGTGGGTCTTGCCGACCAGCACGTTGCGCACGCCGATCTTCTTCAGGTGATCGCCGAGCGTCGGTTCGCCGACGCGCAGGGGCCAGCCGTTCCAGTGCGAGCCGTGCGAGCGCATGTAGCGGCCGGTATAGAAACTCATCCGTGACGGGCCGCAGATCGGCGATTGCACATAGGCGTTGGTGAACAGCACGCCGCGCTTCGCCATGACGTCGATGTTCGGGGTCTTCAGGGTGGGATGACCGGTGCAGCCGAGATAATCGTAGCGAAGCTGGTCGCACATGATCCAGAGAACGTTCTTCGCGCGCGCCATGCTTTTCACTCCGCCCCGTCTTGATTTGTCGGATGCTGCGCTATCGATGGCGCGAAGACAACCTCTCCCATGGGGCATGCGCGAGCCTGCGGCCGCGCATTCCGTGTCGTCCCGGCGAACGCCGGGACCCATAACCCCAGGACGTTGTCTAGCGACGACTGGTCGTTCGGCACGACGACCAGCCGCTTCCGATGGATCACGCGGTATGGGTCCCGGCGTTCGCCGGGACGACATTGGGGAGAGAGGTTACGCCGTCCAAATCACGCCGACCACGGCTCCGCTTCGGCGGCGCTCCTGGCCTTGGCCGACACCGGGGCTTCGCCGATCACTTCGGCAAGCGCGCGCAGCGCTTCCTTGACGCCCTGGCCGGTCGCGGCCGAGAGCAGGAGCGGCGTCTTCTTGGCGGCGCGCTTGAGGCGATCCTTCTGCTTCTTCAATTCGTCCGGCGCGATCGCGTCGATCTTGTTCAGTGCCACGATCTCGATCTTGCCGGTGAGCTGGCTGCCATAGGCATCCAGCTCGTTGCGCACGGTCTTGTAGGCCTTGCCGGCGTGCTCGCTTGTCGCGTCGACCAGGTGCAGCAGCACGCGGCAGCGCTCGATATGGCCGAGGAAGCGGTCGCCGAGCCCGGCACCTTCATGCGCGCCCTCGATCAGCCCGGGAATATCCGCCAGCACGAATTCGCGCCCGTCGGCGTTCACGACGCCGAGCTGCGGATGCAGTGTGGTGAAAGGATAGTCGGCGATCTTCGGCCGCGCCGCGCTGACCTTGCTGAGGAAGGTCGATTTGCCGGCATTGGGCAGCCCGACGAGGCCGGCGTCGGCGATCAGTTTCAGCCGCAGCCAGATCCAGCGCTCCTCGCCGGGCTGGCCGGGATTGGCGTTGCGCGGGGCGCGGTTGGTGGAAGACTTGAAATGCGCGTTGCCGAAGCCGCCATTGCCGCCCTCGGCGAGAACGAATTTTTCGCCGACCTTGGTGAAGTCGTGGATGAGCGTCTCGCGATCCTCGTCGAAGATCTGCGTACCGACCGGCACCTTCAGCACGATCGCCTTGCCGTTCGCACCGTGGCGGTCGGAGCCCATGCCGTTCTCGCCCTTCTGGGCCTTGAAGTGCTGCTGGTAGCGGTAGTCGATCAGGGTGTTGAGCCCGTCGGCGACCTCGACGATGACGTTGCCGCCGCGGCCGCCATTGCCGCCGGAGGGGCCGCCGAACTCGATGAACTTTTCGCGCCGGAACGCCACGCAGCCGTTGCCGCCGTCGCCGGAGCGGATATAGACCTTTGCCTCGTCAAGGAATTTCATGGGCCATAGGTAGGGCAGGGGGCCTCGCGCGGCAACCCGAACCAGCCCGGCAAGACGCCGAATTTCGGCGATTTCGGCCCTTGCTTAACGTCGGCGGAGGCCACGGGGCATCATGCCGGTCGTCTCCGGATCAGGAATTTCTGCAGGCCTTCCAGCACCAGCTCCTTGCGCTGGTTGTAGACCGTGCTCCTCAGCGTCACCACGCCGGTGGTGCGGCCGGGGATGAGCTCGGTCACCTCCAGCGCTGGATAGATCGTGTCGTCGGCGTAGACCGGCTTCAGGAAACGGCTCGACTGCTCGAGGAAGCCGACCAGTGACTCCTCGACCATGAACGGGAACAGGCCGGCGCCCGGCGCGGTGTGGACCAGGGTTTGGAAGCCGTGGGCGAGCAACTGCGGCATGCCGCGGGTGCGGCAATATTCGACGTCGTAGTGCACGGGGTGGGTGTCGCCGCTCGCGGTCTGGAACGCGGCGAACACCGCCGAGGTCTGGGTGCGGCTCGGCAGCACGAAGCGCTCGCCGAGCACGAAATCCTCAAACCAGCGTTGCGCCGGGATCATGCGATGCTGGGTCGGATCGAAGTCGGTCATGTCTTTGCGCTCGTCTCGCGGGGGCACTGCCCATCCGTATCGCGCCGCGACACGCGCGACAATCCGTTCAATTCGCCATGCCGGGCTTGTCCTCGGCGTCCGCGGCATTAAAACGGCTGTCGTGGCCCTCGTGGCCGCCGCCGATGCTCTTTCAGCCGTCATTGCGAGGTCTATCCGCGGAAAAAGTCTGGATTGCTTCGCTTCGCTCGCAATGACGAATTCCTCTCAGCAGACTCGCCGCAATGCCGCTGTTCAAGAAGCTCTCCGCCTATGACGACCGCTCGGCGCGATTGGCCGGCATCGCGCTGATGCTGCTGTCGATCTTCATGTTCTCGTTCGGCGACGCCATGGGCAAGTTCATCGTGGCGACCTATTCGGTGGGGCAGCTGTTGTTCCTGCGCGCTTGCGCGGCGCTGCTGGTGCTGTCGCCGATCATCTGGCGGCAGCGCGCCGAGTTCACCCGCCTGGAGCGGCCGTGGCTGCAGCTCCTGCGCGTAACGCTGTCGACGCTGGAGGTGGCGGCTTTTTTTCTGGCGACCGTTTATCTGCCGCTCGCCGACGTCATCACCTACTACCTCGCCGGCCCGATCTTCGTCACCGCGCTGTCGGCGGTCCTGCTCGGCGAGCATGTCGGCTGGCGGCGCTGGACCGCGATCCTGATCGGCTTCTGCGGTGTGCTGATCGCCCTGCGTCCGTCGGCGCAGACCGTCAGCCTGCCGGCGCTGATCGCGCTCGGCGGCAGCCTGTCGTTCGCGCTGCTGATGCTGATCACGCGCTCGCTGCGCGACACACCCGACATCGTGATGGCCTCCTCGCAGTTTTGCGGCACTTTCCTGCTCGGCCTCGGGCTGTCGGCGTTCAACTGGGTGCCGCCGACCGCCGGCAGCCTGGTGCTGTTCGCAATTGCCGGCTGCACCTCGGTCTCGGCGCTGTTCTGCGTCAACCGCTCGCTGAAACTCGCGCCGGCGAGCGTGGTGGTGCCGTATCAATATTCGATGATCGTGTGGGCGGTAATCTTCGGCTTCGTCGTGTTCGGCGACGTGCCGTCGGCGGCGACCATCGTCGGCGCCGCCATCATCATCGGCGCCGGCCTCTACATCTTCCTGCGCGAGCGCGACCTCGGCCGCAAGGACGCGCAAGTGAGCCCGCCGGTGTAGGTCGTCGTCCCGGGGCGCGCAAAGCGCGAGCCCGGGATTGGCGAAGACTCGGAGTTGGAGCCTTCGAGTAACACAGGCCTGTGGTTATGGGCCCCCGCTTTCGCGGGGGCGACGACGACGATTGGTGCGGCCTACCGCGCCCGCCGCGCGCGGCTCCAGCTCTTCAGCGAGGACCAGACGCCGCGGGATAGGCGAAAGCTGTCGACGGGCGTGGAGCACCCCAGCGCCTCGAAGCGGTGCAGCTCGACGCCGCTCCACTGGAAGCCGCACTTCTCCAGTACGTTGCGCGAGGCCGGGTTGGTCACACGCGCGCCGGCATGGAGATGATCCTCGCCGAACTCCTCGAAGAAGAAGTCGATCGCCCCGCGCGCCGCTTCGGTGGCGTAGCCGCGGCCCCAGTGCTCGACGCCGAGCCAGTAGCCGAGCTCGGCCGCATCGCTCCTGGAGCGATCGATGCCGACCATGCCGACCGGCGTGTCGTCGTGCTCGATCAGGAAGACGCTTTCGCTACCGAGCTTGGCCGTGGTGCGGATGAAGTCCACCGCATGATCCTGGGAATAGGGATGCGGGAGGCGACGGGTGTTCTCGGCGATGCGGCGGTCGTTGGCAAGGCGCGCGATGGCCTTGACGTCGGCAAGCGTCGGCCGGCGCAGCGTGAGCCGCGCGGTCTCCAGCGAATTGGATCTCGCCTCGCGAAAGACCGGGGTCGAAAAATCCTGCAGCATGTCGGGCTCCGTCAACAACATCAGTCGAAATGAAAAGGGGAGGCCGGTTTCCCGCCTCCCCTGGAGCCTCGTCGTGGACTCCGCCGGTTTGGTCAGGACCCGGCGGACTCCAAATTTGATCCACCGTCTATTCAGCCGCCTCCGCCATCGGGAGAACCGATACGAACGTGCGGCCATTGGCTTTGGCCTGGAACTCGACACGACCTTCGATCTTGGCGAACAGAGTATGATCGGTGCCCATGCCGACATTAAGGCCGGGATGCCATGTGGTGCCGCGCTGGCGCGCGATGATGTTGCCGGGAATCACGTGTTCGCCGCCGAACACCTTGATGCCAAGGCGCTTGCCCTTCGAATCGCGTCCGTTGCGCGATGAACCGCCTGCTTTTTTGTGAGCCATGGCCCGTCTCCGAAACCTTCCGTATCTCTAGATCAATTCCTTGAAGGAATCATTTCATTTCTTCTCACGCATCAATTCGTGAATTGGCGCGATCACTTTTTCAGGCGGCGGCTTCCTTCGGCGCCTTTTCCTTCTTCGGACGCGGTCCGATCGAGGGCTTGGCGTCGTTGGTCAGGATCTCCGTGACGCGCAGCACCGTGATCTCGTCGCGGTAGCCGCGCTTGCGGCGGGAATTCTTGCGGCGGCGCTTCTTGAACGCGATCACCTTCGGGCCGCGCTTGTGCTGCAGCACCTCGGCCGCAACGGAGGCGCCCTTCACCGTGGGCAGTCCCAAGACCGGCGTGTCGCCGCCGACCACCAGGACCTCGTTCAACTGCACGATCGTGCCGACCTCGCCGGCGATCTTGCCAATCTCGAGCACATCATCCGGAACGACGCGGTACTGCCGGCCGCCGGTTTTGATGACTGCGAACATCGTTTTCTTCCTTCGTGTTCAATCCCGACCTTGCGGACGACGGGCGTCCGGGTCGGCTTTTTGTCAGTCGCTATGGGTTTGTTGATTTTTGCGCGGGCGGGCTAACCCCTTGAAAACCCACACAAAACAAGCGGCGCGAGAACTCCCCGCGCCGGATGGCGGGAGTTATAGCCGCTCGATGCCGCAAGTCAAGGAAAACCGGCCCAAAAAGGCTTCAAACCGAAGCAGTTTGGCCCGGTTTTCACTGTGCATGGGGTTGATCCTCGAGAATTGGACGCGCCCGCAACCAACCGGTTCCCCGGCCGTTGTCCCCCCGGCAATCCAGGCTGGGCAAGGGCTCCCATGGCAGACGAGCTGGTCTTGACGACGGGCATCGCCCAGCACGGAGCGGGCCGCCTGCCGTCGGTCGAGGTCGACAGTTTCAACGTCGAGATGAAGGACGAGGACGGTTTCCTGGGCGACCGCGCCAGCAAGGGGGCGTTCCGCAAGATCCTGGACGGCTGGCGCAAGCCGCTGCGCAAGACCGGCGAGGATCCCTTCGGCGACGAGCCGTCGGACCGGATCAACAAGAAGACGCTCGACGCCATGCTGGTCGGCGACGACACCGAGGCCTCGGCGGTCGTGCACAGCGCGATCGAGGATTTCGCCCAGGAGCTCGCCCATGTCACCCGCCGCTTCCTGAAGAGCAAGGCCTGGGCCAAAACCGAGCGCATCGTGGTCGGCGGCGGCTTTCGCGACTCGCGGCTCGGCGAGCTCGCGATCGCGCGCACCGACATCATCCTGAAGGCCGAGGGCTTCAAGATCGACATGCTGCCGATCCGGTCCCATCCCGACGAGGCGGCCCTGATCGGGGCGCTGCATCTCGCGCCGTCCTGGATCTTCGAGGCCTATGACAGCATCCTCGCCGTCGACATCGGCGGCACCAACATTCGCTGCGGCATGGTCGAGACGCGCTGGAAGAAGGCCGCCGACCTCTCGAAGGCGGCGGTCTGGAAGGCCGAGCTGTGGCGGCATGCCGACGATGAGCCGACCCGCGAAGGCGCGGTGAAACGGCTTTCCAAGATGCTGAAGGAGCTGATTGCGGCCGCCGAAGACGAGGGCTTCAGGCTTGCTCCGTTCATCGGCATCGCCTGTCCGGGCGTGATCCGGGAGGACGGCGGAATCGAGAAGGGCGCGCAGAACCTGCCCGGCAATTGGGAGAGCAGCAAATTCAACCTGCCGGCGTCTCTCGTCGAGGCCATCCCGGAGATCGGCCGGCACGACACCGCCATCCTCATGCACAATGACGGCGTGGTGCAGGGGCTCTCGGAGGTGCCGTTCATGCAGGATGTCGAGCGCTGGGGCGTGCTCACCATCGGCACCGGGCTCGGCAACGCGCGCTTCACCAATCGCCGCAAGGACGGCGGCAACGGCAAGGACAGGAATTCCACGGACAACGGCAGGAAGAAGGACAGGAGCGACAAGGAGTAACCTTGACCGGTTAGGTTAAGGTGCGGATTGGATTGCGGGACCTCGCTCGTCCGCTACGGTCGATCCGTCGCTTCACCTGGCCTGCGAAGCCGCCCTTCACGGCCAGAATTTCGATGAGCGGCAAGGGACCGCCAGTATTTACCGCGTCTGGCGGTCCCACCCCTTCCTCGTCAGCACCAGCCGATCCGCTGTGCCCCGCCCGGTTCGCGCCAGATGAATCTGCGCCGTTGCCCCTGACGGCGAGATGCTCCATCGCTGTTCCCGCGAGGCAAAAGAGGCGGCGAATTTTCGGCTTTCGCGCCTTGTCTGGCCAGCCATCCTCGCCTAGAACACGCCCCGACCACAGGGGGTCCCCGATTTGGCGCCTTAGGAGAGGTGGCAGAGTGGTTGAATGCACCGCACTCGAAATGCGGCATAGGTGCAAGCCTATCGGGGGTTCGAATCCCTCCCTCTCCGCCATAATGAGCAGCTTCGAGAAAGCCTCGTACGATAAGGCTCTGCTGCGCGACCAAGAGTTCCTGACGTAGTCCCTGGTAGCCCTGCTGCATGAATGACCATCAGACGTGGCTCAATGGTCCCCGCCGATGCGGACAGACTCGTTGAGCAGTTGGCGACTGCGCCGATCTCGACGATCAGGTCCACATCTCGTCCGGTGAACTTTCGCGTCCTCCGTCCCCCATTTGGGTGCGCGCCTCCAATTGATCGTGACACCGGCACCGAAAGATTTCGGCCGTTCGAGTGTGGCGTCGCTCGACGAGGTAGCGACGATGTGACGCTCATAGATGAGCGCCGCGGCTCTGCTCATCGATGCTGCTTCTTCCGATCATGGAAATAAATTTCCTGCCGGCGCCTTCGGCAGGATCATTGCCGATCGCCAATGCCCGGCTGCGCCTCGATGCTGCCCGCCTTGGAGATGGCGGCGTCTCGTCCCTTTCCCATCGTGATACCGCTTCTCCAGAGGTCGGTTCCTTGCCTTTACATTTTGCCATAGCTGCGGCGGCAGCCATGTTCCGCTGCGCTTGTCAGCCAAGGCATATTCTGCTCAGTGTCCCCCAAATTGCGCTGCAAAGGCGCATGCATCCATCGACCAAAATCAATAGTCAGCGAGGAAATGAAATGATGCGCAAGTTGACCCTGGCCATTGCCGTCATAGCCCCCATGCTCGGTCACGTCGCATGGGCCGAGGACGCCATCAAGATCGGCTACATCGATCCGCTCTCCGGTGGCGGAGCCAGCGTCGGCGAGGGTGGCTTGAAGACGTTCCAGTACCTGGCCGACGAGATCAACGCCAAGGGCGGTATTCTCGGCCACAAGGTCGAGATCGTGCCGTTCGACAACAAGACCAATCCGCAAGAGACCCTGGTGCAGGCCCAGAAGGCGATCGACGGCGGGGTTCGATACGTCACGCAGGGCAACGGTTCGTCCGTCGGCCTGGCCCTCGAGGATTTCGTCACCAAACACAATACGCGCAATCCCGGCAAGGAAGTCCTGTACTTCAACTACGCCGCGGTCGATCCGGCCATGACCAACGAGAAGTGCAGCTTCTGGCATTTCCGCTGGGATGCCAGCTCGGACATCAAGATGGAGGCGCTCACCAACTACATGAAGGGCATCGCCTCGATCAAGAAGGTGTATCTGATCAATCAGGACTATTCGTTCGGCCAGTCGGTACGCAGCGACGCGCGGAAGATGCTGACGGCGAAGCGGCCCGACATCCAGATCGTCGGCGACGAATTGCATCCGTTGCTGAAGGTCACGGATTTCTCGCCCTACATCGCCAAGATCAAGGCGTCCGGCGCCGACAGCGTCGTCACCGGCAACTGGGGCCAGGACATCGCGCTGCTGCTCAAGGCTGCGGCCGATGCCGGCCTGAAGGTCAACTGGTACACCTACTATGCCGGCGGCGCCGGCGGCCCGACCGCGATCAAGCAGACCGGTCTCGATCACCAGGTCTTCCAGATCACGGAAGGCTTCGCCAATTCGGGCAATCAGGTCGCGATGGACTACGAAAAGGCCTTCCGCGCGAAGGTCAACATGTCGCTCTGGTATCCGCGCGCGGTGAACGAGATGCGCATGTTCAAGGCCGCGGCCGAAAAGGCCAACTCCATCGACCCCGTGAAGGTGGCGGGCGCGCTCGAGGATCTGAAATTCGAGGTCCTGGATGGCGGCACCGGCTTCATGCGCAAGGATGACCACCAGTTCTTCCAGCCGATCTACATCTCCTCCTTCGGCAAGCTCGCGGCGAACGAGCCGTTCGACGAGGAGAATACCGGTTGGGGCTGGCATCTGGTCTCCAAGATCGATACGCCGCAGGCCATGGTCTCCACGACCTGCAAGATGACGCGGCCGTAAACCATGCGCGTCGCCGTCCCGCAGCATTTTGGTTGCGGGGAGGCGGCGTTCGGAATGTGATACCGGTCGGACGATGGTCGCCGGGGCCACGAGGCCCCGGATATTTCACGAGTGCACGGTGCTTGAACTCATTGTCATCTCGACCTTGAACGGCGTCCTGTTCGGCATGCTGCTGTTCCTGCTGTCGAGCGGCCTGACGGTCATCTTCAGCATGATGGGCGTGCTCAACTTCGCCCATGCCAGCTTCTACATGCTTGGTGCCTTCTTCGGCTTCCAACTGACGAAGTGGATCGGCTTCTGGCCGGCGCTGGTGGTCGCGCCGCTCCTGGTGGGCGCGATCGGCATGGCCGTCGAGCGCTATGGCCTGCGCAACACGCACAAGCACGGCCACGTCGCCGAGCTGCTGCTGACCTTCGGCCTTGCGTTTGCGATCGAAGAGATCGTGTCGATGATCTGGGGCAGGAGCCCGCTCGATTATCGCGTGCCGGCCCTGCTGGACTTCCCGGCCTTCACCGTCTTCTCGACCAACTATCCCGCCTACAAGATCTTCATGCTGGCCGTGTCGGTCGCGATCTTCGTGGCGCTCCTGATCGTGCTCAAGCGCACCCGGGTCGGCCTCATCGTGCAGGCGGCGCTCACCCATCCCCACATGGTGGCGCATCTCGGTCACAACGTCGGCCGCGTGTTCATGGTGGTCTTCGGTGTCGGAAGCGCGCTGGCCGGTCTTGCCGGGGTCATTGCCGGCCCCGCCTTGGTCACGCAATCCGACATGGCCGCTTCGCTCGGGCCCATCCTGTTCGTCGTCATCGTGTTCGGCGGTCTCGGCTCGCTGCCCGGTGCCTTCATCGCCTCGCTCGTCATCGGTCTGGTGCAGACCTTCGCGGTGGCGCTGAACGGTTCGCTGGCCAGTGCCTTCGGCCCGCTCGATCCGTCGGCGGGGCCATCCGCGCTCGCCGACATCTGGAACGTCACGATTGCCCAGGTCGCGCCGATCGTTCCTTATCTCCTGCTGGTGATCATTCTGATCGTGCGCCCGATGGGCCTGATGGGGACGCGCGAGTCATGACCGCTGCAACGACCTCGGCGTCGAACGCGGCAAAGCCCGCCGGCGAAAATCTGCGCTTCTACGGCGTCTGGCTGACCGGCGTGATCATGTTGATCGTTCTGCCGCTGGTGTTCTCGTCGGGCGGGTCGCTGACGTCCTTCAGCCTGATCGGAATCGCGATCGTCTTCGCGCTCTCCTACAACATCCTGCTCGGTCAGACCGGGCTCCTGTCGTTCGGCCACGCCGTTCATTACGGCCTCGGCGGCTTCGCGGCCTGTCACATGATGAATGCGGTCGTGTCGCACGGCTGGCCGATTCCGCTGCCGTTCATTCCATTGGTCGGCGGCCTCGGCGGCCTCGTCTTCGCGATGATCATCGGCTGGGTCATGACGAAGCGCGCCGGCACCGTGTTCGCCATGATCTCGCTCGGCATCGGTGAACTGGTGGCATCATCGTCGCTGATCCTGCGCTCCGTGTTCGGCGGCGAGGCCGGCATCACCACGGACCGCACCGCGCTGCCCCGCATGTTCGGCTGGACGTTCGGGCCGCAGCTTCAGGTCTATTATCTGATCGCGTTCTGGCTGGTGATATCGACGGTCGCGATGTACGCGCTGACCCGGACTCCGCTCGGGCGGATCAGCAATGCCGTCCGCGACAATCCCGAACGCGTCCAGTTCATCGGCTATGATCCTCACGTCGTCCGCTATTTCGCCTACTGCTTTGCCGGGTTCTTCGCGGGCATCGCCGGCGGCCTGGCGGCAATCAGCTTCGAGATCGCGAACTCGGCCTATCTCGGCGCGATCCAGTCCGGTCTCGTGCTGTTCGCGACCTTCATCGGCGGCACCGCCTATTTCTTCGGGCCGATCCTCGGCGCCATCCTGGTGACTTATCTGCAACTCGGGCTGACCGACGTCACCAGCGTCTGGCAGCTCTATTTCGGCATCATCTTCATCGGCATCGTGATGTTCTCGCCCGGCGGCATCGCCGGGCTCCTGATGATGCACCGGCCGCTGGTCCGCGCCGGATCGCTGTGGAGCGTGATCCCGTCCTATCTGGTCGCGATCGTGCCGACCGTGGCGCTCGCCTGCGGCGTCATCCTGACCATCGAGACGATCGCGCGCTATCCCGACGGCGAGCGCAATCCCGTCAATCTGTTCGGCGTAGCCTTCAATCCGGGGTCCCCGGCGACGTGGATTGCCGCAGCGGTCCTCGTCATCGGCGGTTTCTTCGTCGCGCGGTTGACGTGGATGCGGATCGCGGATGCATGGGATCGGGCGGCGACGGTCGCGCGCGATCGGGGGCATCTGATATGACCGCAGCCATCGAGGTCCGCGCCGTCGAAAAGCGTTTCGGCAATGTCGGCATCATCCACGATCTCAATCTCAGCGTCGCGCAAGGCGAGCGGCATGCCATCATCGGGCCGAATGGCGCTGGAAAATCCACAACGTTCAACCTGATCAGCGGCCATATCGAGCCGACCTCGGGCGAGGTGAGGCTGAACGGCCAGGTGATTTCCGGCCTGCGGCCGTTCGAGATCAACCGGCGTGGCCTGTCGCGCTCGTTCCAGGTCACGAACGTGTTCGCCCGCATGACGGTCTGGGAGAACGTCCGCTGCGCCGTGCTGTGGGCCACGGGGCATCGCTACGCGTTCTGGAAGAACGTCGATCACCTGCCCGAGGTGCGCGAGCGGACCGCCCGGATCCTGGAGGACATTCATCTCACGCACCGGCGCGATGTTCCGGCGGGGCTGCTGACCTATGCCGAGCAGCGCGAGCTGGAAATCGGCATCACGATTGCGAGCGGCGCGACCGTCGTCATGCTTGACGAGCCGACCGCCGGGATGAGCCACGCGGAAACCGAACGCGCCGTGTCCCTGATCCGGCGCCTGACCGAGGGACGAACGCTGGTCATCGTCGAGCACGACATGAGCGTGGTGTTCGGCCTTGCCGACCGGATCTCTGTGCTGGTCTACGGCCACATCATTGCATCCGGAACGCCCGAGGAAATCCGGCGCGACCCGAAGGTCAAGGAAGCCTATCTCGGCGAGGAAGCGCACTGATGCTCGAGGTCAGGAATCTTCACGCCTATTACGGCAAGAGCCACATTCTCCAGGGCGTCGACCTCGACGTCGCCGCGGGCGAGGTGGTGAGCCTGCTCGGCCGCAACGGCGTCGGCCGTTCGACCACCGTCAAGGCGATCATGGGCGAGGTCGTTCCGCAGGGCACGATCCGCTTCAAGGGCAAGGACATCGTCGGCCTGCCGAGCTACAAGATCGCGCGCCTCGGCCTCGGCTACGTGCCGGAAAACCGCGACATCTTCCCGACGTTGACCGTGCGGCAGAACCTTG
>NZ_JAGWUA010000280.1 GCF_028868675.1 Bradyrhizobium sp.
GTGGAGTCGGAGATGACGCAGCCTGCAAAGGTCCAAGAACCCTCCATGGAGGAGATTCTGGCCTCGATCCGGCGCATCATTGCCGACGATGAGGCCAAGCC
This sequence comes from Bradyrhizobium sp., assembly GCF_028868675.1. Classification (GTDB taxonomy): domain Bacteria; phylum Pseudomonadota; class Alphaproteobacteria; order Rhizobiales; family Xanthobacteraceae; genus Bradyrhizobium. The sequence continues at coordinate 102 of NZ_JAGWUA010000280.1, forward strand.
GCCGCCGGCGGAGAAGGCCGCCGAAGCCGCCAAGCCCGAGAAGCCCGCCGCAGCACCGGCGGCAAAGCCGGCGGTTACGAACGATATTCCGCCCTCGAAGATCGCCCCGGCGAAGCCCGTCGCCGAGAAAGCGGCGCCGTCGCCGGCCGCCAAGCCGCCGGCTGCCGCGCCGAGCAACAGCCAGGACGACATCGACGCGCTGCTCGCCGGACTCGACGACGCCACCTCCGCGCCTGAGGTCCGGGCGCCGGAACCCGAGCCCGAACCTGAGCCCGACGTCCTCGAACTGACCGACGAGATGGCGGTCGAAATGGCGACGCCGGCTCCGCCGCAGCCGAGCTTCCGCAAGGTCGAGCCCAAGGACGATCTCGAATTCGCCGAAGCGCCGCCGCCGCCCCGGGCGGCGCCGCGGCCCTCGTTCGACACCACCGATTGGGACGCGCCGCCGCTGCCGCCGCAGCAGCCGATTCTGGCGCATTCGACGGTGTCGGCGGTCGAATCCGCCTTCAACACCCTGGCCCACACCGTGCTCAGCAACAATGCGCGCACGCTGGAGGATCTCGTGAAGGAGATGCTGCGGCCGATGCTGAAATCCTGGCTCGACGACAACCTGCCCGGACTCGTCGAGCGCATCGTAAAGGCGGAAATCGAGCGCGTTTCGCGGGGCCGGTAGCCCAAGCCCGCGACGGTCTCGTTCTGCGCCGCTTCCGCGCCTGCCGGGAAACGCCTGCTCGTGCCCCACTCAGGCCGACGCTCGTGGCAAGTTGACCCGGGCCCCGGTTGACTTGGACCCCGCGCACGGCTTTCTAGCAGCCCCATGATCGAGAAAAACTACCAGCCCGCCGATATCGAAGCCCGCATGTCCCTCGTCTGGGAGGACAGCCGCGCGTTCAAGGCCGGACGCCCCGACCGGCGCGACGCCAGCCCCTTCACCATCGTGATCCCGCCGCCGAACGTGACGGGCTCGCTGCATATGGGCCACGCGCTCAACAACACGCTGCAGGACATATTGTGCCGCTTCGAGCGGATGCGTGGACGCGACGTGCTCTGGCAGCCCGGCACCGACCATGCCGGCATCGCCACCCAGATGGTGGTCGAGCGGCAGTTGATGGAGCGCCAGCAGCCCAGCCGCCGCGAGATGGGCCGCGAGAAATTCCTGGAGCGGGTCTGGCAGTGGAAGGCCGAGAGCGGCGACACCATCATCAACCAGCTCAAGCGCCTCGGCGCCTCCTGCGACTGGTCGCGCGAGCGCTTCACCATGGACGAGGGCCTGTCGCGCGCCGTCGTCAAGGTGTTCGTCGAGCTCCACCGCGACGGCCTGATCTACAAGGACAAGCGGCTGGTCAACTGGGACCCGAAACTGCTCACCGCGATCTCCGATCTCGAGGTGCAGCAGGTCGAGGTCAAGGGCAGCCTGTGGTACCTGCGCTATCCGATCGAAGGCAAGACCTTCAGCCCGGATGATCCCGCGAGCTTCATCGTGGTGGCGACCACGCGTCCCGAGACCATGCTCGGCGACACCGGCGTCGCCGTGCATCCCGACGACGAGCGCTACCGGAAGCTGGTCGGCAAGCACGTGATCCTGCCGCTGGTCGGCCGCAAGATTCCGATCGTCGCCGACGAATATTCCGATCCCGAGAAGGGCTCGGGCGCGGTCAAGGTGACGCCGGCGCACGACTTCAACGATTTCGACGTCGGCAAGCGGCACGGCCTGCGCCAGATCAGCGTGCTCGACCGGGAGGGGCGCCTCGACCTCGTCGGCAACGAGGACTATCTGCACGCCCTGCCGGAAGGCGCCGCGCAGTTCGCCGAGGAGTTCCAGGGTGCGGAGCGCTTCGCCGCGCGCAAGCGCATCGTCGAGCGGCTGCAGGATTTCGGCTTCGTCGAGCGGATCGAGCCGCACACCCACATGGTGCCGCATGGCGACCGCTCCGGTGTCGTCATCGAGCCCTATCTCACCGACCAGTGGTACGTCGACGCCAAGACGCTCGCCAGGCCCGCGATCGCGGCGGTGCGCTCGGGCGAGACGACCTTCGTGCCGAAGAACTGGGAGAAGACCTATTTCGACTGGATGGAGAACATCCAGCCCTGGTGCATCTCGCGCCAGCTCTGGTGGGGTCACCAGATCCCCGCCTGGTACGGTCCGGACGGCAAGGTTTTCGTCGCCGAGACCGAGGAGGAGGCCGTCAGCCACGCGCTCGGCTATTACGTCGAGCAGGAGGTCATCACGGAGGAGCAGGGCCGCGAGATGGCGCTCGACCGCGGCAAGCGCGAGGGCTTCATCACACGCGACGAGGACGTGCTCGACACCTGGTTCTCCTCGGCGCTGTGGCCGTTCTCCACGCTGGGATGGCCCGACGACACGCCGGAGGTGAAACGCCACTATCCGACCGACGTGCTGGTGACCGGCTTCGACATCATCTTCTTCTGGGTCGCCCGGATGATGATGATGGGCCTGCACTTCATGAAAGAGGTGCCGTTCTCGACCGTCTACATCCACGCCCTCGTCCGCGACGAGAAGGGCGCCAAGATGTCGAAATCGAAGGGCAACGTCATCGATCCCCTCAACCTGATCGACGAATACGGTGCGGATGCGCTGCGCTTCACGCTCGCCGCGATGGCGGCGCAGGGGCGCGACATCAAGCTCGCCACCAGCCGCGTCGAGGGCTATCGCAATTTCGCGACCAAGCTCTGGAACGCCTGCCGTTTCGCGGAGATGAACAATTGCGCCGTGCCCGAGAACTTCGAGCCGGCGAAGGCGAAGGAGACGCTCAACCGCTGGATCGCGCACGAGACCGCGCACACCGCGCGCGAGGTGAGCGAGGCGATCGAGGCCTACCGCTTCAACGATGCGGCCTCCGCCATCTATCGCTTCGTCTGGAACGTCTATTGCGACTGGTATGTCGAGCTCGCAAAACCCGTGCTGCTCGGCGAGGACGGCCCTGCCAGGGCTGAGACCCGCACGATGGTGGCCTGGGCGCGCGACGAAATTCTGAAGCTGCTGCATCCCTTCATGCCCTTCATCACCGAGGAGCTGTGGGAGGTCACCGCCAAACGCGAGGGCCTGCTGGCGCTGGCGTCCTGGCCGCTCAAGCCGGAGCCGACGGCGGAGCAGCTCGCGATGATCGCGGCGGCGATGCCCAATGACGGCTTCATCGCCCCGGTGGTGCTGCCGATGTTCGACCATTCCGACTTCAGCGATCCGGCCGCCGAGGCCGAGATCGGCTGGGTGATCGATCTCGTCACCGCGATCCGTTCGGTGCGCGCCGAGATGAACATCCCGCCGGCGACGCTGACCGCGCTGGTGCTTGCCGGCGCCGCCGCCGAGACCAAGGCGCGGGCGCCGCGCTGGACCGACGTCATCAAGCGGATGGCGCGTTTGTCCGACATCTCCTTCGCCGAGCGTGCGCCCGACGGCGCGGTGCAGCTCCTGGTGCGCGGCGAGGTCGCCGCGCTGCCGCTGAAGGGTGTGGTTGACTTCGCTGCCGAGCACGCGCGCCTCGACAAGGAGATCGGCAAGGCCGACGCCGACATCAAGCGCGCCGAAGCCAAGCTCGCGAACGAGAAATTCGTCGCCAATGCGGCCGAGGAGGTCGTCGAGGAGGAGCGCGAGAAGCGCGAGGCCGCGATGGCGCGCAAGGCGAAGCTGCTGGAGGCGCTGGAGCGGCTGAAGCAGGCGGGGTGATCGCTATCTCGGAAACGGCTTGCTCAGGAACTTCGAGCCCTTCAACCCGTAGCGCCAGGGCAGCTCGACGGCCTTGGTGATGCCGATGCGAACGCCCGCGACCACCTCCACCTTGCCGGTCCGCGCATGAACGGCGATCGGCGGCCGGTCGAGCGGCAGGGCGTTGTGCGCGATGGTGATGCCCAGCGCCTCGGTCAGCTTGCCCGGGCCCGAGCACAGCGCGCGGACGTCATCAAGGTGGCGGCGCCGACGCATTGTCGCGAGACCGTGGGTCGGCTCCAATGCACGGACCAGCACGGCGCTGGCCGAGCCATCCTGCTCGCAAACGAAGTTCACGCACCAGTGGATGCCGTAGGAGCGGTAGACATAGGCAAAGCCGGGCGGGCCGAACATCACCTGGTTCCGTGGGGTCGGACCCCGGTAGGAGTGCGCCGCCGGGTCGGTATGATGATAGGCCTCGACCTCGACAATGATCCCGCCGACGCCGTCGACCAGCAGCGTCGCGCCGATCAGCTCGGGGGCGACCTCATGCACGCTGCGGCCGAAGAAGGCGCGCTTCAGCGGCTTGCCGAGGGCGGGTGTGGAAGCTTTCGGTCGTGGCGTCATGCGGAGAGAGAATCGGTTGAGAACAGAGCAGGATATTGCCCATATCTGCCATGTTCCCTGAACCGGGGCGAGCCGGGTTGCGAGGCCCCACGATACCGACTAGGTAGAGCCTGAACAGACCGGACACCCCATGGTCGTCGTCGTCGACAACATTTCCAACCCGTCGCGCCCGCGTCACCCCGAAAAGGTGAACCGGCCCGATGCCGCTTCGCCCCGGAAACCGGACTGGATCCGCGTGCGGGCGCCGAGCACCCGCGGCTATGCCGAGACCAGCAACATCGTGAAGGCCAACGGCCTGCACACGGTGTGCGAGGAGGCGGGCTGCCCGAACATCGGCGAGTGCTGGGACAAGAAGCACGCGACCTTCATGATCATGGGCGACACCTGCACCCGCGC
>NZ_JAGWUA010000281.1 GCF_028868675.1 Bradyrhizobium sp.
GCCGAGGTCACCGGGTTGAGCTTGACCTCGAGCTTGTCGAGCTTGAGCTCCTTCTTCACGGCGTCGACGACCTTGTAGCAGATGTCCATCGCGAAGCCGACGGGCTTCTGGTTGTCGTCGAGATAGGAGAACGGGATCGAGGAGTCGCGGAAGCCGAGCGTGATGGCGCCGGTGTCCTTGATGTTCTTCAAGGTGCCCGTGAGCTCTGCCGCGCCGGCCTGGCTCATGACAAAGGTCGCGGCGATCGCGAGGCCGAGGTTTCGGAAATGTTTCACTTTTTCTCCCCTTCTTGGATGGATGCGAAATGCTTGCATAAATCGGGCCGAAATAGAATGTGACTTTCCATGCTCCCTTTGGCTAGGCCGGCGGGCGTTCCAGATCGCCCAGATCCCAGAACAGGCCGGCCATGACCGTCAGAGCCTCCTCGGTGAGGGGCAGCAAAATATGCTCGTTGGGTGCATGCTGGGAGCAGCCGGGATAGGAATGGGGCACCCAGATCGTCGGCAGCCCCAGGATCTCGGAGAACACGTCGTTCGGCAGCGAGCCGCCGAAATTGGGCAGGACGGCCGGCGCCTTGCCGGTGGTCCGCTGCACGGATTCCGCCGCCCATTTGATCCAGGGACTGTCGAAATCGGTGCGCGAGGCGGCAAAGCTCTGCGCCGCCCGCACCTCGATCATCGGAAAGCCCTGCTCGACGAGATGGGCGCTGATCGCGTCGACCAGGCCGTCGATGCGGGTGCCGACAACGAAACGCAGTTGCAGCACGGCATTGGCATGGCCGGGGATGGCGTTGGCCGGTCTTTCGATATTGCCAGCCGACAGCGCCAGCACCTCGAGGGTGTTCCAGGCATAGAGCCGTTCGGCGGCGGACAGCCCTTCCTCGCCCCAATTTTCCGCCAGCGCCGGTTCGTCGGCGGTCGGCTCGACATTCACGTCGGCAAGAAAACTCTTGATCTGGTTGGTCAGCCGCGGCGGCTTCAGCCGCTCCAGCCTGAGGCGACCGTGGCCGTCGACCAGGGTCGCAATCGCGTTGACCAGGATGGTCGCGGGGTTGGCGAGCACGCCGCCCCAATTGCCGGAGTGATGCCCGCCATCGCGCAGGTTGACGTCGAGATGGATGCGAATGCCGCCGCGGCAGCCCAGGAACAGGGTCGGCCGGTCCGCCGCGAGCCGCGGCCCGTCGGAGGCCATGAACAGATCGGCCTTCAGCGCGGCGCGATTGTCGGCGCAGACCGTAGCCAGATCGGGTGAGCCGATCTCCTCGCCCATCTCGACGATGAATTTGGCATTGAAGCCGAGCTTGCCGCCGCGCGCCGCGCGCACCGCGCGAAGGGCGGCGAGGTTGATGCTGTGCTGGCCCTTGTTGTCGGCGGTGCCGCGGCCGTAGACGCGAGTCCCTGCGATCGTGGCATGCCAGGGATCGCGATCGTCGCGCCACTCGCCCTCCATGCCGTCGACGACGTCGCCATGGCCGTAGATCAGCACGGTCGGCGCCGACGCGCTCTCGATATGTTCGGCCAGGAGGAACGGCGCCTTGCCGCTCGGGGATTCCACGAGGCGGCTGTCGAAATCGAGCGCGGCGAAAGCCGGCCGCATCTCCTGTTCCAGATAGGCGCGCAATTCCTCGGCCCGCGCCGGATTCTGGCTCTCGGTGCGATAGGCGACGCGACGGTCGAGTTCGGCGAGGAATGCGCCGGAGGCGATGTCGTGACGTGCGCGGGCGATGGCGTCGGCTCTGGTCATGTCTTCTTTGCTGGCTGATCGGGAACAAGCGTAGCGAGATACGCAGGTCTTCGAAAGTGGCGGGGCCTGCGATTTCGTCCTTGCGCTCTTGATTTTCGCTTGCCAAGGGCAGGTTCGATGCAAGACCTTCGCCGCGATCCGGGCCGTTGGCATTGGCGCTTTCCGCGGCCCGAGCAAGACGCAAGAGGGACAGGTCGATGGCGAAGGAAATCAGGCTCAACGCGTTTGCGATGAATTGCGTCGCACATCAGTCGCCGGGCCTGTGGACCCATCCGCGCGACCGCACCAGCAGCTATAACCGCCTGCCCTACTGGCTCGACCTGGCGAAGACGCTGGAGCGCGGCCGCTTCGATGGGCTATTCCTGGCCGACGTGCTCGGCGTCTATGACGTGTACGGCAACAGCCCCGACGCCGCCTTGCGCAACGCCGCGCAGACGCCGTCGAACGAGCCGCTGCTGCTGGTCTCGGCGATGGCCGCGGTGACGCAAAATCTCGGCTTCGGCGTCACCTCCAACCTCTCCTTCGAGCCGCCCTACCCGTTCGCGCGGCGGATGTCGACGCTCGACCATCTCACGGAGGGACGGATCGGCTGGAACGTCGTCACCGGCTATCTCGACAGCGCCGCGCGCGGCGCCGGCAAGGAGAAGCAGACCGCACATGACGACCGCTACGACATCGCCGACGAATACATGGAGGTGGTCTACAAGCTCTGGGAGGGAAGCTGGGAGGACGACGCGGTCCTGCGCGACCGGGCGCGCGGCATCTTCACCGATCCCGCCAAGGTGCATCGCATCAGCCACGAGGGCCAGAACTGGCGTATCAACAACACCATCCATCTGAGCGAACCGTCGCCGCAGCGCACCCCCGTGCTGTACCAGGCCGGCACCTCGCCGCGCGGCCGGCAATTCGCCGCCCGGCACGCCGAATGCGTGTTCATGTCGGGGCCGTCGGCCAAGGTGATCGCACCGCGGGTGTCCGCGATCCGGCAGGCGGCCTCGGAGATCGGCCGCAATCCGGCGGAGATTTTGATGTTCTCGATGATGACGATCATCCTGGCGCCGACGGAAGCCGAGGCGAGGGCGAAATATGCCGACTATCGCAGCCACATCAGCGCCGAAGGCGCGCTTGCGCTGATGTCGGGATGGACCGGCGTCGACTTCTCCGGCTACGACCTCGACCAGCAGGTGCGCCATGTCCAGAACGACGCCGGCCGCAGCGCGATGGACAACGTGACCCGCGCCGATCCCGACCGGGTCTGGACGGTGCGCGACGTCATCGAACATGTCGGCATCGGCGGCGCCGGCCCCGTCGTGGTCGGCACGCCCGAGAGCGTCGCGGACAAGATCGAAGACTGGTTCGAAAAGACCGACGTCGACGGGCTGAACGTGGCGTTCGCGATCTCGCCCGGCGATTTCGAGGACATCGCCGACATGCTGGTGCCTGAATTGACCCGCCGCGGCCGCTACAAGGCGTCCTACGCGCAAGGCACGCTGCGGGAAAAGCTGTTCGGCACCGGCCGCGCAAGGCTCGCCGCGCCGCATCCGGCGGCGGGGCATCGGGTGGGGAAGAAGGGGTAGGCCAAAGGACACCCTGCCTCCGCATCGTCATTGCGAGCGAAGCGAAGCAATCCAGAAATGCATCCGCAGAAGCAGTCTGGATTGCTTCGTCGCTACGCTCCTAGGAAGAAAGTGGGTGGGTACCGGTCTAAACTCAGTCAGAGTGGCTCACCCATTTTCATCTAAGGCGGGTCGGCCCCTCGGGCCGGTCGGAACTCGCAATGACGGCGGTGGACGGCCCCCCTCACACCTTCCCGTCCACCATCACCTCGATCAGCTTGGTGCCGGGGCGGTTGAAGGCAGAGGTCAGCGTCGGCTTCAGCTCGGCGGGGTCGCCCAGCTTGATCGCCTCGCAGCCGAGCGATCTTGCGATCCCCGCGAAATCGACTGGCGGGTCGACGAAATCCATACCGACGTAATTGTCGTCGCCGTGGAAGGCGAGCAGGCGCTGCTTGATGATGCGGTAGCCGCCATTGTTGGCGATGACGACGTTGAGCGGCAGCTTGTGGTGGGCCGCCGTCCACAGCGACTGGATCGAGTACATCGCGCTGCCGTCGCCGGAGAAGCACACCACGGGACGCGCCGGGTTGGCGAGGCTGACGCCGACGGAGGCCGGCAGGCCCCAGCCGATGCCGCCGGAGGCGAGGCCGTGATAGCCGTAGCGGTCGCGATGCGGCCGCAGGTTCAGAATCTGGCGCCCGGAGGTGAGGCCCTCGTCGACCAGGATCGCGTTGTCGGGCATCGCCTCGACCATGTTCAGCACCAGAAAGTCCGGATCGATCGGCGTGCGGCCGCTGCTCTTTTCGATCTGCGCGACCAGCGCGGCGCGGCGCGCGGTCCAGTTCTTTGCCGCGAGCCCGGCGAGGCGCTGTTTCGCCCGCGCTTCCAGCGCGGCACCGCCCATCTGTCTCAGCACCGGCACGAGCGCCCGCAGCGTCTCCTTCACATCCGCCTTGAGTGCAATCTCGGCGCCGTAATTCTTGGCGATCTCCCGGTCGGCGAGACCGACTTGCACGATGGGCAGACCGTCCGGCAACGCGTCGGTCTCGCTGTAGACGGACATGCGCAGGGGATCGCCGCCGAGCGCGATGAGGAGATCGTAGGGGGCAAGCGTCTCGCGCGCCGTCTTCTGGATGCGCGCCAGCGTGCCCATGAAGCTCGGGCTCTCGGAGAGGAAATGCGCGCCATAGGGCGTGGAGGACTGATAGGCGGCGGCACCGAGCGTCTCCGCGAATTCGGCGGCTTCCTTCAGCGCGTCGCTTCTGACGATCTCGTCCATGGTCACGATCGCGGGCCGCTCGGCCTTCAAGAGACGCGCGGCAAATGCCTTCAGCGCGTCGTCGGACGGCTTCGTCCGGGCATCGACGCGGGTGGAGCGGCCGAGCTCGATGCCGGCCTCGGCATTGAGGATGTCGCCGGGCAGCGAGATGAACACCGGTCCCGTGGGCGGCGTCATCGCGATCTTGGCGGCGCG
>NZ_JAGWUA010000282.1 GCF_028868675.1 Bradyrhizobium sp.
CAGATGGCCGGCGTGCTCGGCGGCGCAGCCGATCGCGATCGCGCGTTCGACGCGGACGGCGCCGAACGCGCCGCCGCCGGCGGTCACGGTGCGCGCGATCGAGAAGAAGCGCTTGCCGTCGGGCAGTTCCAGCCATTGCGTGACGATCTGGCGCGGCGTCCGGAAGATCGAGTGCACCGACCACAGCGGGCAGGCGCCGCCGTGCCTTGCAAACGGAAAGCCGGCGCCGTCGAGCAGTTTCGAGACATTGCCGGCGGGATCGACGCGGATCAGGAAGAACGGGATTTTTTCCAGCCCCGGCCGTTGCAGCGTCGTGACGCGATGGGCGGTCTGCTCGAAGCTGGTGCCGAACTGGCGCGCCAGCGCCTCCAGATCGTAGCGGCGCGCGTCGACCGCCTTCGCGAAGGTGGAATAAGGCATGATCAGCGCGGCTGCGGCGTAGGCGGCGAGCGCGCGGCGCGCCAGGAGCGCGGCACTCTCGGTCGTGAATTTGGCGGCTTCCAGCGCCGCGCCGATCTCGTCGTCCAGCTCGAGATAGGCGAGCTGCTTGGCGAGCTGGAAATTGAGGCTCGCCGTGTCGAGGGAGTCCTCGAGCAGCAATTGCCGGCGATGGAGGTCCAGCCGCCTGACCGAGCCGAGCATGACGTTGGGCGGGAGATAGCGGACCTGGAGGTCGTGGCGAGATCGAAGCCGCTCGATGAATCCGGCCGGTCCCGAAGGCGCATGGACGATGCGCTCAGCGGCATCGTCGATGCTCGCAAAATTGTTGCGGCGGGCGGCGAGAAACCGCCTGACTTCCGCAACGGGATCGCTGGCGTCGAACTCGTCCTGGCCGGCTCGTGCGGCGCCGGCGACGTCCGGCGCCCGTCGCTCCGCCAGCGCCAGCTGTTCCTCGCGATAGGCGGTGTAGAGGCGAAGGAAGGCTTCCGTCATTCCGGGATAGCTGACGGCAAGGTCGCTCACCTCGAGCGCGGGGATGTCGATGTCGGCAAACATCGGCTCCTTCAGCACGGACTGCATGCGGGCCGTGTGATCGACGCCGCCGTCGCCGGCGAGATCGGCGAGATCGATCTTGTAGGTGCGGGCGAGACGGAGCAGCATGTCCGCGGTCACCGGCCGCTGGTTGCGCTCCAGCAGCGCGACATAGGGCGCGGAGATCTCGAGGTCGGCGGCCATGTCCGCCTGGGTCAGCCCGAGATCGCGCCGCAGCCGTCGCAGTCGCGGGCCCATGAAGACGGATCGGGTGCTCGCAGTTGTCATGGCGGTATCCGGATGCCTGTAATGTTTTTACAAGAATACACCAATATCCTGTAAAGTGTGACAAGTTTTCCGCGCCATGGCTGGGTAAGTCGCCTCCTCGTGCGTAATACCGATCCCAGACTGTCACCGAAGGGATCACGGACATGAACTTCCAACCGCGCGGAATCAGCGACCGGGCCATCCAGGGACCGGCGTCCTATCAGAGCGAGATCGAGGCGGCCCAGGCGTTGCTCAAGACCAAGGAAACCTGGAACGGCGTCACCGCCGAAGCCGTGGCGCGCATGCGCCTGCAGAACCGCTTCAGGACCGGCCTCGATATCGCCCGCTACACCGCGGCGCTGATGCGCGCCGACATGGCCGCCTATGACGCCGACCCCACCAAGTACACCCAGTCGCTCGGCTGCTGGCACGGCTTCATCGCCCAGCAGAAGCTGATCTCGATCAAGAAGCATTTTGGCTCGACCGATCGCCGCTACATGTACCTGTCCGGCTGGATGATCGCGGCGCTGCGCTCCGAGTTCGGCCCGCTGCCCGACCAGTCGATGCACGAGAAGACCTCGGTGCCGGCCCTGATCGAGGAGCTCTACACCTTCCTGCGCCAGGCGGATTCCCGCGAGCTGAACGACATCTTCCGCGCGCTCGACAAGGCGCGCAAGGAAGGCGACAAGACCCGCGAGAAGGAGCTGATCGCGAAGATCGACAGCTTCCAGACGCATGTCGTTCCCGTGATCGCGGATATCGACGCCGGCTTCGGCAACGCGGAGGCGACCTACCTGCTCGCCAAGAAGATGATCGAGGCGGGCGCCTGCGCGCTGCAGATCGAGAACCAGGTCTCCGACGAGAAGCAGTGCGGCCACCAGGACGGCAAGGTCACCGTGCCGCACGAAGTGTTCCTCGCCAAGATCCGCGCCTGCCGCCACGCTTTCCTCGAGCTCGGCGTCGAGGACGGCATCATCGTGACCCGCACCGACTCGCTCGGCGCAGGCCTCACGCAGCAGATCGCCGTCAGCCACAAGCCCGGCGACCTCGGCGACCAGTACAACAGCTTCCTCGACTGCGAGGAAGTGACGGCGGCGAACGCGAGGAACGGCGACGTCATCATCAACCAGAACGGCAAGATGATGCGCCCGAAGCGGCTGCCCTCCAACCTCTACCAGTTCCGTCCCGGCACCGGCGTGGACCGCTGCGTGCTCGACTGCATCACCTCGCTGCAGAACGGCGCTGATCTCCTGTGGATCGAGACGGAGAAGCCGCATATCGAGCAGATCGCCGAGATGGTCGACCGCATCCGCAAGGTCATCCCGAACGCCAAGCTCGCCTACAACAACTCGCCGTCCTTCAACTGGACGCTGAATTTCCGTTGGCAGGTGTACGACGCGATGAAGGAAGCCGGCAAGGACGTCAGCAAGTACAACCGCGCCGAGCTGATGAAGGCGGAGTACGACAATACGCCGCTGGCGATCGAGGCCGATGAGCGCATCAGGACCTTCCAGGCGGATTCGGCCAAGCGCGCCGGCATCTTCCATCACCTGATCACGCTGCCGACCTATCATACGGCCGCGCTGTCGACCGACAACCTCGCCCGCGAGTACTTTGGCGAGCAGGGCATGCTCGGCTACGTCAAGAACGTGCAGCGCGCGGAGATCCGTCAGGGCATCGCCTGCGTCAAGCACCAGAACATGGCCGGCTCCGACATCGGCGACGACCACAAGGAGTACTTCGCCGGCGAAGCCGCCCTCAAGGCGGGCGGTGCCCACAACACGATGAACCAGTTCGGCTGACCGAACGGCTCATTGACGGCCTGGCGGGGCGATCTCAGCGGCGACAACGCCGTCGGGGTCGCCCCGTAATCGTTTTGGGCCCAGTGCCGTAGCCCGCATGGAGCGCAGCGGAATGCGGGATTCTTCGCGGCATCCCTGGATTTTGCTTCGCTCCATCCAGGCTACGCTCGTGCTCAACGCCCTACGAGATCGCGATGATCTCCAGTTCCTGACCTGACGCGCCGACGACGTCGCCGACGCTCTTGCCCATCAGGAGCCGCGCCACCGGCGACACGAAGGAAATGGAACCCGTCTTCGGGTCGGCTTCATCCTCGCCAACGATGCGATAAGTCTGCACGCGGTCGTCGTTGCGCCGGAAGGTCACCGTGCTGCCGAAGGCGACGGTGTCGGCCGAGGCGGGAGCGGCGACGACCTGGGCGGTCCGCACGCGCGCCGCGAAGTAGCGCGCGTCGCGCAGCGGAATCGCGGCCTGTCGCCGTCGTTCATTGACGTCCTCGATCGTCTGCGCCGCCTCGTAGGCTTCGCGGGCCTGTCGGAGTTGAGCCTCCAGGGCCTTCAATCCCGCTTCCGTGACGAGGTTGGGATGCGACGAAACCGGTCGGTCGGGCAGCAGGGTTTCCGATGCGGTTTCTGCACTGTCTTCCTTGGTAAAGGCAACGCTCACGCAAAACTCCTTCTCAGCGCCACCCGAGCGCCGGCGCGACGTGAACCAAAATCGCCTCGATCGCGTGCGCATTGTAGGCAACGCCCAATTGATTGGGCACGGTGAGCAGGAGCGTGTCGGCCTCGGCGATGGCCTCGTCCTGCCTCAGCTGCTCGATCAGGACATCCGGCTCGGCGGCGTAGCTGCGGCCGAAGATGGCGCGGGTGTTGGCGTCGAGGAATCCGATTTGGTCGTCGGTCTCACCCCCCGCGCCGAAATAGGCGCGGTCGCGATCGTCGATGAGCGCAAAGATGCTGCGGCTGACGGAGACGCGCGGCTCGCGCCCGTGGCCGGCTTCCTTCCAGGCGGCGCGGTAAGCGCGGATCTGTGCCGCCTGCTGCACGTGGAAGGCTTCCCCGGTCTCGTCGCTCTTGAGCGTCGAGCTCTGCAGGTTCATCCCGAGCTTTGCCGCCCAGACCGCCGTGGCGTTCGATCCGGCGCCCCACCAGATTCGCTCGCGCAGCCCTTCCGAATGCGGCTCGAGGCGCAACAGGCCCGGCGGATTCGGAAACATCGGGCGCGGGTTGGGCCGTGCGAATCCCTCGCCGCGCAGGAGGTCGAGGAAGATCTCCGCATGGCGGCGGCCCATGTCGGCGTCGCTCTGGCCCTCGGCCGGCTGATAGCCGAAATAGCGCCAGCCATTGATCACCTGCTCGGGCGAGCCTCTGGAGATGCCGAGCTGAAGCCGGCCGCCGGCGATCAGGTCGGCGGCGCCCGCATCCTCGGCCATGTAGAGCGGGTTCTCGTAGCGCATGTCGACGACCGCGGTGCCGATCTCGATGCGGCTGGTCCTCGCGCCGACCGCCGCCAGCAACGGGAAGGGCGAGGCGAGTTGGCGGGCGAAGTGATGCACCCGGAAATAGGCCCCGTCCGCGCCCAGCTCCTCGGCCGCGACGGCAAGCTCGATGGATTGCAAGAGCGTATCCGCAGCCGAACGGGTCTGCGATTGCGGCGAGGGCGTCCAGTGCCCGAACGAAAGGAATCCGATCTTCTTCATGCGGATTATCTAGGCATGCGTGAGCC
>NZ_JAGWUA010000283.1 GCF_028868675.1 Bradyrhizobium sp.
TTTTTTCAGCGCTTCCAGCGCCGAGATCGCCGCCATCAATTCCATGCGGTTGTTGGTGGTGTGGAGCTCGCCGCCCTTCAACTCCTTCTCGGCGTCGCCGGATTTCAGGATCGCGCCCCAGCCGCCGGGGCCGGGATTTCCCGAGCAGGCGCCGTCGGTGAAGATGGTGACGCTGGGCGATGTGCTCACGCGACCAGCCCCGAGGGCGTGAGCCCGTAGTCGCGCACGCTCGCAACGCTCTGATGGAAGCGCAGCTTGCGAAAATACTCCAGCGGATCCTTCGGCCGCACCAGCGCGCCCGGCGGCACGTTGAGCCAGTCGACCAGCCGCGTCAGCAGGAAGCGCAGCGCGGATCCGCGCGCCAGGAGCGGCAGCGCCGCCTCTTCCGCCTCGGACAGCTTGCGCTCGCGGCCATAGGCGTTGAGGAACGCGCGCGCCTTGGTGACGTTGAAGGAATGATCGGGCTCGAAACACCAGGCGTTGAGGCAGATCGCGACGTCATAGGCGAGGATGTCGTTGCAGGCGAAGGTGAAGTCGATCAGGCCGGAGAGCCTGTCGCCGAGGAAGAAGACGTTGTCGTTGAACAGATCGGCGTGGATCACGCCCTCGGGCAGGTTCTTCGGCCAGACGCCGCTTTCGAGATAATCGAGCTCGGTCTCCAGAAACACCCGCAGCCCCGGTTGCACCGTATCGGCGCGGGAGGCGGCCTGGTCGAACAGCGGCCGCCAGCCGGAGACGGACAGCGCGTTCGGCCGCGACATCGCGAAATTGCGCCCCGCCAGATGCATCTTCGCCAGCGCCTGGCCGACGCCGGCGCAATGCACGGCGTTGGGCTTGCGCGGCCAGATGCCTTCGAGAAAGGTGATGATCGCGGCGGGCCTGCCCGCGAGCTCGCGCAGCGCCTCGCCGTCCCTGCCCTTCACCGGCTGCGGACAGCTGATGCCGTTCTCGGCGAGATGCGTCATCAGCGCGAGGAAGAACGGCAGATCGTTCCGCGCCACCCGCTTTTCGTAGAGCGTGAGGATGAACGAGCCCTTGCTGGTGTGCAGCAGGAAGTTGGAGTTCTCGACGCCCTCGGCGATGCCCTTGTAGGACAAGAGCTCGCCGAGGTCGTACTGGCCGAGGAATTCCGCAAGCTCGTCGGCGGCGACGTCGGTGTAGACCGCCATGAAGATCTACTCGGCGGCGGCTTCGGGGCGCAGCGAGCGCGGCAGCGGGAAGAACTCGTTCTCCTCCGCGGCCGAGACCGTCTCCACATGCAGCGTGAAACGCTCGGCGAAGGCGTCCATGATCTCCTCGACGATCACCTCGGGCGCGGAGGCGCCGGCGGTGATGCCGAGGCTCTTGATGCCCTCGAACCGCTTCCAGTCGATGTCGGCGGCACGTTGGGCCAGGACGGCAATGGGGCAGCCCTCGCGCTCGGCGACCTCGCGCAGGCGCTGCGAGTTCGACGAATTCGGCGCACCGACCACGATCAGCGCGTCGACCACCGGCGCCACCTTCTTCACCGCGAGCTGGCGGTTGGTGGTGGCGTAGCAGATGTCTTCCTTGTGCGGCCCGTTGACGTTGGGGAAGCGCTCCTTCAGCAGCGCCACGATCTCCGCGGTGTCGTCGATCGACAGCGTGGTCTGGGTCACGAAAGCGAGGTTGTTCGGGTCCTTCGGCGTGAAGGTCTTTGCGTCCTCGGCGGTCTCGATCAGCGTCACCGCGCCCTGCGGGAGCTGGCCGAGCGTGCCCACCACCTCCGGATGATGGGAATGGCCGATCAGCAGGATCTCCCGCCCGCGCTTGAAATGGATCGCCGCCTCCCGGTGCACCTTGGTCACCAGCGGGCAGGTCGCATCCAGCGAGAACAGGTTACGCGACTGCGCGTCGGCCGGAACCGACTTCGGCACGCCATGGGCCGAAAACACCACCGGCGCGGTGGTATTTTCCGGGATTTCAGCCAGTTCCTCGACGAAAATCGCGCCCTTCTTCTTCAACCCGTCGACCACGTACCTATTGTGCACGATCTCGTGGCGGACATAGACCGGGGCCCCGTACAAGGTGAGCGCCCGTTCCACGGTGTCGATGGCCCGCACCACGCCGGCGCAGAAGCCGCGAGGAGAACAAAGCACGATTCTCAGGTCAGGTTTGGCTGGCATGGACGATCTCGGGACCGAATCACCCCCTTGAGCCCGCGGGCGGGGAACGGTCATTGGCAAGGTACGACTTTATGGGACGACGGTCACGACTTGGGACTGGTTTCGGCCGGTGTCAAGGCACTTTAGCTGATGCCTTGCGCCAAACCATTGCACGACAGGCCTCTCACGGCTTATATAGCGCCAATTCCCGTCATCGCTGATGACCCCGGTTTCGCCTCCAAAGAGGTGGGCGAAGCACAAAGGAGATTTGCCATGAGCAACGCACCTCTGATGCCCAAGGCGACCGCCGTCTGGCTGCTCGACAACACGGCGCTGACCTTCGACCAGGTCGCCGATTTCACCAAGATGCATCCCCTGGAAGTCCGGGCGATCGCCGACGGCGACGCCGCCCAGGGCATCAAGGGCATGGATCCCATTTCCAACGGCCAGTTGACCCGCGAGGAGATCGAGAAGGCCGAGAAGGACCCGAACTACCGGCTTCATCTGCAGGAGAGCAAGGTGGTGCTGCCGCCCCAGCCCAAGCGCAAGGGGCCGCGCTACACCCCGGTCTCCCGCCGCCACGAGCGGCCCAGCGCCATCCTCTGGCTGTTGCGCAACCATGCCGAGCTGAAGGACGCCCAGATCATGCGGCTGGTCGGCACGACCAAGAGCACGATCGCCAGCGTCCGCGACCGCACCCATTGGAACGCCTCCTCGCTCACCCCGATGGACCCGGTTACGCTCGGCCTCTGCTCGCAGCTCGAACTCGATTTCGAGGTGCAGCGTGCGGCCAAGGAGAAGCCGGTCGATACGACCTATGGCGGCGCCACGCTGCTGCCAGCCTCCGAGACCACCAAGAAGGAGCCGGAATACGAGGGCGCGGAGAAATCGAGCGACGACCTCAACGTCGACGCCGTGTTCGCCAAGCTGAAGACCATCGGCGGCAAGAAGCCCGACGACGAATAGGTCTCGCGAGCTGCACGGAACGCGATACGGACGCGGCGGGGCCACCCGCCGCGTTTTCGTTTGAGCCGCGCGTCGATCTCCGTTTGCGGTAAGCCTATCCGGCCGGGCTCCCGCCCTATCCCGTGCGATGCCTGCAATAGCTCTTGCTGGCATGCCAGTCCTTGGGTTACTGGCATGCCAACAGCTTGCGGTCGGGCCGGCTTCGCTCCGACGGCGCAGAGAATGTGTGAAAGAGAGAGCATGGCACGCAACATTCTGATCCTTGGAGCCTCCTACGGCTCGCTACTGGGCACCAAGCTGTTGATGGCGGGACACAACGTGACCCTGGTCTGCCGCAACAGGACCGCCGAGCTGATCAATCGCGACGGCACCGAGGTCCGCATCAAGCTGCGCGATGAGGCGGTGCACCGGGCGATCTTCTCGCGCGACCTGCCCGGCAAGGTGGACGCGGTCACGCCCGCCGACGTCGACGTCTCCCGCTACGACATGGTCGCGCTCGCCATGCAGGAGCCGCAATATACCAACCACACGGTGCGCGTGCTGATGGTCAAGATCGCGGCGGCCGGCCTGCCGTGCCTGTCGATCATGAACATGCCGCCTCTGCCCTATCTGAAGCGGATCCCGGCGCTCGCCGACATGGACCTGGAGGAGGCCTACACCAACGCGCAGGTGTGGGAGCGCTTCAAGCCAGGACTGGTGACGCTGTGCTCGCCCGATCCGCAGGCCTTCCGTCCGCCGGAAGAGGCGGCGAACGTCCTGCACGTCGGCCTGCCCACCAACTTCAAGGCCGCCATCTTCGCGGACGAGAAGCACAACAAGGTGCTGCGGGAGCTGGAGGCCGACATCGACGCGGTCACGCTGGATGGCCACGACGTTCCCGTGAAACTCAAGGTGTTCGACTCGCTGTTCGTGCCCCTGGCGAAATGGTCGATGCTGCTGACCGGCAACTACCGCTGCATTACGCCGCACGAGCCGCAGTCGATCCGCGACGCCGTGCACAAGGATCTGAAGCTGTCGCAGTCGATCTACGACCATGTCGACATGATCGCGCGGCGTCTCGGCGCCGATCCGCAGGACCAGGTACCGTTTGCAAAATACGCCAAGGCGGCCGAAAGCCTGCTCAAGCCCTCGTCGGCGGCCCGCGCCGTCGCCGCCGGCGCACCCTTCATCGAGCGGGTCGATCTGCTGGTGAAGCTGATCTCGCATCAGCTCGGCCTGCCCAATGCCGAGATCGACCGCACGGTCGAGACCGTCGACCAGAAGCTGAACGAGCGGATCGTGGCCGGCGGCTCCGGCGCGCAGTAACGTCGTCTTGGGACGTGCGTCGCGCCAGACTCGACCCGTGCCTCGTATCACGCTACCTACTCGGCAACGCGTTACGGATGGAAAATTCCATGACCGCACGGGCCGAACGGACGAAGATGCGGCAACGACGGCGCGCTCAAGGTTTGAGCTTGATCGTTGTCGATCCGCGGTCGCATAGCGTTCGGCGACGAGTCGCGAAGCAGGTCGCGCGCCTCAACCAGGATTGCGAGCGCGACGCCTTGAGGTGGATCGAATCGCTCTCTGAGCTCGACGCTGACGTGGCGGGAGGATCGGCGCGCGCTTAATCCTTGCCGGTCTGCTCGGTCAGGAATTTCTCCAGCACGCCGCTGACGAACCGGTTGCC
>NZ_JAGWUA010000284.1 GCF_028868675.1 Bradyrhizobium sp.
GCCTCGAACCGGTCCGCTCCGGATTGCGTCGACGGCCCGATACGTGCCGCCGACGCGATGCAATCACTGATTGAGATTGCCGTTGCCGTTGCCGTTCAGGATACCCCAGTTGAGGTTTCCGTTCAGGTTGCCGTTGCCAATGCCGAAGTTGGCGTTGCCGTTGCCGTTGCCGTTCAGGGCGCCGACATTGCCGTTGCCGTTGGCGTTGCCGTTGAACCAGCCGACGTTGAAGTTGCCGTTGCCGTTGCCGTTGAACGCGCCGGTATTGGCGTTGCCGTTGCCGTTGCCGTTGCCGACCCCGACGTTCCCGTTGCCGTTGCCGTTGCCGCTTCCGATCGAGAAAGCCAGAGCTTGCGAGGTCATGAGGCCCGAGACCAGCACGGCGCAGATAATCGCCTTCACCTTAAACATTGGAAAACTCCCTTAATGTCACCATCTGCCGCGCGGTCACGTGCGCGACAGGACCGATCATCGGCCACGAGGCTCGTTGGCGACAAGCTGTCCCTTTGGTGCTGAACCGTTACGTCCGAAGGGACTAGACCGTCCGTCCTAACCGGCCCGGTCTGCATCAATCCAGCGTGCGGCGGAAGCGCAGCACCGCGATCGTCATGGCGAACAGCATCAACGCCGCCAGCGCCAGCGTGTCGTATTGCAGGTTCTGCACGGTGGCGCCCTTCAGCATGATGGCGCGGACGATGCGCAGGTAGTGCGTGAGCGGCAGGCCCTCGCCGACATATTGCGCCCAGACCGGCATGCCCGCGAACGGGAACATGAAGCCCGACAGGAGGATGCTCGGCAGGAAGAACATGATCGACATCTGCATCGCCTGGAGCTGGTTCTGCGCGATGGTCGAAAAGGTGTAGCCGATCGACAGATTGGTGGTGATGAACAGCGTCGAGAGAATCGCCAGCATCGCGAGGCTGCCGAGGATCGGCACGCCGAACAGGAAGACGCCGATGGCGATGATCAGCGTGGCCTGGAGGAATCCGACCAGCACGTAGGGGATGATCTTGCCGAACATCACCTCGACGGGCTTGATCGGCATCGACAGCAGGCTCTCCATGGTGCCGCGCTCGACCTCGCGCGTCACGGAGAGAGCGGTGAAGATCAGCATGGTCATGGTCAAAATGGTGCCGACGAGACCCGGTACGATGTTGAGGCGCGAGGAGGCGGCCGGGTTGTAGCGGGCGTGCGCCCTGATCTCGAACGGCAGGGCCGGCGGATCGCCGGTGTAGAGATCGTGCTGCAGGGCGGTCTGCACGATCGTGCCGAGCGAGCCGAGCGCCGAGCCCGCGGCGACCGGATCGGTGGCGTCGGCCGCGACCAGCAGCGCCGGGCGGTCGCCGCGCCGCACCGCGCGCTCGAAGCCGCGCGGGATCTCGACGCCGAACAGCACCTTGCCGGACGTCAGGAGATCGTCGAACTCGTTGACGTCGTGCACCTCGCGAACGAAGCGGAAATAGGCGGTGTTCTCCAGCGCCTTCAGGATCGAGCGGCCGAGATCGCTATCCTCCTGCAGCAGCACGGCGGTCGGCAGATTGTGCGGGGTGGTGTTGATGGCGAAGCCGAACAGCAGGAGCTGCATGATCGGGATCATGACGATCATCGCGAACGAGACGCGGTCACGCCGGAGCTGGATGAACTCCTTCGCCACCATCGCGTAGCAGCGCCGCCAGAAGCCGAACCACTCCGAGCCCTGCCGTGCATGGCCTGTCGTGTCGATGGTGCTCACTGGAAATTGTCCTTCGAACGGCTCATCAGCTCGATGAACACGTCTTCGAGAGAAGGATGCGAAGGCTGCCAATTCAAGCCGTTCCGCTCGCGCCACGGTGCGATGCTGGCCTCCAGCGCGGCGACGTCGCGTCCCGAGACATGCAGCGAGGTGCCGAACGGCGCCACCATGTCGATGCCGGGCTTGCCGGCGAGTCCAGCGGCGAGCCCGTTGAGATCATCGCCGGTGACGGTGTAGGTGGTGAGCCGCGATTTCGCGATCACCTCGTCCACGGTGCCGTGCACCAGCAGGTAGCCATAGGCGATGTAGGCGATCTCGTGACAGCGCTCCGCCTCGTCCATGTAATGGGTGGAGACGAGCACGGTGAGGCCCTCGCCGGCGAGCGCGTGGATTTCGTTCCAGAAGTCGCGTCGCGCCTTGGGATCGACGCCGGCGGTCGGCTCGTCCAGCAGCAGCAGGCGCGGGCTGGGCAGCGTGCAGGCCCCGAGCGCCAGCCGCTGCTTCCAGCCGCCGGAGAGCTCGCCCGCGAGCTGCTCCTCGCGGCCCGAGAGCCCGAGCCGCTTGATCATCTCGCGCGCGGAGCCGCGTGCGTCGCTCATGCCGTAGAGCCGCGCCACGAACTCCAGGTTCTCGCGCACCGAGAGGTCCTGATACAGGCTGAAGCGCTGGGTCATGTAGCCGACCTGGCGTTTGATGCGCTCGGCGTCGCGGCGGATGTCGTAGCCGAGACAGGTGCCCTCGCCGCTGTCGGGCGTGAGCAGTCCGCAGAGCATGCGGATGGTCGTGGTCTTGCCCGAGCCGTTGGGACCGAGAAAGCCGTAGATCGAGCCCCGCTTCACCTGCATCGACAGATCGTGCACGACCTCGCGGCCGCCGAACGATTTGGTCAGGCCCTTGACGTCGATCGCAATACCGCCCGCCGCGCCGTTCATCGCCGATCCGCCATCGGAGTCTTGTTGTCGGGAGTCTTGGGGTTCAGATAGACGCTGACGGGCTGGCCGACGCGAAGCGCGTCCGGCCGCGACGGCCTCGCCTGGATCAGGTAGACGAGCTTGTTGCGCTCATCGAGGCTGTAGATCACCGGCGGGGTGTATTCGGCCGAGGTCGCGATGAAGTAGATCTTTGCGGTGAGGTCGGCGGCACAATTGTCGCAGGTCACCCGGATCTCGTCTCCGATCGCGAGCCTGGGCAGCTCGGTCTCCGGCACGTAGAAGCGCACCTTCATGTTGCCGGGCGGCATGATCGAGATCACCGGCCGCTGCGCCGCGACCATCTCGCCTTCGCGGAAATAGATCTGCTGGATCGTGCCGGCGACCGGGGCAAAGCCCCGCCGCCGCGCCAGCCGCGTCTCCGACGTCACCACGCGCGCTTCGGCGACCCGCAGGCTCGAGACCGCCGAATCCAGGCTCGCTTGCGTACCGGCGCCGGTCTTGCTGAGCGAAGCGGCACGATCGTAGGTCTGCTGCGCGTTCGCCAGCGTCGCCTTGTTCTGGTTGAGGTCGGCAAGCTGCAGATCGTCGTCCACCGAATAGAGGGGATCGCCGACCTTCACCACGTCGCCCTCATGGACGTTGAGCCTGGTCACCCGCCCGGCTTCGTCGGGACTGACGAAGATCATGTCGGCCTCGACCCAGCCCTGATAACCGGGATCGCGGTTGTCCTTGCAGCCGGCGAGCCCGGCCGCGAGCATGGCGGCGGCAGCCAGCCGCAACATCATTTGCGACGACCTCATGTCGTCCTCCGTTCGCCGAAGATCAGGTCGAGATGAACGCGCAGCATGGCCTGCGCGTCGAGCGGGGAGTGGCGTGCGAACAGGCTCTGCCAGATCACGGCGATCAGCGCGGGCGCGATCAGGATCTGCGGAAAGCGCGCCAGGTTCTTCTCGCGGATCTCGCCGCGCGCGATGCCGAGTTCGATCAACGCACGCATGCCGGCGACGCCGCGCGACACCACCTCGCGGTAGTAGAAGTCGGCCACCGCCGGAAAGCGCGGGCCCTCGGCCACGATCAGGCGAGCCAGATCGCCACGCCTGGTGCCCGCGACCTCGCGCAGGAAATTGCTGGCAAAAGCCTCGACGAGATCGCGTACGGAGCCGCTCGGCGGCGGCAGCGCGTCGAGCCGCTCCACCACCGGCACGATCACGATGCGGACCAGTTCCTCGAACATCGATTCCTTGTCCTTGAAGTGCAGGTAGATCGTGCCTTTGGCGACGCCCGCGCGCCTCGCAATGTCGTCGAGCCGGGTGGCGGCAAAGCCGCGGGCGATGAATTCCTCCAGCGCCGCCTCGACGATCGCTGCGCGCCGCTCCGCCGCGCGCATCGCCCGGTTTGACGCGGGCCCGGCGGCTCCGCCTGCGGTCGCGCTCCCCTTTCGGCCGCGGCGGACGGTCGAGACTGCGGCGGGTTTGGTGGGATCGGCACTCATGGCATTAATATGACTGACCAGTCAGTCATTGTCAATGGATGGTCCGATGGACCTCTCGACGAATTACAGGCAGTTCCGGATATAGGGCCGGTTGATCTCCCAGAGTTCGTCCAGGAGGCCGCGGGCCGCGTCCACGGAATTGACGACGGGATCGATCAGCAGCGCCTGCAACGCCAGCTCCTTGGAGGCGTGCATGGCCGCCTCCACCGCCATCTGCTGGACCTGAACCTGGATTGTCATCAGCTTGGCGACGCCGTCGGGCAGCGGGCCGAGCGAGACCGGATGGATGCCGGCAAAATCGGCCACGACGGGCACCTCGACCGCGGCATTCGGCGGCAAGTTCGGGATCACCTGCCGATTGTAGACGACGGCGGATTCGACGAGCTGCTTGCGGTTATGGAGAATGGCCGAGATGATGCCGACGGCGCGCTCGCCCGACGGCATCGACCACCAGTCTGGCATTCCGGCCCGTCCCGCCAGCACCTCATCGATCATCCGGATCAGCTTGGCCCGTTCGCTCTCGTCCCAGTCGAAATCGTAGCCGCCCTCCCCGGCCTCCCAGCCGAACGAAAAGTATTCGCCGACATGGCCGTCGCCGCA
>NZ_JAGWUA010000285.1 GCF_028868675.1 Bradyrhizobium sp.
ATGTTCTTCCTCGTCGCCGGGTGCGACGTCGTGCTCTATCCGATGGTGGTGCGACAGGTCGCTCATGCGGCGCCTCCGAGCAGATAGACGACCGAGAAGACCGCGACCCAGATGATGTCGAGCGCATGCCAGAACAGCGCAAAGCACATCATGCGGCGCATGATGTCGGCGCGAAAGCCCTTGGCGAGGACCTGGGCCATCATGGTGAGAAGCCACAAGATGCCGGCCGAGACGTGCAGGCCGTGGCAGCCGACCAGGGTGAAGAACGCGGTGAGGAAGGCGCTGCGGGAGGGGCCGGCGCCGCGCGCGACGAGATCGGCGAACTCCCGGAACTCGATCGTGAGGAAGGCGAGCCCCAGCACGCAGGTCACCGCCATCGCGGCATGGAACCACAGCCTGTTGCGCACGTCGGCGGCGATGCTGGCGAGCCCGCAGGTGAAGCTCGAGAGCAGCAGGCACACCGTCTCGATCGCCACGTTGCCCTGGTCGAAGATCTCGGAGCCCTTCGGTCCGCCGGCGGTCTTGTCGAGCAGCACCGCGTAAGCCGCGAAAAAGCACGAGAACATCACGATGTCGGACAGCAGGAAGATCCAGAAGCCGTAGCCGGTGACGATGCGCTTCGGCGCCGGTCCCTCGTGCTCGACGACCCGTCCGATATGATGCGGGTCGGCATGCGCGTGGCCGATGGTCGCGGTCATCGCCATCACACGATCCCCGCCAGGCTGACGAGGCCGCGGCGCTCCTCGAGATTGACCCGATCGATGCGGGCGACCTCGGCGGCCGGGATGACGTATTCGTCATGGTCGCGCCAGGCGAACACGACGAAGGTCGCGAACGCGCCGATGCCGCCCAGGATCACCATCCACCAGATGTGCCAGATCAGCGCGAAGCCCATGATCGAGGCGAAGAAGGCGCAGACGAATCCGGTCGGCGAGTTCCGGGGCATCTCGATGTCGCGGTATTCGGGCTCACCGTGCTCGAGCTGCTTGGCATGCGCCTTCAGTTCCCAATAGGCGTCCCCACCCCGCACGTCCGGCGAGATGGCGAAGTTGAACACCGGCGGCGGCGACGACGTCGCCCATTCCAGCGAGCGGCCGTCCCAGGGATCGCCGGTGCGGTCGCGCAACGCCTCGCGATTGCGGATGCTGACCAGGAGCTGCACGACCTGGCAGACCACACCGATCGACAGCAGCGCCATGCCGACGGCCGCGGCGATCATCCAGGGCCGCCATGCCGCGACGTCGTAGTGCTGCATGCGCCGCGTCATGCCCAGCATGCCCGCGACATAGAGCGGCATGAAGGTGGCGTAGAAGCCGACGAAGGTGAACCAGAACGCGACCTTGCCCCAGCGCTCGTCCAGGCGAAAGCCGAAGGCCTTCGGAAACCAGTATTCGAAGCCGGCGAACACCCCGAACAGCACCCCGCCGATGATGACGTTGTGGAAGTGCGCCACCAGGAACATGCTGTTGTGCAGAAGGAAGTCGGCCGGCGGCACCGCGACCAGGACACCCGTCAGTCCGCCGATGATGAAGGTCACCATGAAGCCGACCGACCAAAGCATCGGCGTCGCAAAACGAATGCGGCCGCCGTACATCGTGAACAGCCAGTTGTAGATCTTCACGCCCGTGGGCACCGCGATGATCATGCTGGCGATGCCGAAGACGGCGTTGACGTCGGGGCCCGCGCCCATGGTGAAGAAATGGTGCAGCCACACCATGAAGGAGATGACGCAGATCGCCATGGTGGCGAGCACCATGGAGCGGTAGCCGAACAGCGGCTTGCCGGAGTAGGTCGAGACCACCTCGGAGAAGATGCCGAAGGCGGGCAGCACGAGGATGTAGACCTCGGGATGCCCCCAGGCCCAGATCAGGTTCATGAACATCATCTGGTTGCCGCCGGCCTCGTTGGTGAAGAAATGGAAGCCGAGATAGCGGTCGAGCAGCAGCATCGCGAGCGTTGCGGTGAGGATCGGGAATGCCGCGACGATCAGCAGGTTCGAGGCGAGCGTGGTCCAGCAGAACATCGGCATGCGCAGATAGCTCATGCCCTTGGTCCGCAGCTTCAGCACCGTCGTGACGAGATTGATGCCGGCCACCAGCGTGCCGACGCCCGATATCTGCAGCGACCAGGCGTAGTAGTCGACGCCGACGCCTGGCGAGTAGGTCAGTTCCGACAGCGGCGGAAACGCGAGCCAGCCGGTGCGCGCGAATTCGCCGACCACGAGCGAGAGGTTGACGAGCAGCGCGCCGGTCGCGGTGAGCCAGAAGCCGACCGAATTGAGCGTCGGAAAGGCGACGTCGCGCACCCCGAGCTGCAGCGGCACGACGAGGTTCATGAGCCCGATCACGAACGGCATCGCGACGAAGAAGATCATGATGGTGCCGTGTGCCGAGAAGATCTGGTTGTAATGCTCGGGCGGCAGGTAGCCCTGCGACTGGAAGGCGACGGCCTGCTGGATCCGCATCATGATGGCGTCGCTGCCGCCGCGCAGCAGCATCACCGATGCCAGCAGCATGTACATCACGCCGATCCGCTTGTGATCGACGCTGGTGATCCATTCATGCCAGAGATAGGGCAGATGCCCCTTCACGACGACCCAGACCAGCACCGCCAGGATCGCGACCAGCACGATCGCGCCGGCGAGCAGCGGGATCGGCTGGTCGAACGGGATGGCCGACCAATCGAGCTTACCGAGCATCGCGATCTCCATTGTGCGATCGTCCGGCATCCGACGTGACCCGCGGGCCCGGCCCCGGGGGGATATGCTGGGTCGAGATCAGGTCGAACAGGCGCGGGTCCTCGAGCCGGTAGCTCGGCCGGTCCTTGGCGATGCCCTGCTGCATCAGTTTCCTGTAGCTGTCCTCGTTCAGCACCCGATCGGTCTTCGCCGTGGCCGCGACCCAATCGGGAAACGCAAGCGGGGAGATCACGTTGACGTCGAACATCATGTCGGGGAAGCCGTCACCGGAGAAATGCGCGGACAGGCCCTGCATCTTGCCCTCGTTGTCGGCGCGCAAATTGAGCTTCGTCACCATGCCGTTCATGGTGTAGATCATGCTGCCGAGCTGCGGGATGAAGAACACGTTCATCACGCTCGATGAGGTGAGCTGGAGATTGAGCTCGGCGCCCGCCGGCACCGTCAGCGTATTGACGGTCGCGATCCGCTGGTCCGGATAGATGAACAGCCATTTCCAGTCGAGCGACACCGCCTGGATGCGGACCGGGCTGCCGGTCCCCGGCACCGGCACCGCCGGATCGAGCTGGTGCGACCCGATCCACGCGACCCCGCCGAGCAGGATGATGGTGAGGGCCGGGATCGACCACACCACGAGCTCGATGCGTCCGGAATAGGCGAAGTCGGGCTGAAAGCGCGCCTTCGGATTGGTCTCGCGAAACCAGAAGGCAAAGGCCAAGATGGCGACGATGGTCGGCACCACGATCGCCAGCATGATGGCGACAGAATCGATCAGAATGGTCTTGTCGGCTGCAGCGACAGGCCCCTGCGGATCGAGAAGGTTCATCGGCAAGCCGAATGCATTTGGTGATGACCCCGAGCCGCGCGTGGCGCGACCCCATCAACAAACGCAGGCTCCCCGAACCGGTTCCCTACGCCGGACCTCATGGACCCGGCGAAACGTGAGCCATGCGCCGCGCGCGCGGCAACATGCAAAGACATGCGAAGTCAATGACATGAGAGCAAGACGTTCGGACTTCTCGGGCCGGACGGCGGTTGCTATCGTGAGAAAAAATTTCGGGATGACACGACCATGCGGGGCTCTGAGGACGATGCCGGCCTGGCCGGCAAGGTGGCGCTGATCAGCGGCGGAGGTGCCGCCGGCGACGGCATCGGCAACGGTCGTGCCGCCGCGATCCTGCTGGCGCGCGCCGGCGCCAAGGTGCTGGTGGCCGATCGCGACCTCAAACTGGCCGAGCGCACGGTGGAGATGATCGCCACCGAAGGCGGCACGGCCGCCGCCCATGGCGGCGACGTCACCAGCGAGGACGATTGCCGAACACTGGTCGAAGCCGCGCTCGACCGCTGGGCCCGGCTCGATCTGCTCGACAACAATGTCGGCATCGGCAGCCGCGGCAGCGTGGTCGACGAGGCGCCCGAGCAATATCGTCGGGTCATGCAGGTCAATGTCGAGAGCATGTTCCTGCTGTCGAAGCACGCGATCCCCGCCATGATCAAAACCGCCGGAGGCGGCGCGATCGTCAACATCTCCTCGATCTCGGCGCTGCGGCCGCGCGGGCTCACGACCTACACGACGTCGAAGGCCGCGATCATCGGGTTGACCCGCGCCATGGCGGTCGACCATGGCCGCGACAATATCCGCGTCAACTGCATCTGCCCGGGACCGATGTACACGCCGATGGTCTACTCGCGCGGCATGAGCGAGCAGGCCCGCGCCAACCGCGCCAAGGCCTCGCTGCTGAAGACCGAGGGCACCGGCTGGGACGTCGGCCACGCCGTCAAATTCCTGCTCAGCGGCCACGCCCGTTACATCACCGGCCAGGTGCTGGTGGTCGACGGCGGCGTCACGCTGCAGGCGCCGGAGCGGGAATCGCAGGAACATTGAAAAGGACACACCGGATGGCCCGCCTGCCCTATCTCGAGGCCGACCAAGTCGCGCCCGAATATCGCGACATGCTCAAGCGCAACACCAACCTGCACAAGCTCCTGGTCAACTCGCCGGAGATGGCGCGCGCCTTCAACGGCCTCGGCGGC
>NZ_JAGWUA010000069.1 GCF_028868675.1 Bradyrhizobium sp.
GCCGAGATGCTGGAGAAGAAATCGCTGCCGCTGATCTACCGCGTGCACGACGAGCCGACGCTGGAAAAGGTCAACGCGCTCGCCGAGTTCCTCGACACCCTGGACGTGCCCTTCGCCAAGGCCGGTCCGCTGCGCCCCACCCTGTTCAACCGGGTGCTGGCGCAGCTCGAGGGCCACGACTACTACCCGCTGGTGAGCGAGGTGGTCTTGCGCGCACAGGCGCAGGCGGAATATTCGGCCGAAAACTACGGCCATTTCGGCCTCAATCTGCGCCGCTACGCACACTTCACCTCGCCGATCCGCCGCTACGCCGATCTGGTCGTGCACCGCGCCCTGATCCGGGCGCTGGGTCTCGGCGAAGGCGCGCTGCCGGACAGCGAGACGCCGGAAACCCTGGGCGAGGTCGCGGCTCACATCTCGGTGACCGAGCGGCGCGCGATGAAGGCCGAGCGCGAGACGGTCGACCGGCTGATCGCCCATCACCTCGCCGATCGCATCGGTTCGAGCTTCCAGGGCCGCGTATCCGGCGTCACGCGCGCCGGACTGTTCGTCAAGCTCGACGACACCGGCGCCGACGGACTGATCCCGATCCGATCCCTCGGCACGGAATATTTCAACTATGACGAGGGCCGCCACGCGCTGGTCGGCTCGCGCAGCGGTGCCATGCACCAGTTGGGTGACGTCGTCGACGTCCGTCTGGTAGAAGCGGCTCCGATTGCCGGCGCGTTACGCTTCGAATTGCTCTCGGCGGGTGTGACTGCGCCGCGAGGCCCGCGGCGCGATCGTCCGCAGCGAAAGTCGGCGAAGGCGCATCCCGGACGCAGCCCGCGCGAAAAGAGGCGCAAGCCGGAGAAGAAATCCGGCAAGTCGAAGGCGAAAGGCGAAGGAAAGAGCAAGGCATGGACGCGATGACCACGGCGCCAAAGACCTGGACGCGCGAGGCAGGTCTCGTCGAGAAGCGCGACGTGTGGAGCGCGATGAGCCGCGGCTTTCGCGGCCGCTGCCCGCGCTGCGGCGAGGGCAAGCTGTTCCGCGCCTTCCTCAAGACCGCGGACAATTGCACGTGCTGCGGGCTCGACTTCACGCCGCATCGCGCCGACGACCTGCCGGCCTATCTGGTGATCGTCATCGTCGGCCACATCGTGGTGCCGACGATCCTCTGGATCGAGACCAATTACACGACGCCGGAATGGCTGAGCTTTGCAGCCTATTTGCCCTTCACCCTCTTCGCGTCGCTCGCGCTGCTGCAGCCGGTGAAGGGCGCCGTGGTCGGCCTGCAATGGGCCCTGCGCATGCACGGCTTCGACGACAATCCGCCGGACAGCGTTCCGCCGGTGTGACCGCAACGAACGACAAGAAGCAAGACAAGAAGAGAGAGTTGGGGAAGGAAATGACGGACGCGGCGCAGGCGGCGACAGAAAAGGAAAAGGTGCACGACGAGAAGGAGCCCGATCACCACCCGTACTTCCGGCCGAAGGACGCCGCCACGCTGATCCTGGTCGATCGCGGCGGCCCGACGCCGAAGGTGCTGGTCGGCAAGCGCCACGACAAGGTGGTGTTCATGCCGGGCAAGTTCGTCTTCCCCGGCGGCCGCGTCGACAAGGCCGATCATCGGGTGCCGGTGGCCGCGTCGATCACGCCGGAGCTCGAGGCGAATCTCATGCGGGGCAGCCCGAAGATTCCCGCCTCCCGTGCCAGGTCGCTCGCCATCGCGGCGATCCGCGAGGCCTGCGAGGAGACGGGCCTGTGCCTCGGGCGCAAGGCCGAGGGCGCCGTGCCGAAGCTGGAAGGCGCCTGGAAGCCGTTTTCGGATGCGGGCCTGCTGCCCGACCCGTCCGGCTTGTTCCTGATCGCGCGCGCGATCACCCCGCCCGGCCGCGTGCGGCGCTTCGACACGCGTTTCTTCACCGCGGACGCCTCTGCCATCGCCCATCGCGTCGAGGGCGTGGTGCATGCGGATGCCGAGCTGGTCGAACTGGTCTGGGTCGAACTGGGCTCAAAACCGCTTGCCGACCTGCATCCGATGACGCGAAACGTGCTCAACGAGTTGGACAAGCGGCTTGCGACGGGTTCCCTGCGCCACGATGCGGCGCTGCCATTCTTCCACTGGTACGGCGGCAAGATGCAGAAGGACGTGTTGAACTGACCCGGCCGGTCGGGTCAGGCCAATTCGGCGCCCGGCCCGGCTCAAAGCCGTCGATTCGAGCCTAATGAGGCGAAATCACGCGGGTTTTTGCCCGCAAAACCTTGACATCGAGCGTTTTGCGGCTAGGTTGCCGGCCAAACGCGGGCCGCTTGGCCGGCTCCCGATCCCCCTTTCCAGAGGTCCTGAACATGGCCAAAGCGGTCACCATCAAGGTCAAGCTCGTGTCCTCGGCTGACACCGGCTTCTACTACGTCGCCAAGAAGAATTCGCGCACCATGACCGAGAAGCTGGTCAAGAAGAAATACGATCCCGTTGCGCGCAAGCACGTCGAATTCCGCGAATCCAAGATCAAGTAACAACGCGGAACGTTGGCACTTCGACGGGGCCCTCGCGGCCCCGTTTTTATTTTCGGCCCTGGTCAGGCCGTGCGCAGCATCGGCGCAGGCGGCCGCGTCAGCGCGAACGCGACCTGGACGACGCCGCCGGCAAGTCCAAGCGCCACCCCGATGCGCCATGCCATCGTGTAGGAGCCAAGCGCGTCGTAGAGCACACCTCCTCCGTACGCACCGAGGAAGCTGCCGATCTGGTGACTCATGAAGGCGAGCCCCTGGATCATGGCCTGCCAGCGCAGCCCGAACATTTCGGCCACTGCGCCCGCGACCAGCGGCCCGACGCCCATCCACAGGAAGCCCATGATCGCGCCGAACAGCAGCGTCGAAGCCGGCGTCGCCGGCAGCGTGAAGTACCAGGCAAGCGCGATCGAACGCAGAATGTAGATCGCCCCTAACAGCGCGAGCTTGTTCCAGCGCTGGCCGGCCCAGCCGAAGAACAGCGAGCCCAGCACGTTGAAGCCGCCGATCATGCCGAGCGTTTGGGCGCTCAGCATCGGATCGAGGCCGCAGATCGCGAGGTAGGACGGCAGGTGCGTGGTGAGGAACACGAGCTGCATGCCGCAGACGAGGTAGGCGCACGTCATCACCACGAAGGACGCATTGCCGAACGCGGTCTTCATCGCGACCGCAGCGGTGGCGTCGCCGATGTCATCGGCCGCCGCCTCGGGCAGCGGAATCCGGTCGATGCGACCGGCGTACCAGGCAGCGGGAATCATCACGAGCGCCAGCACGACGAAGCCGGCGAGCCCGATGCGCCAGCCGAAACCCTGATTGAGCAACTGGCCGAGCGGCGCGGACAGGAGTGCGCCGAGCGAACCCGCCCCCGAAACGATACCGAGCACCGTGGAGCGCACCGTCTCCGGGACGGCACGCGTGGCCACCGACATCGCGATTGCGGCCGCGGTACAGGCCATCGAGGTGCCGATCAGCAGGCCGCCCCCGATCAGCACGCTGACCAGCCCGTTCGCGGTCGCCATCAGCGCGAGGCCCGCGATGTAGAGCAGCGAGCCGACAATCATGACGGGGCGAAAGCCATGGCGGACCGTCAACGCGCCCGCCAGCGGCTGCAGGAAGCCCCACGCCAGATTCTGCACGGCCAGCGCCAGGGTGAAGTCGGAGACGGAGATGCCGATATCGCGGGTCAGCGGCTGCAGGAAGATGCCGAGACTCTGCCGCAGCCCCATGCTCAGGGTCAGCATCACCGAGGCGCCGATCAGGATCGGCAGCGTCGGACGCAAGACCTGCAGCAACGGCATGCTCGTTCTCCCTCCCCTCGCAGCCTCGAACGTCTCTGCGAGAGAGAAGGCAAGCACGCGCCGCTGTCAAGGCGCCGGCCCATGCGGCACCGGCACGGCGATTTTCTCGCGACGGAATGCGGTCACGCCGCCTGCGACACCACGCGATTGCGGCCGTCATGCTTGGCGCGGTAGAGCGCCGTGTCGGCGCGCTTGAGCACGTCGGCGACGGACTCGCCCTTCTGCTCCAGCGTCGTCAGCCCGATCGAGATCGTCACCTCGATCCGCTTGGCGCCCTTGTGGACGGCAAAGGGCTCGCCCGCGATCGAGCGGCGCAGCCGCTCGGCGACCATGCCGGCGACGTGGAGATCGGTCTCCGGCATCACGATGACGAACTCCTCGCCGCCGTAGCGGCAGGCGAGATCGATGCCGCGGATCGACTTGCGTATGCGCACGGCGAATTCGCGCAGCACGTCGTCGCCGGCGTCGTGGCCGTAATTGTCATTGATCGACTTGAAGAAATCGATGTCGAGGATCATCAGCGCGAGCGGCTTGCCGCGGGTCGCGGCCTGCTCGGCGAGGGTGGCCAGATGGGTCTCCATGTAGCGGCGATTGTGCAGCCCGGTCAGCGCGTCCGTGATCGCCATCTCGATCGAGTTCTGCACGTTGTCGCGCAGATGATCGGTGTAGCGGCGGCGGCGAATCTGGGTGCGCGCACGCGCCAGGAGCTCGTTCTTGTCGACGGGACGCAGCAGATAGTCGTTGACGCCGATCTCGAGCCCGCGCAGCAGCCGCGTGCCGTTCTCGGTCTCGGCGATGGCGAGGATCGGGACGTGACGGGTGCGCTCCAGCGAGCGCGCCTGGCTGCACAGCCGCAGGCCGTCGAAATTGTTCAGGTCGAGCGAGACGATCAGCAGGTCGTAGTTGCCTTCGGCGGCCTGGAACAGCGCCTCGGCCGGATTCGGCTCGACATCGACGGTGTGCTCGGCCGCGAGCAGCGAGGCGAGCCGCTCATGGGAGGATTCGCGGTCATCGACCAGCAGGATGCGGCCGCCCTTGCCGGTATCGGCCACCGCGTCGCGCTCGGGCGCCTGCATCCCGATCTCGAGCGAGGTGATGGCGCGCATGCGCAGTTCGTCCGTCATCATCTTCAGCCGCGTCAGTGAACGCACGCGGGCGATCAGCACGACGTCGGACACCGGCTTGGTCAGAAAATCGTCGGCGCCGGCCTCCAGCCCGCGAACGCGGTCGGCGGGGCTGTCGAGCGCCGTCACCATGACGACCGGAATGTGATGCGTGGCGGGGTCGGATTTCAGCCTGCGGCAGACCTCGAAGCCGTCCATGTCCGGCATCATCACGTCGAGCAGGACGATGTCGCACTCGGAGCGATGGCAGATCGCCACCGCCTCGGCGCCGTTCGACGCCGTCATCACGTCGAAATACTCGGCCGAGAGACGGGCTTCCAGCAGCTTGACGTTGGCAGGGACGTCATCGACGACGAGGATACGTGCGGACACTGAAATTCACTCCTACCCGATAAAGCGCCGGACCGTCTCAATGAACTTGCCGACCGAGATCGGCTTGGAAAGATAGGCCTCGCAGCCACCCTCGCGGATGCGCTCCTCGTCACCCTTCATCGCAAATGCCGTCACCGCAACGACGGGAATGTGGCGCAGTTCCGGATCGTCCTTGATCCAGCGCGTCACCTCGAGGCCCGACACCTGCGGCAACTGGATGTCCATCAGCACGAGGTCGGGACGCATCTTGCGAACGAGATCGAGCGCCTCGTAGCCGTTGCTGGTGCCCGAGGTCTGGTAACCGTGCGCCTCCAACAGGTCGCGGAAGAGCTTCATGTTGAGCTCGTTGTCCTCCACGATCAGGACGGTCTTAGCCATTCCGCCCCTCCCATTGCCACGGAAATCGATCCGCCATGTGACGCCTCAGGCGCCGTTCGACGGCGCTTCGAAAACTGGATTCAAACTAGCCTCGAATTCGCTCTAGTTTCGTTAAACCCGAGGGCCAACTTTCGGCGATGTGGTTTCCAGTTGCTTGTCTGGCCACACCAGACTCGGGCATGATGATTCCCCAAATTAGAGACCGAAAGTTAACGGAAAGGCAAACCGGCCCGTTGAAAAAGCCTGTTCAAAACCCCCGCGAAGTTGCTGAAATCGTTGCGATTCAGGCGCTCTCTTTTGTGGCGAGCGACCCTGAAAGGCTGGGTCTGTTCCTGGCCGAGACAGGGATCGGCCCGGAGACGTTGCGAAAGTCCGCGGGCGACCCGAATTTCCTCATCAGCGTACTCGATTTCGTGCTGCGCGATGATGCGACCGTGAAGGCCTTTGCGAGCGTATCGGAACTCCATCCGACCAACGTCGCCGCGGCGCGGCAGGTGCTGGGCGACCCGCACTGGGAGCGCGACGTGCCGTGAGCACCCTCGATCCGGCCGGGCCTGCCTGCTTCTGCCGGGACTGTCTGGCCGATCTGGATGTCACCGCGCGGCGCTGCGCCCGCTGCGGCTCTCCTCGCCTCGTCCGTCACCGCAAATTGTCCGCGCTGACCATCGCGCATATCGACTGCGACGCGTTCTACGCGACGGTGGAGAAGCGCGACAATCCCGGGATTGCCGACAAGCCGGTCGTCATCGGCGGCGGAAAGCGCGGCGTGGTGTCGGCCGCCTGCTACATCGCGCGCACTTTTGGCGTGCGCTCGGCGATGCCGATGTATAGGGCGCTGGAGGCTTGCCCGCACGCGGTCGTGATCCCCCCCGACATGGCCAAATACGTCCGGGTCGGGCGCGAGGTGCGCCAGGCGATGCAGGCGCTCACCCCGCTGGTCGAGCCGCTCTCGATCGACGAGGCGTTTCTCGATCTCTCCGGCACCGAACGCGTTCACGGCATGATCCCGGCAAGAGTGCTGGCGCGCTTTGCCAGCGACGTCGAGCGCGACATCGGCATCTCCGTCTCGGTTGGGCTCTCCTGCAACAAGTTCCTCGCAAAGATCGCCTCCGACCTCGACAAGCCCCGCGGCTTTGCCGTGCTCGACCAGGACGAGGCGCGCGCGATGCTGGCGGACAAGCCGGTCGGCTTCATCTTCGGCGTCGGTCCGGCGACGCAGGAACGGCTGACGCAGCGCGGCTTCCGCACCATCGCCGATCTGCAGAAGGCCGACGAGATCGAGCTGATGCGGCAGTTTCCGACCGACGGCCGCAGGCTGTGGCGGCTCGCCCGCGGCATCGACGACCGTACCGTGGTGCCGGATCGCGGCGCCAAGACCATTTCCAGCGAGACCACGTTCGAGTCCGACATCCGCGATTTCGCGACGCTGGAAAGGATTTTGTGGCGCCTGTGCGAGAAGACATCGTCGCGGCTGAAGAGCGGCGAGCTTGCCGGCTCGACCATCACGCTGAAGCTGAAGACCGCCGATTTCCGCCAGCGCACGCGCTCGCAGTCGATCACCGGGCCGACGCAGCTCGCCGCCAAGATCTTCGCGGTGTGCAAGGAGATGCTGGCGAAGGAGATCGACGGCACCGCCTTCCGCCTGATGGGCGCCGGCGTCAGCGCGCTGCGCGAAGGCTCCGTCGCCGACGACACCGACATGCTCGACCGCCGCGCCGCCCATGCCGAGCGCGCCATGGACAGCCTGCGCAAGAAGTTCGGCCAGGCCGCCGTGATCCGCGGCATCGCCTATGACGGGCCGGAACCGCTGGAGTAGCGTTCCTGCCCGAATGCGGCGTGGTGCGCTGCCAAGCCGGGGCCTATGCGGCCGTGCTGGGTCCCGGCTCTGCGCCGCGTCACTGCGCGCCGCGCCGCGTCCGGGACACGGGAGCGAGACGTCAGTCCGCGACCGCCACCGCCTCGATCTCGATCAGCCATTCCGGCGCCGCCAGCGCGGAGACGCCGACCAGCGTGCTCGCCGGAGGTTCCATGCCCTGGAAGAAAGCGCCGCGCGCCTTGCCGATGATGGGGCGGAGCTCGGGCTTGTAACCCACCACAAACGTCGTGATCTTCACGATATTGGCGTAGCTCGCACCCGCGGCCTTCAGCGCCATGCCGAGGTTCTGCATCACCTGCGTGGTCTGCGCGGCGAGATCGCCTTCGCCGACCGCCCGCCCCTCCTCATCGACGGAGACCTGCCCCGAGATGTAGATCGTGCGCGCGCCCGAGGCCGTCACGACATGTGAGTACGCCGGATTGTGGTGAAGCCCGCTGGGACGGAGATGTTCGATCTTTGGCATGGTGTGGCCTCCCTGACATCTGTGATTGCGGGCAAGCGTATCCGGGTTTGGTATTCCCGGCTATCCCGGCAGACGGCATGCCCCGGATGCACGCTGCACCGCGTCCGGGACACGAGAGTTCAATTGCAGGGCTTGGCGTCCCTGACGTCGAACTTGCCGAGCGCGCCCGAGATGACGAAATCGTTGTAGTCGAGCACCAGCGCGCGGGAGACGCCGTTCTCGTAGAGCTCGAACGACATCGCATAGACCGGGGTCTGCTCGCCCTCTTTCTGCTGCGCCTCGCGATCGAAATAGCTGACCGTGACCGGCCAGCGCTTCAGCGTCTTCATGTGGTCGTCGCCGATCGACGGATCGGGCGAGGCGACCGCGCGGTCGGCGGGGATCGGCTGGCCGATCACGGTCATGGTGTTGTAGACCTTCTCGCCGTTGTCCGAGCCGTCATAGACGGTGAGCTCCAGTAGCGATTTGCCGTCCCTGGCGGCCGCGATGATGCGCTGGATCTGCTCGGTCGGAAACACCGTCGCGCCGTCGAGCGTGAAGCTCTTCGGGGCCGGCAGCTTCAGCTTGACGTTGATGTGGTCGCCGTCGCGCTCCGCCTGGCCGTCGACCCGGCTGGAATCGGTGTCGTTCATCCGCGTCTCGATCTTGAAGCGATAGCTCTTTCCGGCGGCGTCTTCCCAGGAATTGGACCGCAGGTCGGACAGCGTGATCTTGCCCTCGCCGCTGTCGAGCTCCGAGACCTGGCGGAATTCGGAAGTGTAACCCTCGCAGGAGGAACCGGCGAAATTGTACAGGATGCGCCCGCGCGCGCTGCTGACCGAGCTCGAGCGCGACTTGACCAGGCTGAGGTCATAGAGCGCCTGGTGCGGCAGGAACGGACCGTTCGCCGCCGCGGCCGCATCGCCGGACGCAAGAGCGGCCGCGGCGAGCGCCATCACACCGAGCGAGGTCCGGAAAAGGTGCACCATGTCTGTTCCCTGGAAGGCCGAGGTTCGTCAGAATAGTGACCGTCGCATTGCGTCGCAACTGCGGCCGCGTCACGGAAAGTTGCGCAATCTCTGTGGCCACCCACCGCCCGCCCGGGAAAAACGCAACCCTGGCCGGCGCCTTCGCCCGAGGCTCCCGCCTTGCATACGACCGGGCAATGGGCGAAACAGGCGCGCTCGGCCGCAAACGGCCGGAGGCATGATTTCTTGCGGGCATCAAGGGCGCAGCAATGGCGAAAACAGTCGAGCAGAATCTGGCGGCACAGGGCATCGTCCTGCATCAGGCACCCGCGCCGGTGGCGAACTACGTGCCGTTCGTACGCGCCGGCAACCTGATCTTCGTCTCCGGCCAGGTCTGCTACGATCCGCAGGGCAAGCTGATCGCCAAGGGCAAGCTCGGGGCCGGCGTCAGCATCGAGCAGGGCGCGGCGGCCGCGCGCGGCTGCGCCGTCAACCTGTTGGCGCAGCTCAAGGCCGCGCTCGGCGATCTCGACAAGGTCGTGCGCGTGGTCCGGCTCGGCGGCTTCATCAACTCCGCGCCCGATTTCCTCGATGGACCGAAGGTGCTCAACGGCGCCTCCGACCTGATGGTCGCGGCCTTCGGCGACAAGGGCCGCCACGCCCGCACCACGGTCGGCGTCGCCGCCCTGCCCGCCGATGCGGCCGTCGAGGTCGAAGGCATTTTCGAGGTCGCCTGATCGGGAGCGGAACCGTTGCGCGCACCTGATTGGCTGACGGCGCGGCCGGTCGCCCATCGCGGCCTGCACGACATTTCGCGCGGCATCGTCGAGAACATGCCCGGCGCGGTGCAAGCCGCGATCGCGGGCAACTTCGCCATCGAGGTCGACATCCAGCTCAGCGCCGACGGCGAAGCCATGGTGCATCACGACCACGAACTCGGCCGCCTCGCCGCGGGC
This sequence comes from Bradyrhizobium sp., assembly GCF_028868675.1. GTDB lineage: Bacteria > Pseudomonadota > Alphaproteobacteria > Rhizobiales > Xanthobacteraceae > Bradyrhizobium. The sequence goes on from NZ_JAGWUA010000069.1 coordinate 9,911, forward strand.
AGCGGTCTCCTGCGCGACAAGACCGCCGCCGAGCTCAAGTCGGCGGCGTTCAGGGACACGGCGGAGCGGATGATGTCGCTGTCCGACCTCTGCGCCATGGTCGCCGGCCGCGTCCCGCTGGTGATCGAGGTCAAGAGCCTGTTCGACGGCGACCGCAGGCTGGTGGGGCGGATGGCCGAGGTGCTCGCGTCCTATGCGGGCCCCGCGGTCGGCATGTCCTTCGATCCGGACCAGGTGCTGGCGCTGCGACGGCTCTTGCCCTCACGGCCGCGCGGCATCGTCGCCCAGCGCAGCTACGAGGACAGCTACTGGAGCAAGCTGACGCCGGAGCAGCGCGACGGCATGCTCCATCTCCGCCGCGGCCTTCAGGCCCGGCCGCATTTCGTCGCCTTCAAGGTCGACCACCTTCCAGCGCCGGCACCCTGGCTCGCGCGCAATGTGTTCGGCTGCCCGCTCCTGACCTGGACGGTTCGCACTCCCGACCAACGCGCCCGCGCCGCGCGCTACGCCGACCAGATGATCTTTGAGGGCTTTGTGCCGTAGGCGCGGCACTCTTAGCGCGCTTGTCCCGGACGCGCTGCAGCGTGCAACGCTCCTGCGCTGCGTCCGCGGCACACGAACCTCACTTCGGCGAGTTCCCTGCGCCCCTTGAAGTCGTTGCCGCAATGCACGATCTTGCATGCGGGACTTATCCAGATCCGCGATGGCATCAACCGACATCACGCTCGAGGCCGTAGCTTCCATCAGTGCCGTTCCCGCTGAGGATTGGGACGCCTGCGCCAATCCCTCAACGGCCTCACCCGCGCTGCCAGGCGGCTCCGTTATCGCGTCAAAGCCGACCTATAACCCTTTCGTTTCTCATGCCTTTTTCTCAGCAGCGGAAGCCTCAGGCTCGGCCGTGCCGCGCACCGGCTGGGGGCCGCGGCATCTGATCGCCAAGATCGACGGCACCATCGCCGGCATCGTGCCCTGCTATCTGAAATCGCATTCGCGCGGCGAATACGTCTTCGATCGCGGCTGGGCGGAGGCCTATGAGCGCGCCGGCGGCAGCTACTATCCGAAACTGCAGGTCTCGGTTCCCTTCACGCCGGCGACGGGGCCGCGCCTGCTGATCCGCAACGGCTTCGACCGCGACAACGTCGCCTCCGCGCTTGCGCGCGGGCTGATCGCGCTCTGCGACATGAGCAACGCCTCCTCCGCGCACGTCACGTTTGCGCGCGAAGCGGAGTGGCGGTTCCTCGCAAGCCACGGATTCCTGCAGCGAACCGATCAGCAATTCCACTGGCACAACCAGGGTTTTGCGACGTTCGACCACTTCCTCGCCACGCTGAACTCGCGCCATCGCAAGTCGATCAAGCGCGAGCGGCGCGACGCGCTCGCTGCCGGCGTCACCATCCACTGGCTCACCGGCCGCGACATCACCGAGGAGGTCTGGGACGCCTTCTTCGATTTCTACTTGGAGACCGGCTCGCGCAAATGGGGCCGGCCGTACCTGACGCGCGAGTTCTTCTCGCTGATCGGCGCGAGCATGTCGCGTGACGTGCTCTTGGTGATGGCCCGGCGCAACCAGCGCTGGATCGCGGGCGCGATCAACTTCATCGGCTCGGACACGCTGTTCGGCCGCAACTGGGGTGCGATCGAGCACCACCCGTTCCTGCATTTCGAGGTCTGCTACTATCAGGCGATCGACTTCGCGATCCAGCATCGGCTCGGCTACGTCGAGGCCGGCGCGCAGGGCGAGCACAAGATCGCGCGCGGCTACCTGCCGCAGACGACCTATTCGGCGCACTACATTGCCGACCCCGGCCTGCGCCGCGCGCTCGCCGACTATCTCAAGCGCGAGCGCGCCCATGTGGCCGAAGCCGGCCGGGAGCTCGCCGAACTCGGGCCGTTCCGGAAAGCGTCCGAAGAGGCGCCTTGACGGGCCTGTTGCCGTGATGACAGTAGGGCAGCATTGTTTTGGAGCCGCCGCCATGACCGCCTACGATCACAACAACATCTTTGCGAAAATCCTGCGCGGCGAGCTGCCCTGCCACAAGGTCTACGAGGACGAGCACGTGTTCGCCTTCCTCGATATCATGCCGCGGGTGCCCGGCCACACGCTGGTGATCCCCAAGGCACCGGCGCGCAACATCCTCGACGTCAAGCCGGACGACTATGCCCATGTCGCGCGCGGCGCGAAGAAGATTGCGCTGGCGGCGATGAAGGCGTTCAACGCCGACGGCATCACCGTGCAGCAGTTCAACGAGCCCGCCGGCGGCCAGGTGGTGTTTCACCTCCACATGCACGTGATGCCGCGCCACGGCGGCGTCGCCATGCTGCCGCCCGCGAGCCGCAAGGAAGACATCAGGGTGCTGGAGGAGAACGCGACCAAGCTAATCGCGGCGTTGCAGCACGTGTGAGCGGAAAACCCGTCACTCCGTCTCCAAATCGCCTTTCTGCGGCGGAGCGAGCGGGGTGAACTGGCAGCGGTCGGGCTTGACGTCGATGAGCGGCGTACCGTCGAGGCAATCGAGTCCGCGCACGAGAATCGTATTGCCCTCGATCCCGACCAGCTTGACGATCGAGGTGCCGATCGGATTGGGCCGCACCGGCGAGCGCAGAGAGAAGGTGCCGCGGGCCTGCCGGTCGTTCTTCGGGCTCTGCAGCACGAGATCGCGGCGCGACTTGTCGAGCCAGTAGAGTACCTCGAGATTGCCATAGAGCTCGACGCCCTTCATCGCCGGCACGAACGGCTCGAAAATCTCCAGCCGGCAAATCGGTCCATCCTGCCGTCCCTGCCGCGGCGCCTCCAGCCGCGAGGTCCAGGGCGTGCGGATGCGGCCGATGAAGATCAGGCCGGCGTCCGTTGCCGGCGGCAGCTCGATCGCTAGCTCGCCCTCCCGGACTTCGTTTTCGCGAACCATCGTCGTTTGTTCCTTACAGATATGCGGAGAGTCTAGCCGATTGGTCCGCCGCCAAGCAACGTATCTCTCCTCTCATTCTGATGAGCTTGCGAAGCAAGCGTCTCGAAGGATGAAGGCCGAGCCGTAGCAGCCGGGCCTGCGTGGTTCGAGACGGCCGCTGCGCGGCCTCCTCACCACGAGGGTCGGAATAGAGCTATCTCAGCAACCGCTTCCCGGCCGGGTTAGGTCGCCTACCCCGCCACGCCCCGGTTCTTCAGCACGAAGCAGGCGCCGCCCGCCTTGCGGATGCGATTGCAGAGGTCGTCCGCCTCGCCGCGCGTGTCGGCGCCGATGCGCACCTGGTAGAAGGTGCGCGTGCCGCGGCTGCGCATCACCGATCCGAGCAGGCTCGGATCGCGGTCGCCGATCACCGCGGACAGGCGCCTGATCGCACGGGAGTACATCGAGAGCGCCTTGTTGCGGTCGAAGCCGGCGGCAAGCTGCACGCCCCAGAGTTTTGCCGCAGCGAGCCGAACATGCTGCTCCAGCTCGGCGACGAACGGGTTGGGCGCGCGCTTCAACAGCGCCATCAGCTCGCGGCAGCTCGTCGGCGGCACGCGCGGCGGCACCTTGCCGCCCTTGCCGGCCGCCGCCCAGTCCTCGATCGTTGCACCGGTGATGGCGACGACGTAGTTGCGCGTTTCCTGCGACATCGCACCCGTCCCGGCAAGCCACTCCTGCACCCGCCGCGGGCCGGCATTGTAGGCCGCCGCCGCAAGGCCGAGATTGCCGAACTGGCTGCGCAGCTCGTCGAGGAACTCGGCGGATTTCGGCAAGGCCTGTACGGGATTGAAGGGGTCGAGCAGTCCGCGCTCCCCGGCGGTCCCCGGCATGAACTGCGCAATGCCCTGGGCGCGCTCGCCGCCGCGCGTCACCGGCCCGACCGCGTCGCTCCGGAAGCGGCTTTCCTGCCAGATCACGCGGGCGAAAAACTCCAGCGGCAGGTTCGAGGCCCGCGCCGCCGCTTCGATCATCAGGCAGATCGACTCCCGCGTCCCGCTGTCGCGCGCAGCGTCAGCCGACGTGGCCGGCGACATCGCGAGCTCCTCGATGCTCGGATGCACGACGCGGCTCGGCGGCTCCTGCGCCGTCGCGGGAGCATGCGCGAGCAGCGCGGCCATGCCCCCGTAGAGCAGATTCCGCGCCCGTCTCATTCGCATGGCATCGACCCCATCTGACGAATCGGCCCTTGAACTCGGGAACCGGGCCCACTAGCAACGGCAGGAAGACACAACGCAGACTGAACGCGCATCCGGGCCAAAATGCACACGATCTATTTTGATCTCGACGGCACGCTGACCAATCCCAAGCAGGGCATCACCCGCTCGATCCAGTATGCCCTGGACAGGCTCGGCCAGGCCGTCCCGCACGAGGACGAACTGACCTGGTGCATCGGCCCGCCCCTGCACGCCAGCCTGAAGAAGATCACCGGCACCGACGAGCTCGCCGACCGTGCGCTCCTGCTCTACCGCGAGCGGTTCAGCGACGTCGGCCTGTTCGAGAACGAGGCCTATGGGGGCATCGAGGACACGCTGGCTTCGCTTGCGGCGGCAAGCCCGCGCATGTTCGTCGCCACCAGCAAGCCCGCCGTCTATGCCGGACGCATCATCGATCATTTCGGCCTCCGCCGCTATTTCGAGCGCGTGTTCGGCTCCGAGCTCGACGGCACGCGCGTCGACAAGGGAGAGCTGTTGCGCTACGCGCTCGACGAGGCCGGGGTCGACGCGCACAGCGCCGTCATGATCGGCGATCGCAGCCATGACGTGGTCGGCGCGCGGAAGAACGGCATGACCGCGATCGGCGTGCTCTACGGTTATGGCAGCGAGGACGAACTGCGCGGCGCCGGCGCCCACCACATCTGCCCCACCCATCCGGACCTGCTGGACAACTGCGCGGCGCTTCGGGCGTAGCAGCGCGGAGCTTCGAGGGCCGCGCCCTTGACCTGCATCAAGCGGGCTCTCCGCGACGCGTGCCATCGTGCCGGCATCGAGGAGTCCCGATGCGCCGATTTCCGATGAAGGCCCTCTTCACGATGCTCTCCCTCGGTCGGAGCGAGCGGAGCAGGACCGACCGGGACCGCAACATCGTGATCTTCTCGACGGCGGTCACGATCGGGCTGGTCGTCCTCTATCTTTGGGGCAAGGCAACTTCGCGGTGGTGACCCGGATGCGCTCTCGCGGGACGGTGTCGAGGCAAGTCCTGCCGTCGCTCGTGCTCGCGGGCCTGCTCTGCAGTTCCTCGGCGCAGGCGCTCGATATCGAGCAGCAGCGTGGCGAGGCGCTCCTGCAGAAGATGTGCGCACGCTGCCACGCCGTCGGCACCGGCGGCGAGAGCCCGAACACGCAGGCCCCAGCCTTCCGTACGCTCGGCGAGAACAAGCTCTACGATCCCGATTTCGTGCAACGGCTGCAGGAAGGCTACAGCAGCATCCATCGCTTCATGCCGACCTTCCGCTTCGAGCGCGAGGACGCCGAGGCGGTCGTGAACTACCTCGAGGCGATCCAGGCGCCGCGGAAGCCGAAATAGCGCTCACACGGCGACGGAACGATCGCTGCAGACACCGGTTGCGCTGACACGGCCGATTTCCGAAACTGCCCGGCCGACCGCGACCGGACGCCGTTCACGATGTCATCAATCACGATCGAACATGCCGATGGCCTGCCCCTGCCGCAACGCCGGTGGGCCATCCTGACCATCGCGCTCGGCATCACCATGTCGGTCGTCGACGGAGCGATCGCCAACGTGGCACTGCCGACGATCGCGGCCGATCTCGATGCAAGCCCGGCCTTCTCGATCTGGGTCGTCAACGGCTATCAGCTCGCCATCACCATCTCGCTCCTGCCGCTGGCCTCGCTCGGCGAGATCGTCGGCTATCGCCGCGTCTACCTGGCCGGACTTCTCCTCTTCACCCTCGCCTCGGCCTTCTGCGCGCTGTCGCACACGCTCCCGATGCTGACCGCGGCGCGCATCGTCCAGGGATTCGGCGCGGCGGGCATCATGAGCGTCAACATGGCGCTGGTGCGATTCACCTATCCGCACGCACTGCTCGGGCGCGGGATCGCCCGCAACGCGCTGGTGGTGGCGGTCTCGGCCGCGATCGGGCCGACGCTGGCGGCGGCGATCCTGGCCGTTGCGAGCTGGCCCTATCTGTTCGCGATCAACATTCCGCTCGGCGCGGCCGCCCTGGCGCTCGGCTGGCGCTGCCTGCCGCACACCAACCGCGCCGCCCATTCCTTCGACTGGCAAAGCGCGGGCCTCAGCGCGGTGACGTTCGGGGTCGGCATCTTCGCGATCGACAGCGTCGGCCACGGCGAGCCGCTGCTCGCCTGCCTCGTCGAATTCGGCGCCGCCCTCGCGGCCGGCGCATTGCTCATCTATCGCGAGACGCACGAAGCCGCGCCGCTGCTGCCGGTCGACCTGCTGCGCATCCCAATCTTCGCACTCTCGATTGCGACCTCCATCGCCTCGTTCTGCGCACAGATGCTGGCCTTCGTCGCCATCCCCTTCTACCTGCAGAGCCGGTTCGGCTATTCGGCCGTCCACATGGGGCTGCTGATCACGCCATGGCCGATCACGGTGGCGTTTGCGGCGCCGCTGGCGGGCCGGCTGGTCGAGATCTACCCCGCGGGCCTTCTGGGCGGCATTGGCCTGTTGCTGTTCGGAGCCGGGCTCGCGTCCCTCGCCGTCCTGCCGGCCGATCCCGCGCCGCTCGACGTGGTCTGGCGCATGGCGCTCGCCGGCCTCGGCTTCGGCCTGTTCCAGACCCCGAACAACCGCACCATGATCGCCGCGGCGCCGCGCGAGCGCTCCGGCGGGGCCAGCGGCATGCTCGGAACGGCGCGGCTGCTCGGCCAAACCACGGGTGCCGCGCTCGTGGCGCTGTTCCTGGGTCGCTATCCCGTCGAGGGCACCAGGATCGCGCTTCTCACCGGCGTGGGTTTTGCGCTGTGCGGAGCGCTGCTCAGCATGCTGCGCCTGTCGCCCGCCGGCGCCCGCGGCGCCGAGCACGTGCGGGTGCAGGAGGGACAGCGGATGAAGGGCGATTGACGGCTGGGAGGATGCCATCCAACTGACGCGCAACCTCCGCGCGGCTTAACTATTTGTCGTATCGGCTCTTGCTCTCCCGCTCCGGTTGCGCTTGATTGCGCTGGGGATTTCGGGGGGCGTTTCATTCATGCGAATACTGGGAATCGTGGCGCTTGGCGTCATGCTGGGCGGCTGCGCGTCAATCACGCGCGGAACGACCGAGAATATCAGCATTTCATCGACGCCATCCGGCGCAGAGGCCGCCGTCAGCGGGCTGGACGTGCCGACCACCTGCACGACGCCGTGCGCAATCGTCGCCAAGCGCAACGCCGACATTTCCATCACCTTCCAGAAGGAAGGTTTCGAATCGCAGACAGTGCAGCTTACAAAGGAAATCCCCGCCACCGGCGCGGCCGGCTTCGCTGGCAATATCATTGCGGGCGGTCTGGTGGGCATGGGTGTCGATGCCGTGACGGGCGCCGCGACCGATCACAAGCCAAATCCGGTAATCGTGACTATGCAGCCGACCGCCCCGCCACCCGCCCCGCGAAAACCGCGGCCCAAGCCGGTGCCGCAGACCGGAACGTAGACGCGGGCCTCGGCGACCGAAACAAGAAGGCCGGCTGTTCAGCCGGCCTTTCGCAATTTCATGCAGCTCGCCATCAAGCCTTGACCAGCGGCCCCTTGGAGGTCGGCCCCTTCGAGCCGCCGGGACCGCCCGGCTTGGACTTGCCCGACGGCGGACGCTTGCGGGCGCCGGGCAGCTTCTCCTGCTTCGGCGTGACCGGCCCCTCGACGTACTCGAAGCCGATCTTGTCCTTGGTCGCGTCGGTCTCGTCCTTGACCAGGACCACGCGGACATGGCCGCCGCCCTTCAGCTTGCCGAACAGCACCTCGTCGGCGAGCGGCTTCTTGATGTGTTCCTGGATCACGCGCGCCATCGGGCGGGCACCCATCTGCTCGTCATAGCCGTGCTGGATCAGCCAGGCCTTGGCGGGCTCGGACAGTTCGATCGTGACGTCGCGGTCGCCGAGCTGCGCCTCGAGCTGGAGCACGAACTTCTCCACCACCATGCCGATCACGTCGGCATTGAGGTGGGCGAAGGAGACGATGGCGTCGAGACGGTTGCGGAATTCCGGCGCGAACTGCCGGTTGATCGCCTCGTGGTCGTCGCCTTCCCGCTTCGATCGGGTGAAGCCGAAGGCCTGCTTGGCGAGATCGGCCGCGCCGGCATTCGTGGTCATGATCAGGATCACGTTGCGGAAGTTGACCTGCTTGCCGTTGTGATCGGTGAGCCGGCCGTGGTCCATGATCTGCAGCAGCACGTTGTAGAGATCGGGATGCGCCTTCTCGATCTCGTCGAGCAGCACCACGCAATGCGGATGCTGGTCGACGCCGTCGGTCAGAAGGCCGCCCTGGTCGAACCCGACATAGCCGGGAGGCGCGCCGATCAGACGCGACACCGTATGCCGCTCCATGTATTCGGACATGTCGAAGCGCAGGAGCTCGACGCCGAGCGACGCCGCGAGCTGCTTCGCCACCTCGGTCTTGCCGACGCCGGTGGGGCCCGAGAACAGGTAGCAGCCGATCGGCTTTTCGGGCTCGCGCAGGCCCGCGCGGGCGAGCTTGATCGAGGCGGAGAGCGACTCGATCGCCTTGTCCTGGCCGAACACCACGCGCTTCAGGGTCTGCTCGAGATGCTTGAGCACTTCGGCGTCGTCCTTCGACACGCTCTTCGGCGGAATCCGCGCCATCGAGGCGATCGTGGTCTCGATCTCCTTGATGCCGATGGTCTTCTTGCGCTTGTTCTCGGCGACCAGCATCTGCGCCGCGCCGGACTCGTCGATCACGTCGATCGCCTTGTCCGGCAGCTTGCGGTCGTGGATGTAGCGCGAGGAGAGCTGCACCGCCGCCTCGATCGCCTCGTTGGTGTATTTCAGCCGGTGGTAGTCCTCGAAATAAGGCTTGAGGCCCTTCAGGATCGCGATCGCGTCCTCGACCGTCGGCTCGTTGATGTCGATCTTCTGGAAGCGCCGCACCAGCGCGCGGTCCTTCTCGAAATGCTGGCGATATTCCTTGTAGGTGGTCGAACCCATGCAGCGGATGGTGCCCGAGGCGAGCGCGGGCTTCAGCAGGTTGGAGGCGTCCATCGCGCCGCCCGAGGTCGCGCCGGCACCGATCACGGTGTGGATCTCGTCGATGAACAGGATGGCGTTGGGGTGCGCCTCCAATTCCTTCAGCACCTGCTTCAGCCGCTCCTCGAAGTCGCCGCGATAGCGCGTGCCGGCGAGCAGCGTGCCCATGTCGAGCGAGAACACGGTAGCGGCGGAAAGCACCTCCGGCACCTCGCTGTCGACGATGCGCTTTGCAAGGCCCTCCGCGATCGCGGTCTTGCCGACGCCGGCCTCGCCCACGAACAGCGGGTTGTTCTTCTGCCGGCGACACAGCACCTGGATGGCGCGGTTGATCTCGGAATTGCGGCCGATCACCGGATCGATCTTGCCGTCGCGCGCCTTCTTGTTGAGGTTGACGCAATAGGTCTCGAGCGCCTCGCCCTTCTTCTTGGAGTCCTCGTTGCCCTTGGTCTCGGTCTCCTCGTCGACGCCGCGCACGGGGCGCGCCTCGGAGACGCCCGGCCGCTTGGCGATGCCGTGACTGATGTAGTTGACCGCGTCGTAGCGCGTCATGTCCTGCTCCTGCAGGAAGTACGCGGCGTGGCTCTCGCGCTCGGCGAAGATCGCGATCAGGACGTTGGCGCCGGTCACCTCCTCGCGACCCGACGACTGCACGTGGATCACCGCGCGCTGGATCACGCGCTGGAATCCGGCCGTGGGCTTGGCGTCGTCGGCGCCGTCGGTCACCAGGTTTTCGAATTCGGTCTCGAGGTAGTTGACGAGGCTCGTGCGCAGCTTGTCGAGATCGACGCTGCAGGCGCGCATCACGGCCGCGGCATCGGAATCGTCGATCAGCGACAGCAACAGATGCTCGAGCGTCGCATATTGGTGATGACGCTCGTTGGCGATCGCCAGCGCTCGATGCAGAGATTGTTCAAGGCTCTGGGAAAAAGTCGGCATTCGCGTCCTCTGTGGCCCCCGCCATCATGATCGCCATCGCCCGGTCAGGCAACAACAACCTTTGTCAAATATAGTTATGCATGATCGCGGCAAAAAGACCGGTTCCGCGACTCAAACGTTAGGCGTTCAGGGCATTTTCGACGCAAAACCCGTTCCGATTGGGGCGGGATTTGGCGCCGGCGCGCCGCTCTCCTGTGATCTTGCAGTCGCCTCAGGAGAGGGAAAAAGGGACGGATCGAGGGCCGGCGCAAGACTCCGGGCCCGGCACGCCGTCACTTCTTTTCCATCACGCATTGCAGGGGATGCTGATGCTTGCGGGCAAAGTCCATCACCTGCGTCACCTTGGTCTCGGCGATCTCGTAAGTGAACACGCCACATTCGCCGATGCCGTGATGGTGGACATGCAGCATGATCTTGGTCGCGGCCTCGACGTCCTTGTTGAAGAACTTTTCCAGGACGTGAACGACGAACTCCATCGGCGTGTAGTCGTCGTTCAGAATCAGCACCCGGTAGAGGTTCGGCCGCTTGGTCTTCGGCTTGACCTTGGTGATGACGGAGGTGGTCGGACCCGTGGGGGTGCCCGGGCGGTTCTCGTCACCGCTCATGCGGGAGGCGTGGGCTGACGCAGGCTGGCCGGGGCTGGAAGTTAGTTGCAACATGACACTGGCGTTCAAGATCCTCACGGAAGCGAATCGCGGCTTGCCGCGCGGCCTCGCCTGTCGAGGTCCCGCACTGACGCACCGTTCCCTGCGGATCGCCGCTCCCGGCCCCTCCGGCAGCGCCGGATCGGCCACTTGAATATGGGCTGGCCCCCGGCTCGCCGCAAGCGTGCAAGGGTCTGGCCCGATCGGGCCGAAGCAGCCCGATTCCCGGTCCGGGCGATCCGGCGCGAGGTTAATCAATCCGGGTCAATTTGACAAAAAAACGGCGGGGCCGTTCAGCGAACATTCACCAGGAAACCGCCGATTGCGGCGGTGCCACCGAATACACCCGGATTTCCACGGTCCCATTTACCGGGCGTTCAACGGGATGACGCGAAATCGGGCAAAACCACAGATCCCGGGGATCGTCATGTCTTGCCTGCCCGTCCTCCGCCGCCTCGGTCGGTCGCTCGCCGGTTTTACTTCCGCCGAGCAAGGCAACATCGCCATCATCTTTGCGCTCGCGTTGGTCCCGATCTTGGGAATGGTCGGTGCGGCCGTCGACTATACGCAGGCCGTGCGGGCGCGCACCGCGGCGCAGGCGGCCATCGACTCGGCCGTGCTGATGCTGTCCAAGGACCTGACCACGGGTACCATCACGTCCAGCCAGCTCACGCAGAAGGCGCAGGATTATTTCGGCGGCCTCTACACCGACACCGGCGCGCCGGCTTCCGTGAGCACCGTCACCTATACCGCGGCGACGACGACCACCGCCGCAACGCTCGTAGTCACCGCCAACGGTTCGATGCCGACCCAGTTCATCCGCATTCTGTCGCGGATGCTCAACACGCTGAATCCGATGCTCAACAACTCGGCGGTGTACGACAACATCAATTTCACGGTCAATTCGACGACCACCTGGGGCAACGTCAAGATGCGCGTCGCGCTGGCGCTCGACAACACCGGCTCGATGGCGCAGGACGGCAAGATCACGGCGCTGCGAAACGCCGTCGCCGGCAGCGGCGGCCTGATCGACCAGCTCAGCGCGCTGAGCAAGAACTCCGGCGACGTCTATATCTCGGTCATTCCCTTCGCCAAGGTCGTCAA
>NZ_JAGWUA010000070.1 GCF_028868675.1 Bradyrhizobium sp.
GATCCAGGTCTTGCCGTCCATCTTCTTGACGGTCAGTTCCTCGCCCTCGGCGGTCTTCAGCTTCTTGCCGTCGGTCAGGTCGGAGGCCTCGAGCTTGCCGGGCACGACATGGTAGGTGAGGATCCTGGTCAGCGTCGCCTTATTCTCGGGCTTGACCAGATCGTCGACGGTGCCGGCCGGCAGCTTGTCGAAGGCGGTGTTGGTCGGCGCGAACACCGTGAACGGGCCCTTGCCTTCCAGGGTCTGCACGAGGCCGGCCGCCTTCACCGCCGCCACCAGCGTGGTGTGATCCTTGGAGTTGACTGCGTTCTGGACGATGTTCTTGGAGGGGAACATCGCGGCGCCGCCGACCATCACGGTCTTTTCCTCGGCGCGAACGGGCGCGACGACGGTCGCGGTGATCGCCAGCGTGCTGAAGGCGGCGGCGAGATAGGCAATACGCTTCGACATGAAGAGTCTCCCGATTGGATGAGGTTGGCAACAACGGCGCTCCGATTTGTTGTCGTGAGATGGAGCGCCGTCGTCGGCCCGAACTACGGGAGGGTTTGCGAAACGGTTTCGGACAATAATTCTTTGTGATCCGTGAAACTTTGCGCCGGGATGTTCGTGGAGGTTCACGCCCGGGCCACATATTCAACTGTCGTCCCGGACAAGCGCAGCGAAGCGGAGCGCCGATCCGGGACCTATAACCACAGGCAGATGTTGTGGCGGGAACTCGGGGTTGCCGACCTGATTCAACAACTTCGTCCTGGGATTATGGGTCCCGGGTTCGCGACTTCGTCGCGCCCCGGGACGACGAGAGGGCGTAGAGCAAGACTGATACTCAATCCCTGCTCTGCGGCGTCTGGATGAAGCCGCGATTGTGGGTCGGGCTGATCAGCACCTCGTTGATGCAGACCCGCGCCGGCATGCTGGCGATGAACGCGATGGTGCGGCCGAGGTCCTCGGACTGCAGCATCCTGGCCTGCTCCTCCTTGCTCGGCACCACCGGGCGCAGTTCCAGGATCGGGGTCGCGACCTCGCCCGGCATCAGGCAGCAGGCGCGCAGGCCGTTGACGCATTCGTCCATGTTGAAGGAATGGGTCAGCGCCAGCACCGCGTGCTTCGTGGTGGTGTAGGCCGGGCCCGGCATCTTCGAGACATGACGGCCGGCCCAGGACGAGACGTTGATGATTGAGCCGTCCTGCTGCCGGCGCATCGCCGGCAGGACCGCCCGCATGCAATAGAGCACGCCGTTGAGGTTGATCTCGACGAGCTTGTTCCAGCCCTCGAGTTCCATCTCGTTCCAGCTCCGCTTCGGCACGTTGACGCCGGCGCTGTTGACCAGGAGATCGATCCGGCCGTGCCGGCTGAGGATCCGGTCGGCCGCCTTCTGGACGTCGGCGGCAATGCTGACATCGAGCGGGATCGCCTCCGCCGCGCCGCCCGCTTTCGTGATCTTCGCAACCACGGAATCCAGCGCCTGCTTGCGCCGGCCCGACACCACCACCGTCCAGCCGTCGGCCGCGAGCGCTTCCGCGCCGGCCTCCCCGATCCCGCTGCCGCCGCCCGTGACCCAGGCCACGCGTTTCCCACCTTTGGTCATGCTAACCGTCTCCGTTGCTTTTTCGGGGCTGTTCTTGCTAATCCAGCCCTCGCTTTTGACCGGCCATTGCCGGCGAGGATAGTTGCATGAACCAAGCCGCCGACGCCAACCTGTTTTCCCGCCTGTTCGATGGTCTGGACGACCCGAAGCGCCTCGCGATCGAGACGCAGGACGGCGACCGCATCACCTATGGCGACTTGATCGAGCGCGCCGGACAGATGGCGAACGTGCTGGTCGAGCGCGGCGTGAAGCCGGGCGACCGCGTGGCGGTGCAGGTCGAAAAGTCCGTCGCCAACATCGTGCTCTATCTCGCCACGGTTCGCGCCGGCGCGGTCTATCTGCCGCTCAACACCGCCTATACGCTCAACGAGCTCGACTACTTCATCACCGATGCCGAGCCGTCGCTGGTGGTCTGCGATCCCGCCAAGGCCGAAGGGCTCGCGGCGATCGCCGCCAAGGTGAAGGCGAAGGTCGAGACGCTCGATGCGGGCGGCAAGGGCTCGCTGACGGAAGCCGCCGACATGGCGAAGAGCGATTTCACCACCGTGCCGCGCGCGAACGACGATCTCGCCGCGATCCTCTACACCTCCGGCACCACCGGCCGCTCCAAGGGCGCGATGCTCACCCACGACAATCTTGCGTCGAACTCGCTGACGCTGGTCGACTACTGGCGCTTCACCGAGAAGGACGTCCTGATCCACGCGCTGCCGATCTATCACACCCACGGCCTGTTCGTGGCGACCAACGTCACGCTGTTCGCTCGGGCGTCGATGATCTTCCTGCCGAGGCTCGACCCCGACCTCATCATCAAGCTGATGGCGCGCGCCACCGTGCTGATGGGCGTGCCGACCTTCTACACGCGCCTGCTGCAGAACCCCGCGCTGTCGCGCGAAACGACCAGGCACATGCGGCTGTTCGTCTCGGGCTCGGCGCCGCTGCTCGCCGACACCCATCGCGAATGGTCGGCGCGCACCGGCCACGCCGTGCTCGAACGCTACGGCATGACCGAGACCAACATGAACACCTCCAACCCCTATGACGGCGAGCGCGTACCCGGCGCGGTCGGGTTTCCCCTGCCCGGCGTCTCCGCTCGCGTCACCGATCCCGAGACCGGCAAGGAGCTCGCGCGCGACGAGATCGGCATGATCGAGGTGAAGGGCCCGAACGTGTTCAAGGGCTACTGGCGCATGCCGGAGAAGACCAAGGCCGAATTCAGGCCCGACGGCTTCTTCATCACCGGCGACCTCGGCAAGATCGACCACAAGGGCTACGTCCACATCCTCGGCCGCGGCAAGGACCTCGTGATCTCGGGCGGCTTCAACGTCTATCCGAAGGAGATCGAGAGCGAGATCGACGCCATGCCGGGCGTGGTCGAGTCGGCCGTGATCGGCGTGCCGCATGCCGATTTCGGCGAAGGCGTCACCGCGGTGCTGGTGCGCCAGCCCGGCGCCAGCGTCGACGAAGCCTCGGTGCTGAAGGCGCTCGACGGGCGTCTCGCCAAGTTCAAGATGCCCAAGCGCGTCTTCGTCGTCGACGAACTGCCGCGCAACACCATGGGCAAGGTGCAGAAGAATATTTTGCGAGATACGTACAAGGATATCTACGCGAAGAAGTAGACGTCGCGTTGCACCCACGCCGTCATTGCAATGACGGCCGGCGCGAAACTTAGATCACCAGCCCGTTCTGCTGCGCCAGCTCCTTCAGCGACACCTGCGGCCGCGCGCCGATGTGCTGGATCACCTCGGCGGCCGCCAGCGCGCCGATCTGGCCGCAGGCCCGGTACGGCAGCTCGCGGGCGAGACCGAACAGGAAGCCGGCGGCGAAGAGATCGCCGGCGCCGGTCGTGTCCACGAGCTCGGCGATCGGAGACGCCGGCACCGCGACGGATTCTTCCGCGGACACCACCATGCAGCCCTTCTCGCTGCGGGTGACGACGCCGAGATTGACGTCGTTGCGCAGCTGCTTCAGCGCGGCGTCGAAATCCGAGGTCATGTAGAGCGCGTGCAGCTCGGACTCGTTGGCGAACACGATGTCGACCGTGCCGTCGCGCATCAGGGACAGGAATTCGTCGCGGTAGCGGTCGACGCAGAAGGAATCCGACAGGGTCAGCGCCACCTTGCGACGGGAATCATGGGCAATCCCGGCCGCCTTGACGAAGGCCTCCTTGGCGTTCTTCGGATCCCAGAGATAGCCCTCGAGATAGACGATGCGGGAGGCTGCGACCTCCGACGGGTCGATGTCCGTCGGCGAGAGGTCCTGCGCCGCGCCGAGATAGGTGTTCATGGTGCGCTCGCCGTCCGGCGTCACCAGGATGTAGGAGCAGCCTGTGGCGGGACCATCCTTGGCGGGGGCGGTCTGGAAGGCGACGCCGGCCGCGCGGATATCGTGCGCATAAAGCCTGCCGATCTGATCGTCCTTGACCTTGCCGACATAGGCTGCGCGCGCCCCGAGGCTCGCAATGCCCACGATGGTGTTGGCGGCCGAGCCGCCCGACACTTCGGTGGCTGGTCCCATGTCGCCGTAGATGGCTGCGGCGCGCGCCTCGTCGATCAGGGACATGCTGCCCTTGGTCATGCCATGCCGGGCCAGGAAGGCCTCGTCGGTCCTGACCAGCACGTCGAACAGCGCGTTGCCGATCCCCAGAACGTCATATTTCGCGTCAGCCATTCACCTTGATCCCGTTGCCCGATTGCGGTTGCGCGGAAAATCCGCTTCCTACGGTGAGAAAGAACCGGCTCGCGGCCTATCACGACCGCCCGGCCGCGAGCAAGCAACGGTATATTGCGCAACGCCGATGATCCGCTCCTTCCTGACCGTGTCGACGGGAACGCTGGCCTCGCGGCTCTTGGGTTTCGCGCGCGATTCCCTGATCGCGGCGCTGCTCGGCACCGGCGCGGTGGCGGATGCCTTTCTCGCCGCCTTCCAGCTCGTCAATGTGGTGCGGCGCCTGCTCAGCGAAGGCGCGCTCAATGCGGCGCTGATCCCGGCCTGGCTGCGCCTGCGGGAGCGCGAGGGCGAAGCGGCCGCGTCCGCCTTCGCCGGCCGCGTGCTCGGCACCGTCAGCGCCACGCTGGTCGCGGTGTCGCTGGTCGTCGGCCTCGCGATGCCGCTGATCCTCACGGCGCTCGCCCCGGGATTCGTCGGGCACGATACGCTCGATCGGGCCGTGCGGGACGCGCGACTGATGCTGCCTTACCTCGCCTTTGCCGGCCCGGTCACCGTGCTGATGGGGTTCCTCAACGCGCAGGGCCGCTTTGCGCTGACCGCGTTCTCGCCGCTCCTGTTCAACATCGCGCTGATCGCCGCGATCGGGGCGCTGCTGCCGTCGCATGCCGACGCCGCTTTCGCCGCCTTCGTGCTGGCGGCAACCGTCGGCGCAGCCGGCCTGCTGCAGCTCCTGATGCTGCTGTCACGACGGAGCGCCGCTCTGGCAAAGCCGCTGCGCGCGACTTTGAACGGCGAAATGCGCGGCTTTTTCGCCAAGGCGATCCCCGGCATGATCGCAAGCTCGGGCCCGCAATGGCTGATGGTGGCCGGCGCGATCATCGCCTCCGCGACGCCGTCCGCCGTGTCCTGGCTCTATTTCGCCAACCGATTGATCGAACTGCCGCTCGGCATCGTCGGCGTCGCCATGGGCGCGGTGCTGGTGCCGGAACTGACCCGCGCAATCGGCAGCGGCGATCGCAACGCGGTCGCGCAGGCCGAATCGCGCGCGCTCGAGCTCGCAACGGGACTGGCCTTGCCGGCAACGCTCGGCCTGATCGTGCTGGCCGAGCCGATCGTGCGGCTGCTGTTCGAGCACGGCGCCTTCGCAGCGAGCGACAGTGCGGCCACCGCGCAGGCGTTGGTCTGGCTCGCGCTGGGGCTGCCGGCTCACGTGCTGATCAAGGCGACCTCGCCCGCCTTTTTTGCGCGCGGCGACACGATGGCGCCGCTGCTCGCCACCCTGAAGGGACTCCTCGTCGCGGTGGTGCTGGCGGTCCTGCTCGGCCATGTCTTCGGCGCGGCCGGAATCGCGGCGAGCATCGCCTGCGGCGCCTGGAGCGGCGCGCTGGCGCTGCTCCGGCGCGGCACCGCCGAGTTCGGCTTCGCGATCGACGCCGCCGCCCGCCGCCGGCTGCCGCGGATCGTGCTCGCCGCGCTCATCATGGGCGGATTGTTGTGGCTGACGACGGGGCTGGCGCCGGAGGCCGCTCACGGCCTGATCAGATTCGTCCTGCTGGGCGTCCAGATCGCGGGCGGGATCGCGGTCTACGCCGTGCTCCTGCAGTTCCTCGGCGCCGCCTCCTGGCGCGAGGCTGCCGGCGCGATCACGGGCGGCGAGCGCGGGACGGGTTGAATTGCACTTGACGGCGCTCCGCCGCTGTTGGAAACGACGGCCCGAAAACCAGGGAAATTGCCATGGCATTCGTTGAACGGGTCTTTTCGGGCGTCCAGCCGACGGGCAATCTGCACCTCGGCAACTATCTCGGCGCCATCGTCAACTTCGTGAAGCTGCAGGACACCCACAACTGCATCTATTGCGTGGTCGACCTGCACGCGATCACGCAGCCCGTGGACGTCTGGGGCGGACCGGCGGAGCTGGCGCGCAACATTCGCGAGGTGACCGCGGCCTTCATTGCCGCCGGCATCGATCCCAAGAAGCACATCGTGTTCAACCAGAGCCAGGTTGCCGAGCACGCCGAGCTCGCCTGGGTGTTCAACTGCGTCGCGCGCATGGGCTGGCTGAACCGCATGACGCAGTTCAAGGAGAAGGCCGGCAAGGATCGCGAGAACGCCTCCGTCGGTCTCTACGACTATCCGGTGCTGATGGCGGCCGACATCCTGCTCTATCGCGCCACCCACGTGCCGGTCGGCGAGGACCAGAAGCAGCATCTCGAGCTCTCGCGCGACATCGCGCAGAAGTTCAACAACGACTTCGGCGATTCCATCCGCAAGCATGGCGGCAATGACGGCCTGTTCTTCCCGCTGCCGGAGCCCCTGATCACGGGACCGGCAACGCGCGTGATGTCTCTGCGCGACGGCACCAAGAAGATGTCGAAGTCGGACGCGTCGGACTATTCGCGCATCAACCTCACCGACGACGCCGACACCATCGCGCAGAAGATCCGCAAGGCGAAGACCGATCCGGAGCCGCTGCCGACGGAGGAGAAGGGCCTGGAGCCGCGGCCCGAGGCCGACAATCTCGTCGGCATCTTCGCGGCGCTGTCCGGCCGCTCCAGGGCGGACGTGCTGCGCGAATTCGGCGGCGGCCAGTTCTCCAGCTTCAAGAATGCGCTGGTGGAATTGTGCGTGGCAAAGCTCTCGCCGATCGCCGGCGAGATGAAGAGGCTGGTCGCCGATCCCGGCCACATCGATGCGATCCTGATCGATGGCGCCGACCGGGCGCGTGCGATCGCGGACGAGACGATGAAGCTGACCAAGGACATCGTCGGCTTCATCCACAGGCGCTGATTGCTGCGCTCGCGAATGCGGCCGGCGAGATTTCGCAGGCCGCCCCTCTCCCAAAGACGCGGCGAGTGTGGCAGCATGTTTGCGGGGATTTGCCGGAACATGCATGACCAGCAAGCGACGATGCTTCGAGCCGGGTCACAAGCCGAAATGCCTGGTCGTCGTTGACGACAGCGCGGAGTGGGATCGCGCGGTCTATTACGCCAGCCGCTGGGCGATCCGCGCAGGCGGCGGCGTGGTGATGCTGCGCGTCATCGAGACCGACGACCAGAACCAGGAATGGCTGGGGGTCGCCGACATCATGCGCGCCGAGGCGCATGAGGACGCCAACGCCGCGCTCGACCGCGCCGCGGGCCGCGCCAACGGCATCGCCGCGATCACCCCGGAGCGCGTGATTCGCGAGGGCCATCCGATGCAGCAGATCCTCGACGTCATCGACCGGGACCCCGATATCGCGGTGCTGGTGCTCGCGGCCAATCCCGGCGCGGAGGGGCCCGGACCGCTGATCGCGCAGCTTGCGCATGCGGTCGGCACCTTCCCGATTCCGCTGACGATCATTTCCGGCAACCTCAGCGACCCCGACGTCGACGCGCTGTCGTAGCTCGCGCCCTCCACGAACTCGGTTCAACCGCACCCGCTTGCGGGGGAGGTCGCGCACTTCCATCGCGACAACCCCGCCATAACACATTGATAAAAAAGTAGAACTTTTCACCTACCCCTTGACCGTGCGTTTGCCGTCGCCATCTGCTAGTGAGTAGCTCACGCGCCGGCCTTGAACCGGCGACGTCCGGAGAAAGCCATGTTCATCCAAACCGAAGCCACCCCCAATCCCGCCACGCTGAAATTCATTCCCGGCCGCGTCGTGCTCGACGGCGGCACCATGGAATTCGCCACCCGCGAGACCGCCACCCGGTCGCCGCTCGCCGAAAAGCTGTTCGAGGTGCCCGGCGTCACCGGCGTATTCTACGGCTCCGACTTCATCACCGTGACCAAAGCGAACGGTGAATGGCAGCAGCTCAAGCCCGCGATCCTCGGCGCCATCATGGAGCACTACATGTCCGGCGCGCCGCTGCTGGCCGACGGCGCGGTCGCCAACGACGACGAGCGCGACGAAGAGGACGAGTTCTACGACGAGGCCGACGCCGAGACCGTCGACATGATCAAGGACCTGATCGAGACCCGCGTGCGGCCCGCAGTCGCCAATGACGGCGGCGACATCACCTTCCGCGGCTTCAAGGACGGCATCGTCTATCTCAACATGAAGGGCGCCTGTTCCGGCTGCCCGTCGTCGACCGCGACGCTGCGGCACGGCATCCAGAACCTGCTCAGGCATTTCGTGCCCGACGTGGTCGAAGTCCGGCCGATGTAAGCAGTGGGCGAATGGTGAGTAGCGAATGGCGAATGGAACCCGGGTCGACTAATCTACTCGCTATTCGCCACTCGCCATTCGTTCCCCCATGCTGATCCTCGCCATCGATACCGCGCTCGACGCCTGCGCCGCCGCCGTGCTCGACACGGAGGCCGGCGCCCTGATCGCGCAGGAATCGCTCCCGATGAAGCGCGGCCACGCCGAAGCGCTGATGCCGCTGATCGCGCGGGTGCGGCAGGCCGCGAACGTCTCCTTCACCGCGCTCGACCGCATCGCGGTCACGACCGGCCCCGGAAGCTTCACCGGTTTGCGCGTCGGCATTTCGGCCGCACGCGGACTTGCGCTCGCAGCCGGCAAGCCGGCGGTAGGCGTGACGACGCTCTCGGCCTATGCCGCTGAAATCGTCAGCCGGAACCGGCCGGCGCCCGTGATCTCCGCAATCGATGCGCGGCACGACCATGTCTACGTCCAGATCGTCGCCGGCGATGGCAGCCAGTTGCTGCGGCCGAGGGTCGCCAGCATCGACGAGGCGATCGCGGCGGCGCAATTCGGCGCGCCGCATCTGGTCGGCAACGCCGCAGGAATTCTCGCCGACCGCTGGTCGAAGGATACGCCGGCGCCGGTCGCCGTCGATGCGCAGCCGGCGCCCGCCATCGCCTGGGTCGCCTGGCTCGGCGCCGCGGCCGACCCCGGCCACGCGCCCGCGCGTCCGTTCTACCTGCGCGCGCCGGATGCGAAGCCGGCCGCTCGGCCACCGCTCGCCGCCCCCGCGGCCGCCCCATGATGAATTGGCTGTGCGAATGGTGGCGCGGCGGCACTGCGGTCGTCGAGCCGGCGGCCGTGCGCGATGCGGCGCGGCTGGCGCAGATCCACGGCGCTTCGTTTGCGCAGGGCTGGGGCGAAAGCGAATTCGAGATCATGATCGGCGAGCGCAACACGCTCGTGCATCGCCTGCGCCTCGGCCGCAGGGTGATCGGCTTCGCCGTGTCGCGGATCGGCGCCGACGAGGCCGAAATCCTCTCGGTGGCGGTCGATTCGGCCCATCGCGGCCGCGGCCTGTCCAGGAGCCTGCTGCTGACTCATATGGGACACCTCGCCGGCCGCGGCGTGCGCACTATATTTCTCGAAGTCGAGGAAAATAATCAACCGGCGCGGCGGCTCTATGCGGCAACGGGATTCGTGGTGGTCGGGCGCCGCGAACGCTACTATAAGCAGGCGAACGGCGAACAGTTGAACGCGCTTCTGATGCGACGCGACTTGTCGTAACATCGGCGGCACGAAGCGCGTCCCCGCGAGGCAGAAGACCATGACCGCACTGAAACCTTCATCGGCGACCAAGGCGTCCGGCATCGAGGCGCGCTGCGCCGCCACCGGCATGCGCATGACCGAGCAGCGCCGCGTCATCGCGCGTGTGCTCGCGGAAGCCGCCGACCATCCCGACGTCGAGGAACTCTACCGGCGCTGCGTGGCGGTCGACGACAAGATCTCGATCTCCACGGTCTATCGCACCGTGAAACTGTTCGAGGACGCCGGCATCATCGAGCGCCACGATTTCCGCGAGGGCCGCGCACGCTACGAGCAGATGCGCGACAGCCATCACGACCACCTGATCAACCTGCGCGACGGCAAGGTGATCGAGTTCACCTCGGAAGAGATCGAGAAGCTGCAGGCCGAGATCGCCCGCAAGCTCGGCTACAAGCTCGTCGATCACCGTCTCGAGCTCTACTGCGTGCCGCTCGACGACGACAAATCCGCAAGCTAAGCATCAAGCTCCTGGTGCTGATCGATCTCGTCATCTTCGACTGCGACGGCGTGCTGGTCGACAGCGAGGTCATCTCCTGTCGCGCGCATGCGGAGGTCCTGAGCCGGCACGGCTATCCCATCACCGCGGACGAGGTCTTGCATCGCTTCCTCGGCGTCTCCGATCTCGAAGCGCGGCGCGCGGTCGAGACGGAGATCGGGCGCAAGCTGCCGGACGACCTGGAAGAGCAGATGAAGGCGGCCGCGCTGCGGCTCTATGCCGGCGAGCTGCAGGCGATCGCGCACGTGGCCTCGGCGATCGCCGCGATCGATCTGCCGAAATGCGTGGCCTCGAGCGGCACGCCGGACAAGATCCGCCACGGCCTGACCTGCGCCGGACTCTACGACCAGCTCGCGCCGCATCTGTTCTCGGCCACGCAGGTGGCGCGCGGCAAGCCGGCGCCAGACCTGTTCCTGTTCGCGGCCGGTCAGATGAACGCTTTGCCGGAAAAATGTCTCGTGATCGAGGACAGCATCCCGGGCGTCACCGGTGCCCGCGCCGCGGGGATGGCCGTGCTCGGCTTTCACGGCGGCAGCCACTGCCCGCCCGGTCATGCCGCCAGGCTGCGCACGGCCGGCGCGGCGCTGACGTTCGACGACATGCGGCAATTGCCGGAGCTGGTCCGGCGGCTGGACGCGCTGACGGCAGCAGGCTGAAGCACTTGAACGCCGTCATTCCGGGACACCTGCAAGGCGCGCGAACCCGAAATCCGACGATTTGGCGCGAGATTCGGGGTTCGATGCCGGCGCAGTGGCCCCGGAATGACGCCTGAATGCTGCTCCGGAACTGGATTTTCGGCCCTCCAGCCTATATTTGAGCGAGGCCGACAGGCCTTTCTTCCACCGCACCTTTGGGTTCCATGACGCCGCCGCGCAAGCTGCACATCAAATCTTATGGCTGCCAGATGAACGTCTACGATGCCCAGCGCATGGTGGACACGCTGGCCCCGGAAGGATTCGTGGAAACGGCCAGCGCCGAGGACGCCGACCTCGTCATCCTCAACACCTGCCACATCCGCGAGAAGGCCTCCGAAAAGGTCTATTCCGAGCTCGGGCGGCTGCGCCTCGCCAAGGACGAGGCGGCGCGCGGGGGCCGCACCATGCAGATCGCGGTCGCCGGCTGCGTCGCGCAGGCCGAGGGCGAAGAGATCGTGCACCGCGCTCCCGTGGTCGACGTCGTGGTCGGGCCGCAGAGCTATCACCATCTGCCCGAGCTGTTGAAGCGCGCCGGCCGCGAGGGCCGCGCGATCGAGACCGAGTTTCCCCCCGAAGACAAGTTCGGCTTCCTGGCGCAGCCCAGGCCCGAGGCGATCCGCAGCCGGGGCATCTCGGCGTTCGTCACCGTGCAGGAAGGCTGCGACAAGTTCTGCAGCTTCTGCGTGGTGCCCTACACGCGCGGCGCGGAAGTCTCGCGGCCGGTCGCCAAAATCGTCGACGACGTGAAGCGGCTCGCCGACAACGGCGTGCGCGAGCTCACGCTGATCGGCCAGAACGTCAACGCCTATCATGGCGAAGGCCCGGACGGACAAAGCTGGCCGCTCGGCAGGCTGCTCGCGCATCTCGCGGAGGTTCCCGGCATCGCGCGGCTGCGCTACTCGACCAGCCATCCCCGCGACGTCGATGACAGTTTGATTGCGGCCCATCGAGACCTTCCCGGCCTGATGCCCTTCGTGCACCTGCCGGTGCAGTCGGGCTCGGACCGGATTCTCGCGGCCATGAACCGCAGACATACCGCCGATGACTATCGCCGCGTCATCGACCGTTTTCGCGCCGCTCGCCAAGACATTGCTTTTTCTTCGGATTTCATCGTGGGTTTCCCCGGCGAAACCGAACAGGATTTTCGCGCCACCCTCGCGCTGATCGCGCAAATCGGCTACGCTGCGGCTTATTCGTTCAAATATTCCGCCCGGCCGGGAACACCGGCCGCGGAGATTCAGGAGACGGTGTCCCCAGGCGAGATGGACCAGCGATTGGAGCGGCTCCAGGAGTTGATCGACAGCCAGCAATCGGCCTTCAACAAGGCGGCGATTGGCGCGACCGTGGACGTACTGTTCGAGCGCGAGGCGCGCAAGGCGGGCCAGATCGTCGGCCGCACCGCCTACCTGCAGCCCGCGCATGTGATGGCCTCGCCCGACATCATTGGCAAGATCCTGCCGGTGCGGATCGACAGCCTGGAACGCTACAGCCTGCTCGGCGAGCTCGTGACGCCCGGGGTTTCGCGCGCGCCCGAATTATCATCCATGGCCCCTGGAGCCTGAACCCTTGCCAAAAAGCGCATCGGATTCGCCTTCACTCGCTCCCAGCCGCAAATTTGACCGCGACATGCAAGTTCCGCCCGAAACCCAGGTCGTCATCGACTTCGACGACAACCGCGCCGCGTCCGCTCTCGTCGGTCCGTACGGACAGAATCTCGCGCAGATCGAGCGGCGGCTCGGCGTCATCGTGGACTCCCGCGGCAACCACATCACCATCGGCGGCACGCGCGACGGCTGCGATGCCGCGCGCCGCGTGCTGGAGACGCTCTACGCCCAGGCGCTGCAGGGCCACGATCTCGACCAGGGCGAGGTCGAAGGCGCGATCCGCGCCGTGATCGCGCAGGGGTCGCTGTTCGAGTTCGATGCCAAGGCGGCGCGCTCGACCTTCGAAAGCATCAACCTGCGCAAGCGCCCGGTGCGCGCGCGCACAGCGGCGCAGGATTCCTACATCCGCGCGCTGAAGCGCCACGAGCTGGTGTTCGGGATCGGCCCCGCCGGCACCGGCAAGACCTGGCTCGCAGTCGCCCACGCCGCGCAGCTGTTCGAGCGCAAGGAAGTCGACCGCATCATCCTCTCCCGCCCCGCCGTCGAGGCCGGCGAGCGGCTCGGTTTCCTGCCCGGCGATCTCCGCGAGAAGGTCGATCCGTATCTGCGCCCGATCTACGACGCGCTCTACGACCTGATGGACGCGCGCATCGTCGAGCGCGCGCTGCAGAGCGGCGAGATCGAGATCGCGCCGCTCGCCTTCATGCGCGGCCGCACGCTCACCAACGCCGTCATCATCCTGGACGAGGCCCAGAACACCACCTCGATGCAGATGAAGATGTTCCTGACCCGCCTCGGCGAGAACAGCCGCATGATCGTGACCGGCGACCCGTCGCAGGTCGATCTGCCGAACGGCCAGACCTCGGGCCTGTCGGAGGCGACGCGCCTGTTGAACGGCGTCGAGGGCATCGCCCAGGTCAATTTCACCGCCGAGGACGTGATCCGCCACGAGCTCGTGGCGCGGATCGTCGCCGCCTACGAGGGCTCGCCGCAGCGGCCGGCCGCCGGCAAGCCCTAACGAGAGAAGGCCGGACACACGGACGCGAGCCCGCTCACTCCGTTCCAGACAACGCCATGCCGCATTCCAACCTTCCCATGACCGAGGTGCTCGTCACCGCCGATTGCTGGCGGAACGAGCCCAATGCGGAAACCGTGATCCAGCGTGCGATCGCGGCCGCCGCCGGAACGGTCGACGACGACGTCGCGGACGCCGAACTGGCCGTCATGCTGACCGACGATTCCGGCATCCGCACCCTCAACGCCAATTGGCGCGGCATCGACAAGCCGACCAACGTGCTGTCGTTTCCGGCGCTGCAGAGCGAAGGCGACCGCGGGCCCGACGACGCGCCGCGGATGCTGGGCGACATCGCGATCGCCTACGAGACCATGCGGCGCGAGGCCAACGACGAACAGAAGCCGTTCGACCATCATCTGAGCCATCTCGCGGTGCACGGTTTCCTGCATCTGATCGGCTACGACCACGATAAGGACGACGACGCGGAGGAGATGGAAGCGCTCGAACAGGACATCCTGGCCCGGCTCGGCATTCCCGACCCCTATGCAGACCGCTGACGGATGGATTGAAATGCCGGATTCCGAACCGATCCACGACAATCCGCGCAACACCCGAAATCTGCCCGCGGTGGTGCAGCCGGGCGAGATCGCGCGCGCGCCGGCGGAAAACTGGCTGCTGCGCGCCATCCGCACCCTGTTCGGCTGGAAGGCGGGTTCGGTTCGCGACGACCTGCAGATCGTGCTCGACGCCTCGACGCCCGACGACGCCGGCTTCTCCGCCGTCGAGCGCACCATGCTGCGCAACATCCTCAATCTGCACGAGCGCCGCATCGCCGACGTCATGGTGCATCGCGCCGACATCATCGCGGTGAAGCGCGACATCCCGCTCGGCGAATTGATGGACCGGTTCGAGAGCGCGGGCCATTCGCGTCTCGTCGTCTACAACGAGACGCTCGACGATCCCGAAGGCATCGTGCACATCCGCGATCTCCTGGCATTCATGACGGCGCGGGCGCGGGTGTCGGGAACCGCGAAGACCAAGCGCAAGAAGCCGCCGCCCGCGGGGCTCGACCTGCGCGCGATCGATCTCGCGCTGCCGCTCTGCGAGGCCAACATCATCCGCAAGCTATTGTTCGTGCCGCCGTCGATGCGGGCGATCGACCTGCTCGCGCAGATGCAGGCCTCGCGCATCCACCTCGCGCTCGTGGTCGACGAGTATGGCGGCAGCGACGGGCTGGTCTCGATCGAGGACATCGTCGAGCAGATCGTCGGCGAGATCGACGACGAGCACGACAGCGACGAGCCGCCCTCGATCGTGCGCCAGCTCGACAACTCCTTCATCGCGGACGCGCGCGCGAGCCTTGGCGACGTCCGCTCGGTGATCGGCGAGGACTTCATCACCGGTGAGGCCGGCGAGGAGGTGGCCACGCTCGGCGGCTATCTCGTCAGCTTCGTCGGCCGGCTGCCGGTGCGCGGCGAGGTGATCTCCGGGCCCGGCAATTACGAGGTGGAAGTGCTCGACGCCGACCCGCGGCGCGTCAAGCGCCTGCGGATCGCGCCGCGCAAGGAGCGGCCGGCGCCGCGCATCCAGCGCGAGAGCCGGCGCCGCGAGGCGGCGCCGGACGCCGGTCAGCCGCCGTCCGGCGATACGCCGAATCCGCCGCCCGGCGACGGGGCCGGCACGCAGTGACGATCCCCGCCCAGCTCCGAACCGTCGCTCTTGCCGTCATCCTGACCTGGGGATGGAAGCGTGCGCTCGTTGCGATGGGTGCGGGCGCGCTGTCGGTGCTGGCGATGGCGCCATTCCATGCCTGGCCTGTCCTGTTCGTGACATTTCCCGTGCTGGTCTGGCTGATCGACGGGGCCGGCGGCGGACGGCTCGGCGGGATTCCCGCCGCAGCCCTGACCGGCTACTGGTTCGGGCTCGGCTATTTCGTGCCCGGCCTGTACTGGATCGGCTACGCCTTCTTCGTCGACGCCCAGACCTTCGCCTGGCTGACGCCCTTCGCGGTGCTCGGCCTGCCGGCCTATCTCGCGCTGTTTCCGGCCGCCGGATGCGCGCTGGCCCGGCTGCTCTGGACCAAGGATGCCGCGCGAATCCTCGCGCTCGCCGCGAGCCTCACCATCGGCGAATGGCTGCGCGGCCACGCGCTGACCGGCTTCCCCTGGAACGCTTTCGGCTATGCCCTGTCCGAGCCGCTGCCGCTGGCCCAGACGGCTTCGCTGATCGGCCTCTGGGGCATGACGTTCCTTGCCGTTGCGATCTTCGCCAGCCCCGCGGTCCTGATCGACCGTACGGCGGAACGGCGGACGTCGTGGCGCGTGCCGGCCGCAGCCGTCACGCTGCTCCTCGCCATGGGCATTTTCGGCGCGGTCCGCCTGTCGCTGCATCCGACCGCGATGGTGGCGGGCGCCAAACTGCGCCTGATGCAGCCGAACCTGCAGCAGGACGCCAAGTTCAACTACTCCGCGAAAGCGGAGGTGATGAAAAAATATCTGGCGTTGTCGGACCGCGCGTCCGGGCCGCAATCGAGCGGTGTGCACGACGCCACCATCCTGATCTGGCCGGAATCCGCCTTTCCGTTCTTCCTGACCCGCGAGGCGGACGCAATGGCGCAAATCGCCGACCTCCTGCCGAAGGGGACGGTGCTGATCACCGGTTCGGTCCGCGCGCCCGACCTGCCGCCCGGCCATCGGATCACGCGCGCCTACAACTCGATCTACGTGATCGATCACGACGGCAGCGTGCTTGCGGTCTACGACAAGCTGCATCTGGTCCCGTTCGGGGAATTCCTCCCCTTCCAGGACCTGATGGAGCGGCTTGGATTCGAGCAACTGACCCGTGTCCAGGGCGGGTTCATCCCGGGCAGCGTGCGGCATGCGCTGCCGGTCCCGGGCGTGCCGCGGGCCCTGCCGCTGATCTGCTACGAGGCGATCTTTCCCGACGACGTCGCCGGACGCAGCGAGCGGCCGGGCTGGATCGTCAACCTGACCAATGACGGCTGGTTCGGAATCTCCACCGGTCCGTTTCAGCACCTGGAGCAGGCGCGGATGCGCTCGATCGAGCTCGGCCTGCCGCTGGTCCGCTCTGCAAACACCGGCATCTCCGCAGTGATCGATCCCGTGGGACGGACCGTCGCGAGCCTCAGCCTCGGCATCGAAGGCATTCTGGATGCAGGCCTGCCCGCCGCGATTTCACCGACGGTCTATGCAAGGGTCGGCGACGTCCCGGCCGCCATCATCATCGCGATCGCCGTCATCTTCGCGGTGCGGCGGCGCGTTGCCGGACGGCAGCCCTGATCGCTTGCTCCCTGCCGCGCCGTCCGGAAGTTTTTGACAACCGTAATCCCCCGGTTGACAGACCGATGGCGGCCTCCGCATTCTGACCCCGCTTGCAGCAAGACAGCGGCACATTGCTAAATTTCTCCGCAATGTTTCCTAAAAGTCGAAAGCGCGAATTTTGACGATGTTGGCACCTGACGCATATTCCCCTGTTGCGCCAATGGTGGTCTGAGGAGGCAGAGGAGATGTCGAAAGCGCCCAACCCTGTTGACAAGTATGTCGGCAGTCGCGTGCGTATGCGCCGCATCATGTTGGGCATGAGTCAGGAGAAGCTCGGCGAAGCGCTCGGCCTGACGTTTCAGCAGATCCAGAAATACGAGAAGGGCACCAATCGCGTCGGGGCGAGCCGCATCCAGCAGATCGCGGAAATCCTCCAGGTGCCGGTGTCGTTCCTTTTCGAAGGCGGCCCGAGCGGCATGGCCGGGCCGGACGGCTTTGCCGAAGGCGCCTCTCCTTCCTACGTCTCCGACTTCCTCGCGACGTCCGAGGGGCTCGCCCTGACGCGAGCCTTCACCCGCATCACCGATTCCAAGCTGCGTCGCTCGATCGTCGATCTCGTCGAGCAGATTGCCGCCCGCGAGGGCCCGGACAAGCGCTAGCGCGGCCATCGCCCGAACCTCGATGCCGGATCAAGACTGGCCTATGTCGCCGCCTCCGGCGCGCGTATAAGGGCGCGATCGTTCCCCATGCGAGGCCGACTGCCGACATGCCGCCCACTTCAAATCCGTTCGACCCCGCGACCATTCTCGAAGGTATCCGCCGCTGGGTGGAGATCGAGACGCCGACGGACGCGCCGGAGCAGGTCAACAGGCTCGCCTCCGTGGTCACGGAGCAGTACCGCGACCTGCCCGCAACCATCGAGCGCATGGCGGGCAGGAGCGGCTGCGGCGATCATCTCGTGGTGCGGTCGGCATGGGGCCAGGACGAGCCGGGCATCCTGGTGCTCAGCCATCTCGACACCGTGCATCCCATGGGATTCATCGAGCGGCTACCGTTCAGGATCGAGGGCGACAGCGCCTTCGGCCCCGGCATCTACGACATGAAGGGCGGCGCCTACCTCGCCTATCACGCCTTCCGCGAGCTCTGCGCCGCGCAGGACCGCTCGCCGCTCGGCATCACCCACATGTTCACCTCGGACGAGGAGATCGGCAGCCCGACCTCGCGTGCGCTGATCGAGGCCGAAGGCCGCAAGGCGAGACACGTATTGGTGACGGAGCCGGCGCGCGACGGCGGCAAGATCGTCACCGGACGCAAGGGCGTCGGGCGGTTCGAGGTCTTCATCAAGGGCGTGCCCGCGCATGCCGGCACGCGGCCCGAGGACGGCCGCAGCGCCATCCGCGAGCTCGCCAACGTGATCCAGGCGCTGGAGGCGATGAACGATCTGAAGCGCGGCGTCACCGTCAATGTCGGCGTGGTGCGCGGCGGCACGCGCCCCAACGTCACGCCGGAAGAAGCCTATGCCGAGGTCGATCTGCGCGTGCCCGGAGTCGTCGACGCCGATGAGTTCGTCGGCAGGATCCTCGGGCTGACGTCGCGGACCGAAGGCGTCTCCGTCAGGGTTACGGGCGAGCTCAACCGGCCGCCCTACGAGAAGAGCAATTCCGGCGCCTCGCTCTACGAGCATGCCAGAGGGCTCGCCGCCGAGCTCGGTTTCGAACTCGTCGACACCCACACCGGCGGCGGCTCGGACGGCAATTTCACCGCGGCCCATACCGGAACGCTCGACGGGCTCGGCGTCGACGGCAAGGGCGCGCATACCCATTACGAGCAGCTCTACATCTCGTCGCTCGAGCCCCGCGCGCGGCTGCTCCATCGCCTGTACCAGACGCTGCGATGAACGGGGACGATTTCGACGATCGCCGCGCCGAGGACGGCGAGCGCGCGTTCTTCGGCCGCCGCAAGGGGCACAAGCTCAGGCAGCACCAGGCCGGTCTGATCGAACACCTGCTACCGCATCTCGCGCTGGACCTCGTGCAAGCCTCGCCGGCGAATGCCGGCGACATCTTCAGTCCGGCGGCGGAGGACGTCCGGCTCGAGATCGGCTTCGGCGGCGGCGAGCATCTTGCCGCGGAAGCGCTGGCCGCTCCGGCGACGGGCTTCATCGGCTGCGAGCCCTATGTCAACGGCATGGCGAAGATCCTGGCGCAGATCGAGGCGCACAATATCGGCAATGTCCGCCTGTTCGCCGGCGACGCCGCCGAGCTGCTCGCCTGGCTGCCGAAGGCCTCGCTGTCGCGGATCGACCTGATCCATCCCGATCCCTGGCCGAAGCGACGGCACTGGAAGCGGCGCTTCGTCCAGGACAGGACCATCGCGGCCATGGCGCGCGTGATCGAGCCCCACGGCGAATTCCGCTTCGTCTGCGACATCGACGATTACTGCGCCTGGACGCTGTCGCACATGGCGCGCTCGCCGGACTTCACCTGGCTCGCCGAACGCGCCGACGACTTCCGGCTGCCCTGGGCGGGCTACACCATGACGCGATACGGCGGAAAGGCCGCGCGCGAGGGACGCAAGGCGGCATATTTGCGGTTTCGCAGGGTGTGATTTTCCAGCGTCATTCCGGGGCTATCCCTTCGCCGCCTCGGCCATCCGCGCCTTCTTCACGTCGGTCGCTTCCCACACCATGCGCTTGCCGCGCTCGCGGCCCAGGAGCTCGATCGGGTCGTGGTTGTCGATGTGGCCGAACTGCCCCTTGTAGACGCTGTAGCCGCAGAGCTCCTGCAGCCGGCGGGGAAAACGCATCGCGGTGTCGCGGGGGATGCCGAGCTGCAGGTTTTCCTGCTGGCGCATCCAGCCCCAGCAATAGGCGCAGGAGAACGCGAAGCGCCGCTCCGGCGAGGTGTTGGCGCCGCCGCCGTGCCACAGCGCGCTGTCGAACAGCATGACGCTGCCGGCCGGCATGGTCGCCGTCACGGCCTCATAGTTTTTGCCGTATTCGGGCGCGCGATCGTATTTGTGGCTGCCGGGAACGATGCGCGTCGCGCCATTGTCATGGCGAAAATCGGACACCGCCCAGATCGCGTTGAGCACGATCGGGATGTGCGGGCGCGGCAGCGGGATCAGCTGGGTGTCCTCGTGGATCGGCTGTGCCTCCTGGCCGGGCCCCAGCACCAGCGAGCAGAACGAGGACAGCAGGCACTCCCTGTCCAGCACGTGCTCGACGATCGGCAGCACGTTTTCGTGCAGCGGCACTTCCCAGAACACGTCGTCATAGGTCAGGAGGTTGTTGACGCGCAGCGTCTTGAACCCTTCGAACGAGGTCTTGGCGGGACCGAGATCGTGCTCACGCTCGATGCGCAACACCGCCGCCTTCAATCCCTCGACCAGCGCGGCGTCGGCGGCGCGCTCGATTATCGTAAAGCCGTCGTCGCGGATTCGTTTCGCGTGTGTCTCGATCTGCGCCTCGCCGAGCATTCCGACCTCCGTCGCCCGGCGCTGTGCCGCGCCGTTGCGGAAGCAGGATAACGCGATGCGGATCGGCTTGGAAAGCGGCTCAGATGGTCTGGTGGGTGCACCAGAAGTTCACCACACGCTCGGCAGTCGTGGGCATCAGCCGCGCGAAATTCACCCGCGACGCCTCGATATCGGCATCGGCGGGCGCGCGTTGCGGCCCGAACCAGAGCAGAATCAGCGCACGGACCGTCGGCCAACCCAGATTCAGCACCCGGCCCAGGATCAGCACCGGATCGTAACGGTCGCCGGCCATCAGGCGGTCGAGGACCGAGAGCTTCACGCCCGACATGGTGGCGAGAGCGGCAATCGATTCCTCGTATTTGCCGGCCTTGGCGAAGCCGAGCAGCGCGCTCTCGGTGAGATGCCCTTCGCCATGCAGCGCGAGCACGGTGCGCTGTGCCCCGGTGTAGTCGCGCCGCGGGCCCGGCGGCAGACCGGCCTCCTCGATCTCGCTCATCGCGCGCCTGATCTCGGACTGGCGCGCCGGCGTGACCACGGTGGACAGGCGGCGGCGGATGACGTCGAGCGTTCCGCCCAGCAGCTCCTTGAGCTGTTCGCCCGAGAGGTCGTCGCGCTGGCCGATCTTCAGCGTCAGGACGCCGTCCCGGGACGCGCGCTTGATCAGCTCCGAATACCCGCTGGGCGAGAATTCCGCACCGGCATTGCCGGCGGCGCGCCGGACCACGTCGCGATCGCCGCGCTCGACCAGCACGTCGGTGACGTCGGCCGACAATTTCGGCCGCTCCGTCATCGCCAGGAGGTGGTCCTGGCCCTTCAGACGCGCGATCTCGATCAGCGCCGCGTCGTCGAGCACGGGCGAGCGACGCAGCACGGGGCCGGCTACCTGCAGTTCGTTCTCGCGTGCGAGCTGATCGACGAGATGACGCGGGGCGTTGGCAAGCTGGGAAAAGCGCTCGGCGAGGTCGACGCGCGCCTGCAGATCGGCCTGCGGCACCAGGTCGACCAGCAGATCGTCGAACAGGTCGACGAGTTCGGGCTGGAATTTGGCGGCGTCCCGGAAGAACAGTTCGGCGATGGCGCGCGCGACGTCGCTGCGACGCCTGGGGTCGCCGCGCTTGACGATCTCGTCCAGTCCGGGAATGAGCGACGTGGCAACGGCCATGGAACACAACTCGAATCGGACACACCGCGGGCGCGCGAAAATGCGAGCCAGCACGCCGCCGGCCGTAATCTAGGCCATCGCTGGTGAAGGAAGGGTTAGGCGGGGGCGGACAAAAAGCGCGCTTGCGGACGGGCCGGGCCTTGTCGGACAGGACAAAAAGGGCTATATCGCGGGCAACTTAATCTTC
>NZ_JAGWUA010000286.1 GCF_028868675.1 Bradyrhizobium sp.
GCATGATCTCCGCGCAAACGCTTCGCGTTTGTCGCAGGGAAAACCGGTGCCCACTTTTCCGGATCATGCCCCCTTTACTCCCCCTGAATGAACCCAGCATCGCCGCAGATCGGCCCAGATGCGGTCAAATTCGGCCCCCCTAGATGACCCTGCACTTTAACTTTCGTCGTGCGGGGACGTCCGCGCTCGCCAACGCGAACCAAGGGAATAGCCGATGAACGCTCACAATCGTGCCGAAGAAATCGAAGAAACCGTCGATGTCGACAACGTCGCCGTGGCGGAAGTCGAGGATGGCATCCGCGACTTCGTCCGTAACGACATCGCCTATCTGCGCCGGCCGCAGGTCGCGAGCCCGGACACCGCGCCGGTCGATCCCGGTGCGGAGGCGACCGTGAACAACGTCAATTCGCTGATCCAGCGCGTCGCCGGCACCTCGCTCGCCGAGATCGAGAACCTGATCTCGGAGCTGGAGAGCCTGCGCGACCTGCTCCATTCCGAGGGCCAGCGCGTCCAGCGCGAGATTTCCGGCTATGCCCATCTCAGCCAGGCCGCGATGAAGTCGACGCGCATGATCGCCGACAACGTCGCGCAGTGGAAGCGCGCCGCCGACGGGCTGCGCAACGGCTGAGGTTTCGCATTCGTCTTCGCCGCCGCGTTCCGCAAGCCGGAGTGCGGCGGTCTTGATTCGGCAAGCCTGTCGTGCCCCGCCAAGTCCTCGTTGAACTTTCCCCGCCACCGTCGCGACCAAGGACTGGCGCGCATGGCCGCGCGGGGACAGTCGAGATGGAAAGCATTCGGCCAGAGACCACGGATCCGATCCCGCTGCGCGCCGCACGGCCGCAGTTCGGCACGATCCTGCTGCGCTTCGTCGGGATCCTGGCGGTCGCGATCGCGGTGCTGGCATTCCTCTACAGCCGCTGACCGCAGCGCAGCCCCGCCAACTTCGTTAACGCAGGCTCAAAAAGCAGGGGATCAGCGGCTGGCGGCGACGGTGGAGGCTTCCAGCGTATAGGCGCCGTCGGCGTAGCCCTTCACCACCATGACGGCGACCAGCATCACCGCCAGCGTCGCGGTGGCGAAGATGAATCCGACCAGCTTGAGTCCGCCGCGGTCTGCCATGGTCCTCGTCCCCCGTCGTCTGCCACAGCGTTCAAATAGACAGCGACAGGTTCATAATTGGTTAGCAAATCATTGGTTCCACGCGACACGCTGCAACGGCGCAAGAAACCGGATGGCGAGGTTTATGGCAGCCGCTTCGAAACGCGTCCATAGCGTGCGTGCAACACTCGCCGACTAGTTTCAAGCACCGCCGCGCATCGGCACGAAGGCGGTGGCGAGGATGGAGTAGACCTCTTCGCCGCGCTGGTTGGTGCCGACCGTGCGGGCCTGCAGGATGCCCCAGCCCGGGCGCGATCCGGAGGTGCGCTTGTCGAGAACCTCGCTGGCGAAGCTGACGGTGTCGCCGGCGAGCACCGGCCGGATCCAGCGCAGATCGCGAAAGCCCGGCGACGGCCCCCACACTGCGAGTTCATCGCCGCGCGCCAGCGCCTCCCGGGTCTGGCGCTGGCCGTCGGCCACCAGAAGGCTCATGCAGGCGGAGCCGACGTGCCAGCCCGACGCGGCGAGGCCACCGAACAGCGACTTGCGACCCTCCTCCTCGTCGAGATGGAAGCGCTGCGGATCGAACTTTGCGGCGAACGCCTTGATGGCCTCTGTGGTGAACGTGTAGGAACCGATCTCGCGGCGCTGGCCGATCTGGATGTCTTCGAAGAACCGCATCAGCCCTGCCCCGCCTCGCGCCGCCTGATCAGGATCGGCGAGGTCATCTCGCACAGCGCCTCGCCTTTGGCGTTGCGCGCCGTGCACTTGAACTTGACGATGCCGAGCCCGGGGCGGCTCCTGGAGGTGCGCGCCTCCAGCACGTCGACGTCGAGGGTGAGGTCGTCGCCGGGCCGGAGCGGCGCCATCCAGCGCACCTCGTCGACGCCGGGCGCGCCGAGCGAGGCCGCGTTCGTGATGAAGCCGTCGGCCATCATCCGCATCATCAGCGAGCAAAGGTGCCAGCCCGAGCCGGACAGGCCGCGCAGCATGCTCTTGCTGGCGGCTTCCTCGTCCAGATGCATCGGCTGCGGATCGAACTCGGCGGCAAAGGCCAATATCTCGTCGCGGGTGACGTGGCGCGGGCCGAACGTGCCGTATCGGCCGGGTGAAAAGTCTTCGAATGTCAGGGTCATCTTGGGATAGCCGGGGGAACGACAGATTGTGGCCGCACTTTGCGGCAATCTCAACCCGCCCGCCCGCATGGCTCGTGCTACATTGCCGATGGCGGGCCGAGCCGTGAGTCACATTGACGCGGGTGCTGGCCCGATTCGCCGGGGGAGAAGCATGTTCACATTCGCCGATCTGTTCCAGTGGGACAGGTTCATAACGCCCACGATCATCAAGACCTTCTACTGGCTGGTGATCGCGCTGATCTGCCTGTTCGGCCTCTCCGGCGTCTTCTCGGGCCTCGCCGCGATGGCGATCAGCCCGTTCGGCGGTTTCCTGGTGCTGCTGTCGTCGATCGCGAGCGTCGTCGTCGGCATCGTGTTCTCGCGCATCGTCGCGGAGTTCATCCTGATCGTGTTCCGCATCAACGAGCATCTCGGCGCCATCCGCGACCAGGGCGGGATGCGATAGCCTCTCCCGTCATTGCGAGCGAAGCGAAGCAATCCAGACTGCATCCGCGGAAGCAGCCTGGATTGCTTCGTCGCTGCGCTCCTCAAAGTTTCATCCAACGCGGGTCGGCGCCTTAACGCCGGTCCAAACTCGCAATGACGATGCGGAAACATCTACGTATTGAACCTGAAATGCATCACGTCGCCGTCGGCGACGACGTAGTCCTTGCCTTCGAGGCGCAGCTTGCCGGCATCGCGGGCGCCGGCCTCGCCGCCGAGCGCGACATAATCGTCATAGGCGATGGTCTCGGCGCGGATGAAGCCTTTCTCGAAATCGGTGTGGATCACGCCGGCCGCCTGCGGCGCCCTGGTGCCGCGGTGGATGGTCCAGGCGCGCGCCTCCTTCGGCCCCACCGTGAAATAGGTGATGAGGTCGAGCAGCTTGTAGCCGGCGCGGATCAGGCGATCGAGACCGGCCTCTTCCAGGCCCAAAGTGTCGAGGAAGTCGACGCGCTCCTCGCGCGACAGCGTCGCGATCTCGGATTCGATCTTGGCAGAAATGACGACGGCGACCGCGTCCTCCTTCGCCGCCTGCTCCTCGACCGCCCTGGAGAAGGCGTTGCCGGCCGCAGCCGAACCCTCCTCGACGTTGC
The DNA here is from genome assembly GCF_028868675.1 of Bradyrhizobium sp. GTDB lineage: Bacteria > Pseudomonadota > Alphaproteobacteria > Rhizobiales > Xanthobacteraceae > Bradyrhizobium. Next base: position 3,311 of record NZ_JAGWUA010000286.1, read on the forward strand.
AGACATAGAGCACGGGCTTCGAGGAGAGCAGGCCCAGCATGGCGAAGGCGCGCTCCTCCTCCGCCTTGCGCTCGACGAGACGGGCGGGCTTGCCCTCGCGCAGCAGCACCAGCGTGCGATTGACGAGGTCGAGCTGCTCCTTGGCCTCCTTGTCGTTGCCCTTGGCCTTCTTGGAGAGGTTGTCGACGCGCTTCTCGAGGCTGTCGAGGTCGGCGAGCATCAGCTCGGTCTCGATGGTCTCGATGTCGGCGAGCGGGGCGATCTTGCCCTCGACATGGGTGATGTCGGAATCCTCGAAGCAGCGCACGACATGCGCGATGGCGTCGACCTCGCGGATGTTGGCGAGGAACTGGTTGCCGAGCCCCTCGCCCTTCGAGGCGCCGCGCACCAGGCCCGCGATGTCCACGAAGGTCAGCCGGGTCGGGATGATCTGGCCGGATTTCGCGATGGCGGCGAGCTTCTCCAGCCGCGGATCGGGCACCGCGACCTCGCCGACGTTCGGCTCGATGGTGCAGAACGGATAATTCGCCGCCTGTGCCGCCGCCGTCTCGGTCAGCGCGTTGAACAAGGTCGACTTGCCGACATTGGGCAACCCGACGATTCCGCATTTGAATCCCATCGTCCGTTCCAGTCTCCGCGCGCCGGGCGCGTGAATGTTTTTCGAATTCGTCATGCGCGGGCTTGACCCGCGCATCCATCGCCTTCGAAGGATGGATCGCCGGGTCAAGCCCGGCGATGACGAGGTTTATTCCTTGCCGTCCTCGTCCTTGGTCAAAAACCCCTTCGCCTGCATGGCAAGGTGCACCTTGTTGGCGAAGGTCGCATCCGCGCCCGTGGCGAGGAGAGCCGCATGCTCGGCCACGGCCTCGCACAGCGTGTTCACCCAATCGGCGTCGTCCCTGGCGAAATCCGACAGCACGTAGCCGTGCACCAGCTCCTTGACACCGGGATGGCCGATGCCGAGCCGCACCCGGCGATAGTCGTTGCCGATATGGGCGGAGATCGAACGCAGCCCGTTGTGACCGGCGATGCCGCCGCCGATCTTCACCCGCACCTTGCCGGGCGCCAGTTCGAGTTCGTCCTGGAACACGGTGACGTCGCCGGGCGCGATCTTGAAGAAGCCCGCCGCCTCCTGCACGCTGCGACCGGACTCGTTCATGTAGGTGGCGGGCTTGAGCAGGATGACGCGCTCACCCCCGAGCGTGCCTTCCGAGGTCTCGCCCTGAAAGCGGCGGCGCCATGGTGAGAAGCCATGACGCCGCGCGATCCCGTCGACGGCCATGAAGCCGATATTGTGCCGGTTACGTGCGTGCTTGGCGCCGGGATTGCCGAGCCCAACAAAGAGTCGCATGACGCGGCGCGCCCCTC
>NZ_JAGWUA010000071.1 GCF_028868675.1 Bradyrhizobium sp.
CGGACAACTCGGGCTCGATACGATCCTGGTCGAGGCGGACCGGCTCGGCGGAACCTGTCTCAATGTCGGCTGCATCCCCTCCAAGGCGCTCATTCACGCCGCGGAGACCGTGCACGCACTCTCCGACGCCCAAAGCCTTGCCGCGATCGGCCTGACGGTGGCGAAGCCCGCCCTGGATTACGCCAGGATGGGAGTCTGGAAAGACGGCATCGTGTCGCGTCTCACGGGCGGCGTGGCGATGCTCCTGAAGAAGGCGAAGGTACGCACCTTGCACGGGCTTGCAACGCTCGTCGACGGCAAGACCGCGATCGTCGAAGCGGACACCGGCAGGCAGCGTATCCGGACCGAGCATCTCGTCCTCGCGACCGGCTCGGAGCCGGCACCGCTCGCCGCGGTGCCATTCGGCGGCGCGGTTCTCTCGTCGACCGAGGCATTGGCGCTGACCGAACTGCCCGGCTCGCTCGCCATCGTCGGCGCCGGCTATATCGGTCTCGAGCTTGGCATGGCCTTCGCCAAGCTCGGGGTGAAGGTGACCGTGGTCGAAGCCCTGGAGCACATCCTGCCGCTTTACGACATCGATCTGACGCAGCCGGTCGCCCGGAGGCTCGCGGATCTGGGCGTCACCGTGAAGGTAAGGGCGCGTGCGCTCGGCTTCGCCGACGGAGCGTTGCGGGTGGCGCTCGGCGATGCGGGTGAGACACGCATCGCCGTCGACAAGGTCCTCGTTGCCGTCGGACGTCGCGCGCGTACGCAGGGTTTCGGCCTGGAACGGCTCGACCTCACGATGAGCGGCCAGTTCATTCGCATCGACGAATGCTGTGCGACCTCCATGCGCAACGTCTGGGCGATCGGCGACGTCACGGGCGAGCCGATGCTCGCGCACCGCGCCATGGCACAGGGCGAGATGGTTGCGGAAATCATCGCCGGACGTCGGCGCGCCTTCGACAAGGTCGCCATTCCCGCGATCACGTTCACCGATCCGGTGGTCGTCAGCGTCGGCCTGTCGCCGGATGCCGCGCGCGCCGCGCACGGGGAAACGCGCGTTGGTCTGTTTCCCTTCCGCGCCAACGGCCGGGCGCTGACCCAACAGCGCGAGGAGGGCTTCGTGCGCATCGTCGCGCGGGCGGACAATCACGTGGTGCTCGGCGTGCAGGCCGTCGGGGCCGGGGTCTCGGAGCTGTCAGCGGCATTCACGCTTGCGCTGGAGATGGGCGCGCGGCTCGAGGACGTCGCGGAGACGATCGCCGCGCACCCCACCGAGGGTGAGGCGTTCCACGAGGTGGCGCTCGCGGCGATGGGAAAAGCGCTGCACATTTGAAGGCAGGGTCCCCAGCACGGCATCCGGACTGGACGGCTCTGCGTGCTCGCATGCCGCTGAGAAATCGCTCTCCGGTGGACCAGGTTGAACGGGGGAGCTGCAGCCATCGGTCGGCGCTTCGATGAGCCGCGCCGAATGGTATTCAGTATCTCGGTGACGCCTCGCCTTCCGAGCGCCGGTGCGGCAGCAACTGGCTTCGTGCCAATCGATCTCGCTCGCGCTTTCCTTTACCCCAATCTGGCAGGGCAATAGGTGGGTTGGCTGGGGTCGACCATCGGCTTAGACGATCTACCGAGGGCGGCCAGCATTTTTTTGTTTGAGCTTTTCTAACCTTCGCAGCATCGTCAGGTCTTCAGGGGCTGTACACCGGGGCCAGGTCCTGCACGGGGGAGGCGCTCGTGTTCAGTGGAACAAGCAAAGCGCGCGGCGAGCGCTCCTGGCTCAGGAGCCGCCATTGGCTGTCGCGGGGCCTCTCTGCCGTCGCGGTTGCTTCGATCGCGGCCGGCGCATTGGTGTTCGATGCGCTGACGCCGGAAATGATTTCAGTTGGCATCTTATATGTAGCCCTGGTCCTCTTGGGTTTCTGGTTTCCCGAGCCAAAGGCTACACTCGCTCTTGCGGTGCTCGCGACGCTCTTGGCCATCGTCGGACACTGGATAACAATCCCTGACAACACGCCGGAATGGCAAGGCTGGTTAAATCGCGCCCTCGCTGTCGGTACGATTTGGCTCGCAGCAGCCTTCGTGTGGCGCATCCGCTTCCTCGAGAATGAATTGCAGCTGAAAATCGAGTTGATCGATAGCCTGTCACGTGAGATCAATCATCGTGTCGGCAACCACTTGCAATTGGTAGCCTCGATCTTGAGGCTGCAGGCGGCGGAGAACTGTAGCGAAGAGTCACGTCGCGTCCTGGAGTTGGCGGCCTCACGTGTGGCTACGATTGGAAGCATCAATCGCAAGTTGTATATTGCCGAGCCGCAGCAATCGATTGATTCAAAGTCGTTCGTGACCGCGCTCGTCAAGGACGTGCACGCTGCATTAGCTGACCCGGAAAGAATTCAGATCACCGTCTCGGCTCAATGCGCTGAGCTGAGCTCCGCAAAAGCCGCCGCACTGGGCGCGTTACTGGTAGAGTTGCTGAACAATGCGCTCAAGCATGCCTTTGCCGACGGAATGAAGGGAAGGCTGGCAGTCAGCTTCACCGTCCTTGAGAACCAGCACGTCTTAGAGTTGGAGGATGATGGTGTTGGATTTGACCAGGGAAAGGACTCTGATGGCTTCGGCAGGCGGAGCGTGAGCAATCTCGCACGTGCCATGGGAGGCTCGCTGACTTGTCAGCCGGCGCGCCAATCGAAGACGCGACCGGGCACCAGGTGGCGGGTGGAAATTCCCGCTTAACTCGCGCGAGGTGATGCGGAGCCATCAAAAGGCGGTGAAGTGCACGGAACATGGTCGGAGTCCTAGCCTAAGGTAGGATTGCCGAGGAGGTACCCTCAGTCGAATTACGGGAGGCGTCCGTGGACATCACCTTGCTTGCTCCGTGTGTGTGTGGAGCTCCATGGGAACTATTCGCGTACTCTCCGCGTATTTCTCGAATGCCGGGCGGGATCGTGCATTTGCCGATCTCGCCCGCGGTGGCGCAGCGAGCGGCGCTCGATTGAGCGAATCCTGAAGATCATGAGCGATTGGGGGGTGAAGGATGAGCCACTTTCTCGAACGTCTCACCTACCTGAAGCGCCGGCGTGAGGCCTTCGCCGGTGGTCACGGCGAACTGCGTGACGAAGACCGCACGTGGGAGGAAGGCTATCGGCAGCGCTGGCAGCATGACAAGATCGTGCGCTCCACTCACGGGGTGAACTGTACCGGCTCATGCAGCTGGAAGATCTACGTCAAGAGCGGCGTTGTCACGTGGGAGACGCAGCAGACGGACTATCCGCGCACGCGGCCGGGGATGCCCAACCACGAGCCGCGCGGCTGCTCGCGCGGCGCCTCATATAGCTGGTATCTCTACAGTGCGAGCCGGATCAAATATCCGATGGTGCGCGGGCGGCTGGTCAAGGCGTGGCGCGAGGCGCGCAAGAGTCTGCCTCCGGTGGAGGCTTGGGCTTCCATCGTCGGAAATCCAGAAAGTGTGCGTTCCTATCAGTCGATGCGCGGCCGGGGTGGCTTCGTGCGCTCGAGCTGGGAGGAGGCGAGCGAGATCATCGCGGCCGCCAACGTATACACCATCAAGACCTGGGGGCCGGACCGTGTCGTCGGCTTCTCGCCGATCCCCGCCATGTCGATGGTCTCCTACGCCTCGGGCGCGCGCTATCTCAGCCTGATCGGCGGAACGTTGCTCTCCTTCTACGACTGGTACTGTGACCTGCCGCCCTCGAGTCCCCAGACGTGGGGCGAGCAGACCGACGTGCCGGAATCGGCAGACTGGTACAATTCCGGCTACATCATTGCCTGGGGCTCCAATGTCCCCCAGACCCGCACGCCGGACGCTCATTTCTTCGTCGAGGCGCGCTACAACGGGACCAAGGTGGTGGCGATCACGCCGGACTATTCCGAGGTCGCCAAGCTGTCGGATCTTTGGCTCCATCCCAAGCAGGGGACGGATGCCGCGTTTGCGATGGCCATGGGCCACGTGATCCTGCGCGAATTCTTCCTGGATCGGCAGGTCCCCTATTTCCAGGACTATTGCCGCCGCTTCACCGACATGCCGATGCTGGTACGGCTGCGGAAGGACGGCGAACGCTGGGTACCGGACCGTTATGTCCGCCAAAGCGACCTTATCGACGCGTCCCCGTCGGACCGCGCAGCCTGGAAAACGGTGGCGGTCGACGAGGCGAGCGGCAACCTCGTCGTCCCGCAAGGCTCGATCGGCTACCGCTGGCCCGGGGAGGGGGAGCCGAAGGGCCGCTGGAACCTCGAGCCGAAGGATGGGGAGACCGGTGCCGAAGTGCGGCTGGCGCTCAGCCTCGTCGATCGCCGCGACGACGTGGCAGCCGTCGCGTTCCCGTATTTCGGTGGCAGGCAGCACGAGCACTTCCGCGAGAACGATCAGGGTGGCGATGTACTGCTGCGCAACGTGCCGGTGAAGCGCGCCGCGCTCTTCGACGGCGAGGCCCTTGTCGCCACCGTATTCGACCTGGTCTGCGCCAACTACGGGCTCGATCGTGGCCTGGGGGGCGCTTGCGCCAAGGGCTTCGGCGACAACGTGCCCTATACGCCAGCCTGGCAGGAGCCGATCACCGGCGTCGCCGCCGACAAGGCGATCGCCGTGGCGCGTGGTTTTGCCGAGAACGCCGACAAGACCAAAGGGCGATCCATGGTCATCATCGGCGCCGGCATGAACCACTGGTATCACCAGGACATGGGCTACCGCGCGATCATCAACATGCTGATGATGTGCGGCACGGTCGGCATCTCCGGTGGTGGATGGGCGCATTATGTCGGCCAGGAGAAGCTGAGGCCGCAGACCGGCTGGACCATGCTCGCATTCGCGCTCGACTGGGTACGGCCGCCGCGACACATGAACGGCACCTCGTTCTTTTACGCGCACAGCGATCAATGGCGATACGAGAAGCTCGACGTCGCCGAGCTTCTATCGCCACTCGCCGATCCGGCGGCCTATCGAGGCGGCATGATCGACTTGAACGTCAAGGCGGAGCGCATGGGCTGGCTGCCATCGGCGCCGCAACTGTCCGTCAATCCGCTCACCCTCGCGGCCGAGGCCGAACGCGCCGGCGCGGCCGTCAAGGATCACGTGGTTGCCGGCCTCAAATCCGGTCGGCTCACAATGGCCTGCGAGGATCCCGACGATCCCGCCAACTTCCCGCGCAACTTGTTCATCTGGCGCTCAAACCTGTTCGGCTCATCCGGCAAGGGCCACGAATACTTCTTGCGCCATTTCCTGGGTACCCGCCATGGCCTGCAGGGCAAGGATCTCGGCGAGACGGGAGAGACGAAGCCGCGCGACGTCGTCTGGCGCGATCCCGCACCCGAAGGCAAGCTTGATCTCGTGACGACGCTCGACTTCCGCATGTCGACGAGCTGCCTCTATTCCGACGTCGTGCTGCCGACCGCTACCTGGTACGAGAAGAATGATCTCAACACCTCCGACATGCATCCTTTCATCCATCCACTCTCGGCGGCGGTCGACCCGGTTTGGGAGTCGCGAAGCGACTGGGAGACCTACAAGACCATCGCGAAACGCTTTTCGGAGCTGGCCGCCGGCCATCTTGGCGTCGAGCGGGACGTGGTCCTCACGCCGATTCTGCACGACACCGCGGCCGAAATCGCGCAGCCGTTCGAGGTGAAGGACTGGAAGCAGGGCGAATGCGACTTCGTGCCGGGTGTGACCGCGCCGCAGATCACGCTGGTCGAACGCGACTATCCCAACACATATCGCCGGTTCACGGCGCTTGGGCCGCTTGCCGACAAGCTCGGCAACGGCGGCAAGGGCATCTCGTGGAACACCGAGGATGAAGTGAAGGGGCTTGGGAGCCTGAACTACCGGGTCAACGACGGCGGCCCGACGCATGGGCGGCCCCGGATCGAGACGGACATCGATGCCGCCGAAGTGATCCTTTATCTCGCGCCCGAGACCAACGGCGAGGTGGCCGTCAAGGCATGGCGCGCGCTCGGTGAGGCGACCGGACGCGACCATACGCATCTTGCCGAGACGCGCGAGGATGAGAAGATCCGCTTCCGTGACCTGCAGGCCCAGCCGCGCAAGATCATCTCCTCGCCGACATGGTCCGGTATCGAGAGCGAGCATGTGAGCTATACCGCCGGCTACACCAACGTTCATGAGCTGATCCCCTGGCGCACGCTCACCGGTCGCCAGCAATTCTATCAGGATCATCGCTGGTTCCGCGATTTCGGCGAGAGTCTTGCCGTCTATCGGCCACCGATCGACACGCGTACGGTCGCCGACATGCTGGGCAAGAAGAGCAACGGTGAGCTCGAAATCGTGCTGAGCTTCATCACGCCCCACCAGAAATGGGGCATCCATTCGACCTACACCGACAACCTTCTGATGCTCACGCTGTCCCGCGGCGGGCCGATCGTATGGCTATCGGAGGTCGACGCGAAGAAGGCCGGCATTGCCGACAACGACTGGATTGAACTCTTCAACCTCAACGGCGCGATCGCTGCACGCGCGGTCGTCAGTCAGCGCGTTCATGTGGGCATGTGCCTGATGTATCACGCGCAGGAAAAGATCGTGAACGTGCCGGGGTCGCAGATCACAGGCCAGCGCGGCGGCATCCATAACTCCGTCACCCGCACGGTCGTAAAGCCCACGCACATGGTCGGGGGCTATGCCCAGCTCGCTTATGGCTTCAACTACTACGGCACGGTGGGATCGAACCGCGATGAGTTCGTGATCGTACGCAAGCTCAACAAGGTGGAGTGGCTCGACCGCTCCAATCCGGTGGATCCGATCGCCGAGGAGGCAAGGCCATGAAAATCCGCGCGCAAGTCGCCATGGTGCTCAATCTCGACAAGTGCATCGGCTGCCATACCTGCTCGGTGACCTGCAAGAATGTCTGGACCTCGCGCCAGGGCATGGAATACGCGTGGTTCAACAATGTCGAGACGAAACCGGGCATCGGCTATCCGAAGGACTGGGAGAACCAGGAGCGCTGGAAGGGCGGCTGGGAACGCAAGAGGAGCGGCAAGATCGTCCCGAAACAGGGCGGCCGGCTTGCCATCCTGGCGAAGATCTTCGCCAACCCGCATCTGCCGGAGATCGACGACTACTACGAGCCCTTCACCTTCGATTACGAGCATCTGCACATCGCCCCCGAGCTGCCGACCACTCCCGTCGCCCGGCCGCTTTCGCTCGTCACCGGCCGTCCGATGGACAAGATCGAATGGGGGCCGAATTGGGAAGAGATCCTGGGCGGTGAGTTCGACAAGCGCTCGCAGGACTACAACTTCGAGGCGGTGCAGAAGGATATCTATGGCCAGTTCGAAAACACCTTCATGATGTATCTGCCGCGGCTCTGCGAGCACTGCCTCAATCCGAGTTGCGTCGCCTCCTGTCCGTCGGGCTCGATCTACAAGCGGGAGGAAGACGGGATCGTCCTGATCGATCAGGACAAGTGTCGGGGCTGGCGCATGTGCGTGTCCGGCTGTCCATACAAGAAGATCTATTACAACTGGACCTCGGGCAAGGCGGAGAAGTGCATCTTCTGCTATCCGCGGATCGAGGCCGGACAACCGACCGTTTGCTCGGAGACCTGCGTCGGTCGCATCCGCTATCTCGGCGTGCTGCTTTACGATGCGGATGGGATCGAGCGTGCCGCCTCCGTCGAGGACGAGCAGGACCTCTATGGAGCCCAGCTCAAGCTTTTCCTCGATCCGAATGACCCGGAGGTCGCTGCACAGGCCCGCGCCGACGGCGTGCCGGATGCCTGGATCGAGGCCGCCAGGCGATCGCCGACTTACAAGATGGCGGTTGACTGGAAGATTGCCTTTCCATTGCACCCGGAATACCGCACGCTGCCCATGGTCTGGTACGTGCCGCCGCTCTCGCCGATCCAGTCGCACGCGAACGCCGGCGCCGTCGAGACCGTCGGCGAGATTCCCGACGTGCGTTCGCTGCGCATCCCGGTGCGCTATCTCGCCAATCTGCTGACGGCGGGTGCTGAAGCACCGATCGTCTCGGCACTCGAACGCATGCTCGCGATGCGCATCTACTTCCGCCAGCGCCAGCTCGGCGAAGGAGACGGCAAGGCGGTGCTGGCGCAGGCCGGCCTCACAGTTGCGCAGGTGGAAGAGATGCACCGCTATCTCTCCATCGCGAACTACGAGGATCGCTTCGTGATCCCGACCAGCCACCGCGAGCAGGCAGAGGATGCCTATGGCCTCAGAGGTTCCTGCGGTTTCACCTTCGGCAATGGCTGCGACTTCGGGCCGCCGCACTCGACCCTGTTCGGGGGCAAGATGGGCCGACGGAAGCTCACGCCCGTGCGGCCGGTGGATACGTGAGGCGCGGCTCATGTTGGTCTTCAAGGCGTTCAGCGCCCTGCTTTCGTACCCGACTGACGAGATGCGCGAGGCGCTACCCGAGATCGCGGACACGATCCGCCGCTCGCCGCTCGTCGGCCCTCGCGAGCGCGCGGACCTGCTCGAACTGATCGCCGAGATCGGTCGGGGAGATGTGTTCTCCGCCGAGGAACGTTACGTCGACCTGTTCGATCGCGGGCGCGCGCTGTCGCTGCATCTATTCGAGCACCTGCACGGCGACAGCCGCGACCGGGGCAATGCAATGGTCGAGCTGAAACGGCTCTACACCGCGGCCGGCTTTGAGCTTTCCTCCCGGGAGTTGCCCGACTTCCTCCCCGTGGTGCTGGAATATCTGAGCTGCCGCGACCGTGCCGAAGCGCATGACCTCCTCGCCGACTGCGCTCATATCCTGACATCCATCGCGCGCGCGCTCGTGGCGCGACGGAGCCGATACGCCGCCGTCCTGCAGGCGCTGCTCGTGATTGCTGGCGAGAAGCCGGTCGATGGCGCCAAGGTGCCGCCGGTGAGCGAGCAGGAGGACGAGCTTGACCGCGATTGGGACGAACGCCCAGCCTTCGCGGATGCGCCGCCTGGCGGCGGGCCGGGTAACCAAGGGAGATAGGCCATGCTCTCCAACACCTACGTGAACACGCTCCTGTTCGCTGTGTACCCCTACATCTGCCTGGTGGTGCTCCTCATCGGCAGCCTCATCCGATTCGATCGGGAGCCTTACACCTGGAAAAGTGATTCCTCGCAGCTGCTGCGCAAGCGGGAGCTGAGGCTCGGCTCGAACCTCTTTCACTACGGTGTCATCATCGTGATCCTCGGCCACTTCGCCGGTTTTCTGGCGCCGCATTGGGCGGTCGATTGGGCGCTGACGCCGGCGGCGCATCAGCTTCTCGCCATGGTGGTGGGAGGCATCGCGGGTTTGGTTGCGATCATCGGTCTCACGATCCTCATTCACCGCCGCCTCGCCGAGCCGCGTATCCGGCTCAACAACCGCAAATGGGATCTCTCGGTGGTGCTCATGCTGTGGCTTCAGCTTGCGCTCGGCCTGCTGACCGTTCCGCTGTCGGCGTATCACATGGATGGTGCGCTGTTTGAGGTGTTGACGAGTTATGTGAAGGGCATCGTGACGCTCGACGGCGGCGCGGCAGCGTTCATGACGGACGTTCCGCCGGTCTACAAGCTGCACATCCTGCTGGGTTTCACGATTTTCCTGATTTCACCCTTCACGCGCATGATTCACATCTGGAGCGGCGCCGGCGCACTCGCCTATCTGGTTCGGCCATATCAGATCGTGCGCACGCCGCGGACGAGGGCCAAGGAGCCCGTTCGGCTATGACGGTCCTCGTCAATGGTGTCGCCGTATCATCCCTGCGCGACGAATCCGCGCAGTTCGCCGCCGTCCGCGAGCTCTTGCGCCAACGTGCCATTGCCGTCGGGGTGATCGATAGTGACACCCGGAACGAAGGCGAGGTGAGCGCAGCAATTGAAACACTCTTGCGACAGGAGGTGAGAACCCCGGAGCCGATCGAAGCGGAATGCCGACGCTACTACGAGCATCACCGCCATGAATTCGAAAGCGGCGAGCTGGTGCATGCGCGACATATTCTCTTCCAGGTCGCACCGGGAGTGAACGTGGGTGCGCTCCGCGAGCACGCAGAGCAGACTTTGAATGAGCTCTTGGGTCAACCTGAGCGATTCGCCGCCGTGGCCCTCGAGCTGTCCAACTGCCCGTCGGCGCTGCACGGCGGCAACCTGGGTCAGATTGGCCGCGGTGATACCGTGCCGGAATTCGAGCGTGTGCTTTTTCGTCTGGAGTCAACCGGGATACTTCCTGAGGTGGTAAAGACGCGCTACGGCTTTCATCTCGTGGCTGTCGACAAGAGAATTCCGGGAAACATATTGCCGTTCGACGTGGTCAAAGAACGCATCTCCGAGCGCCTCAAACAGGGCGTTGAGGCGAAAGCGCTGCGGCAGTACGTCTCGCTTCTCGCCGGCCAGGCCGAGATCATGGGGATCGATCTGGGGGGCGTGGATATCCCACTCGTACAATGAACCGCTCAACTGGTGCGTCGTTGCAAAACGTCGAGGACGACGGCTAATCTCGTTTTCCGCGCGGACCCGTGGCCTCGATCAAGGAATTCCGGGTGAAACACCTGTCGCCCGCCTATTTTGCCCTCGTGATGGCGACCGGGATCGTTTCGATTGCGGCTCGGGATTTCGGATTGCCCATTCTTGCGACGGGATTGTTTGCCTTCAACCTCGGTGCCTATGTCGTATTGACGTGCCTGACGGCATTGCGTTCGGTCCGGTATCCGGGGCTCTTCTTTGCCGACATGACCGACCACCGGATTGGGCCGGGTTTTTTCACGGCGGTCGCGGCGTCCTGCATTCTTGGCAACCAGTTTCTGCTGATGGCCGGCAGCCTGGCGGCGGCAACCGTTTTCCTGGCCCTCGGCACAGTGCTGTGGATCGGCCTCACCTACACGATCTTCACCGCATTTACGGTCAAACGAGACAAGCCGCCACTTGAGGAAGGTCTGACTGGCGCATGGCTGATCGCAGTCGTCGCCACCCAGTCGATCGCCGTTCTGGCGGCCTTGATCGCCAGTGAATGGCCGCAACAGCTTCGTCTGGAACTCAATTTCTTCGCGCTGTCGATGTGGCTGTGGGGCGGCATGCTCTATATCTGGATCATCTCGCTCATCTTCTACCGCTGCGTTTTCTTTGCTTTCTCTCCGGGCGACCTGACGCCTCCTTACTGGATCACCATGGGCGCGATGGCGATCTCGACCCTGGCCGGCGCACGACTGGTGCAGAACACGCCGGATGCGCCGTTTCTCGCCTCGCTGCTGCCCTTCCTCAAGGGTTTCACCGTCTTTTACTGGGCCGCCGGCACGTGGTGGATTCCCATGCTGCTCGTGCTGGGCGTGTGGCGACACCTGATCCGGCGATTTCCGCTGCGCTATGACCCCCTGTATTGGGGAGCTGTTTTTCCTTTGGGAATGTATACGGTCGCGACTAAGCAGATGGCGGCGGCGCTTGAACTGCCGTTCCTCGCCCCCTTGCCGCCCGTGTTTTTTGCGGCGGCGCTGGTAGCCTGGACGTTGGCCTTCATTGGTTTGGTATCGGAACTGCTGCGTAAGATCGTTCGTCCGGTCTGACGTGTCGTAGCCGTCGAGAACCAAACCACCGAAGAACCGTGGTATGCGACGCCAACCGTGCGATGCGCATTCACCCGATCGAACTTCCGACAAGGCGGACTGATAGGCCGATTGCGATGGCCGATCATCGGGCAGGTGGGTCTAGCGTGGTTTGGGCGACTCACGCTACCCATCATTCCCAACCGCTCACTGCACAATGGGAATGAAATGGTTGCAGCTACCCGCGAACTGCCGGCCTCTGGTTACGCGCTTGAAGTGGACGGCCGACTCAAAGCCGAATTTGCAACCAGAGACGGCGCCAGGGCAGGTGGAGAAGAACTAAAGAAACGTTTTCCCATGCTTCAGATCAGGATCTATGACGCGCAGACGCATGCGCGCGAGGAAATCTAGATCCTCCGACTGGCGGTTTCTCTGCCGCAGTCATCACCAGGACGGCCGCGCGCAAGGCACATGATCGCCTGTCCCGCGCGCGCAACAGGCCGACGGCCGTGGGAGCATGACCCAGCCAAAATGCCATGGACGCCATGCGCTCTCTGCACCCTCAGAGAGGCCTGTCGTCCTCATCTCCGAGGATTCGATGTCCCGCGCCATCGAGGTCCTCGTATTGTCCGCTCCGCAGCGACCACATGAATGCCGCGAGCCCGATGGCGCCCAACGTCACCGAGATCGGGATCAGGTAGAGGAAATTCTGCATTAGAGGCGGTTCGGCCATGGACCATTACAGCTTGAACGCGCGCCAGGCGTGCCAGGTCCCGTGCCCGAGAACCGGGAATACGATGATCAGCCCGATGAGGCCGGTGGCGATGGACGTCAGGAAGAGCCCGAGCACGATTGCTCCCCAGGTCAGCATTACCGGCAGATTGTTCCAGACGAGAGCCATGCTCGAACCCATCGCCGTGAGCGCATCGAGTCGCTCCTCGAGCAACATGGGAATTGCAAATGTGCTGATCGCAAAGGAGAAGGCGGCGAACAGGGCTCCGATCGCCGTCCCGACCACCAGCATGGCCCAACCGGTCGGCGTCGTGAACAGCATCGGAACGAGCTGTTGCAGGCCGGGAAACGGCCTCAACCCGAAGAACAGGGCGTAGACGATCACTGCTGCACGCATCCAAAGCAGCATCAGTCCGCACAGCAGCACGCCGGTGAAGAGAACCTGCCCGCCGGACGCCGGACGGACGAAGATCATCCTGGCGAGCGTAACGGGCTCGCCGGCCGCCAGGCGACGGCTCTTCTCGTAAAGGCCGATCGCAAGGATCGGGCCGACCACGACGAAGCCCGCGAGGGCGGGAAAGAGAATGGAATCCAGTTCGAAGGCGAACAGCCCGACGACGATGCCGGCGGATATCAGGAAGATGACGATCCCGTAGAACAGGCTCTGCAGCGGTTGTACGCGAAAATCCCGCCAGCCGGCGAGCAGCCATTGGAACGCTGCCGCACGGCCATGGTGCCGCTTCCAAATGTTGTCCCGCGGAATCGGCGGCACGACGGCAGGAATGGTTGTCATGATCTGCCTCACCTTCCGGATGGAACGCGCTCGGATAGCGAACAGGCCGACTGGGCCGCACTGAAGCTCCCGGCGCCCTTTGCGATTTCTCCCTGCCTGACGTGCACGACGCAGGAGGGTTGCGACCGCACGGCGACGTAGACGAGGTGAGCATTGGCGCCGAGCACCAGGAGCAGCACCGCGGCGACACCGATCCAGACCGTCGTCCTGGTCGGCTGAGCTCGCTCGGTCGACGCAAGGTCGCTCATCGGCGGGCTGCCCGCAAATCGAGGAGATAGAGCGTGAGGATCTTGCGATCAAGCGCCGACAGCCGGTGCTCCCATGTCGGCATGTGCCCCTGCCGGCCGTTGAATACGGTCGTCACGAGCGACGAGGTGTCGCTGCCATAGAGAAACGACCGATTGGTCAGGTTACGCGATCCCATCTCGGTGTTGCCTTTGCCGTCTTCGCCGTGGCATGCGGCGCAATTGGCCGCAAAGACGGACTTGCCTGCCGCAATTGCCTCCGGCGACGCATCGGCGGTTGGAAGATCGGACAGGGTTCGCACATAGGCGACCACGTTGTCGATATCCTTGCGCGCGAGAACGCCGTCGCGACCAAAAGCGGGCATCTGCGAAGTTCGACTGTCCGGATGCGTGGAATTAATCCCGACCCGGATCGTCTCGGCAATCGCCTCGGGCGTGCCTCCCCACAGCCACGAGTCGGCGGTGAGATCGGGAAAACCTCGGTTGCCCCGCGCGTCGCGGCCATGGCAGGCGGCGCAATTGTCGCCAAACAAGGAGGGACCGGTCTCCCGTACCACCTGCATCAATCGTGGATCGGTCTGGACCTGGGCGATGCTTTCCCGTGCGATCCTGTCGGTCCATTGGGCGCGCTCGAGCTTTGCTTCCTGGAGGGATTGCTGCACGACGGCGCGTTGATCGCTGCCGAGCAGTCCCTTGAAATAGGTCGTCCCCAGCGGCCAGGACGGCATCAACAGCCAGTATACGAAGCCAAACGACGCGGTCACGATCAGGAAGAAATAGACCGGACGCGGAACCGGCGTGTTCAGCTCCTTGATCCCGTTCCATTCGTGTCCCGTCGTCTGATGCCCGGTGTACGGATCGCGCTCGCTTACTCCCATGGCTTGTCCTCATCGATGAGGATCGCTCGCGCGGCGCGGTCGAACGTCTTCCTGTTCGACGGCCAATAGGCGTAGGCGACCACGATCAGGGAGAGCGCGATCAGATAGAAGAGACCGAACGACTTCGAGACCCAGACGAGCGTGTCATGATCGAACATGTGGTCACTCCGCGGAGGCGACGGGCTTGTAGGCCGCATCGGTCAGGCGGCCTACGATCTGGAGGTAGGCGACGAGCGCGTCCATTTCGGTCAGCTCGCCGGACTTGCCGTCGAAACTGGCGACGTTGGTCGCGGCGCCATAGCGCTTGACGACACCCTCGGCATAGGGCGTATCCGGCGCGGCCTGGCCGTAGGCATCGGAGCTGGCATTGGCAATCATCTCGTCGGTATAGGGCACACCGACCTTGCGCAACGCCGCCAGATGCTCGCCCAGGTCGTCCTTGCGTAGCTCGGTTCGCGACAGGAAATCGTAGGCCGGCATGATCGATTCCGGCACCACGTCTCGCGGATTGTTCAGGTGCCGGACATGCCACTCGTCGGAGTACTTTCCGCCGATCCTTGCGAGATCGGGTCCCGTACGCTTGGAGCCCCAAAGCATCGGATGGTCGTACTTCGACTCGACCGCAAGCGAGTATGGGCCATAGCGCTCGACCTCGTCCCGCAGGGTTCGGATCATCTGCGAGTGGCAGGCGTAGCAGCCTTCGCGCATGTAGATGTTGCGCCCCGCGATCTCCAGCGGCGTGTAGAGGCGCATGCCGGGGGCCTCCTCAACCGTCTGGTGGATGGTGAAGAGCGGCGCGATCTCGACCAGGCCGCCGATGCTCGAAACGCCAATGATCGCGAGAACGAGCCCCATCGCCTTGGTTTCCAGCCGGTAGTGCAGTCCGAACATGACGACTCACTCCCCCGGCTGAAGAACGGGAGCGCCGATCGGCGCCGCATCTGGAAACTCCGAGGCCGTGCGACCGGCCACCTGCGGAGCGGTCCGGATCGTCAGCCAGATGTTGTAACAGCCGACGAGCGAACCGAGGAGGAACATGAGTCCGCCGATCGCACGGGCGATGTAATAGGGATGCATCGCGACGACCGAGTCGACGAAGGAATAGGCCAGCGTGCCGCTGTCATTGTAGGTGCGCCACATCAGCCCCTGCACGATTCCGGAATTCCACATCGCCATCACGTAGATGACCGTGCCGGCGACGGCGAGCCAGAAGTGCACCTCCACCAGCCGCGGCGAGAACATTCCATCGCGCTTCCACAGCCACGGCACGGACGCATAGATCGAGCCGAAGGTGATCATCGCCACCCAGCCGAGCGCGCCCGCATGGACATGTCCGATCGTCCAATCGGTGTAGTGCGAGAGCGAATTGACCGGGCGGATGGCCATGAACGATCCCTCGAAGGTCGCCAGGCCGTAGAATACCGCGGCAACCATCATGAAACGCAGCGTGGCATCGTCCCGCACCTTGTGCCAGGCGCCGTTGAGCGTCAGGAGAGCGTTGCCGGCAGAGGCCCATGAGGGCACCAGCAGCATCAACGAAAACGTCATGCCGAGCGTCTGCACCCACTGCGGCAGAGCCGTGTAGTGAAGGTGGTGCGACCCAGCCCACATGTAGAAGAAAGTGATGCCCCAGAAGTTGATGATGGACATCCGGTAGGAAAAGATCGGCCGCCCGGCAACCTTGGGCAGATAGTAGTAAAGCATGCCGAGGAAGCCGGAAGTCAGGAAGAAAGCGACCGCGTTGTGGCCGTACCACCATTCGGTCATCGCGTCCTGGACGCCCGAAAACAGCGAATAGCTCCTGGCGTGACCGAACGAGACTGGAACAGCCAGATTGTTGACGATGTGGAGAACCGCGACGACGAGAATGAATGCGAGGTAGTACCAGTTGGCGACGTAGATATGCTTCTCCTTGCGGCGGGCCAGCGTACGGAGATAGATGACGAAATACGTGATCCAGACGACGACCAGCCAGATGTCGGCATACCATTCGGGTTCGGCATATTCCTTCGATTGTGTGATGCCCATCATGTAGCCGGCTACGGCAAGCACGCAGAACAGGTTGTAGCCGAACAGCACGAACAGCGGGCTGAGCTGATCCGGCAGTCGTGCGCGCGACGTGCGCTGCATCACGTAGAATGACGTCGCGATCAGCGCATTGCCGCCGAAGCCGAAGATCACGCTGGTGGTATGGACGGGACGAATGCGACCGAAACTCGACCATGCCGCGTGGAACGTCAGGTTCGGATCGACCAGCAGCCAGGCGACCCAGTCGCCGATGAACAGGCCGAACACGACCCAGCCCATGGCGATGATGATGCCGACCTTGCTCGGCTCGTCATAGTAGCGCGAGACCCTGTCGGGGCCGGGTTCGGGGGCGTAGTATCGTGAGATCACGCCGAACAATCCAGCCAGCGCCGCGACCATCACCAGTGCCCCCTGGCCGCCGAGCGGATCGTCGCGGCCGACGGCCGCCATCGCCAGGCCGAGGATGGCGAGTGCGATCAGAATGAGGAGCGCGCCCTGACGTTCGTTTCGTGTGAGTTGTCCGATCATCCCATCTCGCCCCAAGTCCCGTCACGGCCTCCTCTGAGTTCAAGGCGTCCGACGGCAACGCCACGACGCGGCGAGGACCGCCTGCCGTCGTCAGCAAACTAAGAGATAGTTTGTCTATATCTTAGCGAGGCGCCGATCGCAATTGATTGTTGGTTGCATTTCCGCCTGCCAGCTTGGGTCTAATCCTTTTGCCCAACCATGTAGATGGCACTGAGGTTTGACCGATGGCGCTCGAACACCCATCGCATGGCCATGACGCGGCGTCGCGCCGCGCCGTCCTTCGCGAGGTTTCTGACGAGCCTCAGAGCTCCAAAGAGGCCTTCGTCCTCGATCAGCCGAAGCGGCCGAAGCAGATGCATCGGGGCGTGGCCGAGGGCAACGACGCGAAACCCGACGCTCTCCAGAAGGGCTTTCCATTCCTGGCTGCGAAGCGGACGGGCACCGACGTGAATGACCGATGAAAGGGCGCGATCGATCTCGCGCTGGCGGTCGGATGGCATGTCGTCCGGGACGATGGCGAGTTCGTGAATGCCGTACCGGCCGCCGGGACGCAGCAGCCGGAACGCCTCGGCCGCGATCCGACGCTTGTGCTCCGCGGTCTGCATGCTCAACATCGCCTCACCGACGACGAGCGAAGCGGACGCGGCGGGCAGCAGGGTCTGGTGGGCGTGACCGACGACGACTGAAATGTGGGGAGCGCGCGGCAGTTGTCGAGAGGTCCATTGCGCCGCCTGGGCGTCGCGCTCGATTGCGGTGTAGCGCTGCGGCTCGTGTTGCAGGATCATGCGGGCGGTGACGCCGAGACCGGGCGCGAACTCCACCACCTCGTCTGCCGGGCCGACGGCCAGATCTTCGAGCAACGCCCGCGTCAGCCTGAGACCTCCTGGACGCAGGACCCGCTTGCCGAGGCGGGCAAGCAGCCAATGCCCCGGCATCTTCTCGATTTCGAGACTGCCGCCAGGCAGCTCTACGCCCTGGATGGAATGAATGTCGGTCATCTCTCGTCTCCTGGTGCCGGTGGCAACGTCATGGTCGTCAGCCGGCCGCCCGGTGCGGGGCGTCCGGTATCGAGCGGCCACCGAAGTCGACCGCCGATCGCCGGAGGAGGCGGCCTGCCGAGTCCGTGATCAGGCGCGCGCGGTGGCTCCGGTAGAAGAAGGTGAGGCGAAATTCTCCTTCGTCCTCTCCGGCTCCGCGCTCGCAGACGCTCGTAATCCGTCCCTCACGCATCAGGATCGGCACACTGGTTGCCGGTACGCGCAGAAGCTCGCCAATGAGTGCGGCGTCCACGACGAACGTGTTGTCGCTGAACTCTATGACGCGGTCGGGCAGCGCTTGGGAGTCGGCCTGCTGGAGGCTCTCGATCATGGAAGGTTCTCCTTGTCGAGGCGGGCTAAAAGATATACATAAAATACATCTTGAAGAGCGACGATGTCAAGCGATGATCCTGCTGCATGGATCATGTCGATCCTCCAGCGCAGCAGCTTCAGCGGGAATCCCACGACGGAGAAATCGAAATGTTGAGCAACTCACATCACCACGTCGATCCGGCGGACGACGCGGAGCGGGCCTATCTGGAGTCGCTCATCCGCGAGTGGTTCGAGCGATGCCACCCCGGCGAAACGCTGGATGATCTCAAGCGCCGGGCGTCATTCTCGAAGGAGGACAGGGGGCTTCTGCGCGATTGGATGGCAGTGGCGGCGGCGCGGTCCGCCGCCGATCGACCGGCGAGGTTATCTGCGCGGGCCGCCTGACGGCTGTGTCGGAGCGGTTGCCGGTCATCATGCGGCGGGTCGAGCGCCAAAGTCCTTTGGCCTGAGCATCAGGTCGGAGAGCGTGTGCTTGTCGAGCACCGCATTGAACGCGTCCAGCCCCTCATGGAAGATGCCGCGCAGCCGGCAGCTGCGTGTGATGTTGCACTGGTTGCCCGTGGCAAAGCATTCGACCAGCGCGAAATCGGGTTCTGTGACGCGGACGACGTCGCCCAGTCGTATCTTGCGCGGTGGTTTTGCCAGCGTCAGCCCGCCGGAGCGTCCGCGCACGGCCTTGAGGAAGCCTGCTCGCGTCAGGGCATTCGTGATCTTCATCAGATGCGCACGCGAGATCTTGTAGACCTCGGACACCTCCTCGATCGTGATCAGCCGGTCGTCATGGGCGGCTGCGTACATCAGCAGTCTGAGCGCGTAGTCGGTAAAATTCGTTAGTCGCATGCGGATATCAAATCGACCAAGGTGGTGCAGAGTGGCGAAAGATATACGTGAACTCGATGTTTTGCAAATTGCAGCAGCCCCGCCGGCCGGCGCACGGCTTTCTCCACGAGATCGATCATAGCTTGCGCACCAGGCGGTGCAGCAAGGCATTGAAGCGCCGCTCGTCCCTTGGCGAGGTTCGACGGAGGATGGCGCAGGCCTTGCCGGCAATGCGGCAGGCCGCATCCGCCTCGCCGGCATCCGCAAGCTTCTGCAAGGCATCGAGCAACAGCAAATTGACCGGCTCATGCGGCGAGACGAGTGGAGCCGGCGCGGAGTAGTCGAGACCGGCGCCGATGGGGGTCTGCGTCATCGACCGATTCCCGGATGTGCCTTTGCCGGCTGGCTCATCATCTCCGGGCTCCATCGGGGATTCCGCACGACCAGATCGCCGGCGTTGGTCATTCGGCCGCCTCCCTCTGGGCGCCCTTGCGTATCAGGAGCCTGTACGTCGTCCCATCCGCCTCGAACCCGCCCTGCCATTCGAATCCTCGCTTGCCGAGTTCGGGCAACAGGAATACCGGCTCGCGGCAAAGAAGAGCGCACAACACCTCGCCCGGCCGCAATTCCTGGACGGCCGCAAGCGTGCGTACCATTGGTTCCGGCGGATCGAGGTCGCGGTTGTCGAGCCGATGCAAGGGCACGGGCCATCCCGAAGCCGCGGCGCCGTCGGGGATCGGCCGGGCGCTTGCAGCTTGCCCCTGCGGCGTAAACAGCACCTCCCAATCGCCGTTGCCGATCTCTCGCGCGGCATGGTCGAATCCCTTCTTGCCCAGCACTCCGTAGAGCGGCACCGGCTCGAACGTCGCCAGTAACCGGAGCGCCTGTCCAGCGCTCAAGCCGTTGACGGCCTGCATGATGGCCGAGAAGGGCTCTCCGCCGGAGCGTAGGATCGGCCGTACGTCGAGTTCGCAGGAAGCTTGTGTCATTCGTCAGTCCTCCATCCTTTCTGGCGTTGCAAAATTGGCAGATGCAGCTGCGCCCATGCGCGATGGCCGTCGGGCAACAGCGCCTCCGGCACCGCGGCCAGATTGCGGGTCAGCAGGAGTTCGAAGGATATTCTCGCCGTGGCAATCAGCATGGCGAATGCGGCCGCCCGGAACACCAGAGGAGCGTCGAGGAGCGCCGCCAGAGACGCAACTCCGACGCCTGCGAAATAGAGCCAGAACCAGGGCATGGCCCGCGGTTCGTTGACGAGGTCCTGCACGCGCGGCGTCGGACGCTTGCCCAGCAGCCCACCGTAACGCTCGAGCCAGGTGAGAAAGGCGACGATCTTGTAGAGCTTGGCGAGGCCAAGCCCGGTGAGCCAGCCGAACGCGAGAAGGAACACAACTCCTCCGATTTCGCGATCGGTCGGCCCGAGTAGCGTCACGGCCAGCAACAGCAAAGCTGCGAGTCCGAGGCTGCCCAGCGCCCACGCCACCATGCGAGCGTTGAGCTCGATCTTCGACCGCTTGCGCGTCCGATAGAGCCGCACGATGTCGTGGCCATAGAGAACGAGACTAACGAGCGCGAGCGCGAGCGCTACGAGCAGCGGATGGACTACTCCCCGACCGAAGATCAGCAGACAGACAGGACCGCCGATCAGGATCACCAGGATGGCCATGGTGCCGGCCAGGAACGCGATGCGGCTGCTGCGGTGCTCGGCTTCGGGGGAGAGCATGAACATCGCAAGCAGCCGATAGCTGACGCCCATGGCGGTGAAGGTGAGCCAGCCGCCGAGCCCGAGCGCGGCGTGAAGCGGAATACCCTCGGACGTGAGGCGCAGGAGGGCAGCATTGGTCGTCCATCCGCCGAGCGTGAGCGAGAAAATCGCTCCCATCGTGACGACGCCCACGAGGCTCAAGAGACCCGCCGCGACGAAGCGGGCGGGCAGACCGATCGGGCGAGCCGACCAGAGCGTGCGGCCGAGGTTCCACAGATTGAGCGCAAAGCCGCCCGCGAGACCGATGGCGCCCAGCGGCAACCAGGGCACGGAGCCCACGGGAAACCCGGCCATGCCGAGAAAGCCGAGCAGCAGACTGCCGAGACCCGCCACCAGAAGCGCGAGTGCGACGATGGGCAATTCGGGATGCGCCAATGGTTTCGTGACCAGGACCGGGACGAACTGAATGAGCGCTCCCGACAAGAGCAGGCTGAGCCAGCCGATGGCGACGAGATGCACGAGAACGAGAGTCTGCGGCGCAACAATCGGTTGGCTGGGAAAGCCGAAGCCGGCCACCATCAGCACCTCCGCGCCGAGCAGCGCGGAAACTGCAACCGCAAAATAGGTCATCGTCCATCTGGACAGGGATGCGCCGAGCATGACTTCTTCTCGCAATTGGACGAGAGCGAAGCGATACCGCCTCGCTCCCGCACGCTTGGTGCCGTTCAGGCCGCCGCGGCGCGTTTTCCAATCTCAACGCGCCAGACGGCGGGACCGCTCTCGACATAGGTCCAGGAGAACTGCTTGGGATATTCGGCCTCCAGCTGGTAGTAGAGCGGCTTGGGGTCGTGATCGTTCACGAGAATGAACGAGCGGCCGACCGTGAGTT